>NZ_ALNS01000022.1:0-15462 GCF_000286655.1 Enterobacter sp. SST3 | reverse complement strand
TAGGCCCGGTAAGCGCAGCGCCACCGGGCAAAAAAAATCCCGGCTTATCTGCCGGGATTTTCTTATTCGGATAATCTTAGAACTGGTAGGTCATACCCAGGGCAACGATATCATCGCTGCTCACGCCCAGTTTATTATCGTCGTCAATCTGGTTAATTTTATAATCAACAAACGCGGACATATTTTTGTTGAAGTAATAGGTCGCGCCAACGTCAATATATTTCACCAGATCTTCGTCACCAATACCTTCGATATCTTTGCCTTTAGACTGGACGTAACCCAGGGACGGACGCAGACCGAAGTCGAACTGATATTGTGCAACGACTTCAAAGTTCTGCGCTTTATTGGCAAATCCGCCAGAAATTGGCGTCATGTTGCGGGTTTCTGAATACATCGCTGCCAGATAAATATCGTTCGCGTCATATTTCAGACCGGTAGCCCAGGCTTCGGCTTTCTGCCCCTGACCACGCGCCAGCAGGTTCTGCGCGTTGGTGCGGTCAGAGTTAGTGTAAGCACCGCTGACGGCAAAATCGCTGCCGCCGAAGTCATAGCTCAGAGAGGTACCAAAACCGTCACCGTTCTGCTTCTTGGCGTCACGGTTTTCGTTTTTGCCCTGGTACTGCAGGGTCATGTCCAGGCCGTCAACCGCGCCGAAGAAGTCGGTGTTGCGGTAGGTGGCAAGACCGGTCGCACGCTTGGTCATGAAGTTATCGGTCTGAGCGGAAGAGTCGCCGCCGAACTCAGGGAACATGTCGGTCCATGCTTCGACGTCATACAGCGCACCCAGGTTACGACCGTAATCCAGAGAACCAAAGTTTTTCAGCTTCAGGCCCGCGAACGCCAGACGGGTTTTCTGAGAGGAGTCGCTCTCGGCTTTGTTACCCGCAAATTCAGATTCCCAACGACCATAGCCCGTCAGCTGATCGTTAATCTGGGTTTCGCCTTTAAAACCGAAACGAACGTAAGTCTGATCGCCATCTTTGGTGGCATCATCGCTGATGTAGTGCATGGCTTTCACTTTGCCGTACACGTCCAGCTTATTACCATCTTTATTATAAACTTCAGCTGCGTGAACGGATGCAGAAGCCACTACGCCCATAACCATTAATGCCAGAGTGCTCTTTTTCATTTTCGATCCTGTCTTATAAACGCGCTAAAAAATTCGCTGGACGATAAGCTCATGCTTAAGTCCCGTGAAAAAACAGGAAGGGTTTTATCGTTCTGGAATGAAACTTTTATGACAAACTAAGAATAATTTTAAAAAACTGTGATTTATTATTTCGGTAATAAAAGTGTCAAATTCTCCCGCTACGCTTCCTGATCCCGCGCAACAAAGTGTTTCGCGATGTGCTAAGGCAGTTGGCAACGGGGCTGACTCCTGCTAAAACGTTCGTTCGACATTACTTTCCCTTATCGTTGAACGGCAGAGAATCATGAGTGACAGCCAGACGCTGGTGGTAAAACTCGGTACCAGTGTGTTAACAGGCGGATCGCGCCGCCTAAATCGCGCCCACATTGTTGAGCTTGTACGTCAGTGCGCTCAGTTACATGCCGCAGGGCATCGTATTGTGATTGTGACCTCCGGGGCGATTGCCGCCGGGCGTGAACACCTGGGTTACCCCGAACTCCCCGCGACGATCGCCTCTAAACAGCTGCTGGCCGCCGTGGGACAAAGCCGACTCATTCAACTCTGGGAACAGCTGTTCTCTATCTATGGCATCCACGTCGGGCAGATGCTGCTGACGCGTGCGGATATGGAAGACAGAGAGCGCTTCCTGAACGCCCGCGATACCCTGCGCGCGCTGCTAGACAACAATATCGTTCCGGTCATTAATGAGAACGATGCCGTTGCTACCGCTGAAATCAAAGTGGGTGATAACGATAACCTCTCTGCGCTGGCCGCCATTCTGGCTGGCGCCGATAAATTACTGCTTCTGACCGATCAGCAGGGGTTGTTCACTGCCGATCCGCGCTCCAACCCGGAAGCCGAGCTGATTACCGACGTTCACGGCATCGACGATGCGCTGCGCGCCATCGCCGGTGACAGCGTGTCCGGCCTCGGAACGGGCGGTATGGGGACCAAGCTACAGGCCGCCGACGTGGCGTGCCGCGCCGGTATCGACACCATCATTGCCGCGGGCAGCCGCCCTGGCGTGATTGGCGACGTGATGGAAGGCATCTCCGTCGGCACCCGCTTCCACGCTCAGGAATCCCCGCTGGAAAACCGTAAACGCTGGATATTTGGCGCGCCACCTGCGGGCGAACTCGTCGTTGATGAAGGGGCGACCGCCGCGATTCTGGAACGAGGAAGTTCATTACTTCCTAAAGGAATTAAAAGCGTGACAGGCAACTTCTCCCGTGGTGAAGTGATCCGCATCCGTAACCTCGAAGGCCGCGACATCGCCCACGGCGTAAGCCGCTATAACAGCGATGCCCTGCGCCGCATCGCGGGTCACCATTCGCAGCAGATCGACGCCATTCTGGGCTATGAATATGGCCCGGTTGCCGTGCATCGCGATGACATGATTATTCGTTAAGGAGCCAGAACATGCTGGAACAAATGGGCGCCGCCGCGAAGGCCGCCTCTTACAAACTGGCGCTCCTTTCCAGCCGCGAGAAAAACCGCGTGCTGGAAAAAATCGCTGATTATCTGGAATCTCAGTCCCAGGAGATTTTGCTCGCCAACGAGCAGGATTTACTGGAAGCGCGCCGCAACGGTCTGAGCGAAGCGATGCTCGACCGCCTGGCGTTGACCCCGGCCCGCCTGAAAGGCATCGCCGACGATGTTCGTCAGGTCTGCAATCTGGCCGACCCGGTAGGGCAGGTGATTGACGGTGGGCTGCTGGACAGCGGTTTACGCCTGGAGCGCCGTCGCGTGCCGCTCGGCGTTATCGGCGTTATTTATGAAGCCCGTCCAAACGTGACGGTGGATGTCGCCTCCCTGTGCCTGAAAACCGGCAACGCCGCCATTCTGCGCGGTGGGAAAGAGACCTGGCGCACCAACGCCGCGACGGTGAAAGTCATTCAGCAGGCGCTGGAAGAGTGTGGCTTGCCGGCGGGTGCCGTGCAGGCAATTGAGAGCCCGGACCGCGCGCTGGTCAACGAAATGCTGCGCATGGACAAATACATCGACATGCTGATCCCACGCGGCGGCGCGGGCCTGCACAAGCTGTGCCGCGAGCAGTCGACGATCCCGGTGATCACCGGCGGTATCGGCGTGTGTCATATCGTGGTAGACGACAGCGCTGAGATTGCACCGGCGCTGAAGATTATCGTGAACGCGAAGACCCAGCGTCCAAGCACCTGTAACACCGTTGAAACGCTGCTGGTGCATCAGGGCATCGCAAACACCTTCCTGCCGGCCCTGAGCAAGCAGATGGCCGAGAGTGGCGTCACGCTGCACGCGGACGAGAAGGCGCTGGCGCTGCTGAAAGACGGCCCGGCAACGGTGGTGCCGGTAAACGCGGAGCAGTACGACGACGAGTTCCTGTCACTGGATCTGAACGTGAAAATCGTGAGCGATCTTGACGACGCGATTGCGCACATCCGTGAGCATGGCACGCAGCATTCTGACGCCATCCTGACGCGTACGCTGCGCAATGCCGATCGCTTCGTGAACGAGGTGGATTCTTCTGCCGTGTACGTGAACGCATCAACCCGTTTCACCGACGGTGGACAGTTTGGTCTGGGCGCGGAAGTGGCCGTCAGCACGCAGAAACTGCATGCGCGTGGTCCGATGGGCCTGGAAGCGTTGACCACGTACAAGTGGATTGGCATCGGCGACGATACGATTCGTGCGTAAATAATCACGGGTGATGCAAAAATAGCCGTTTGATTCAAAAGGGCATTGACGCATCACCCGGATAGATCTAACCTTTTGCCCCGTGGTTACACTCGTAACCGGCCTCTCAGGGCCGATATAGCTCAGTTGGTAGAGCAGCGCATTCGTAATGCGAAGGTCGTAGGTTCGACTCCTATTATCGGCACCATCTTTTTCAGATACTTATCTTACATTCAAGTAAAAGACGTTTTCTTCTTGTGCCGTATTTGAGAAATTGCGACCAATAATCGTGTCAATTTGTTCGTGTGTTCTGTCCGATGGCCAATTGATTAATGAACGGATCGTTGACCGCCATGGTAAACCATTGCCACATCGGCTTGTATAATACGTCACACGCTATAGTGTTGAACGCTGATCCTAATAGTCTATTGTGATTACCGATTGTTCAATCTTCCGAATATTAATGATAAATTCAACCTGATGTGGCAATTTTTATCTCTGCATGTACAACACATCTTGTGGAGGTGTTCAGCAACAGGTTTTGGCTTCGAAATAAACCTAAGTATCTTTTTAGTGAGAAATTCGAGTAGTTATGTCCCTTTTAAAATATTCTCAAAATCAGCGCTGGTTAGATCCGGTGTAGAACACAACATATCTCTGGCCAATGTCCGACGACGCTGAAGGAGCTCGTCTAGTGTTTCTTCAAACGTCGTGATTTCAGAGTCCATTACCGTTGGATAATAAACATACACATCCTTTGTCTGGCCGATACGGTAAGCGCGGTCAGTTGCCTGATCTTCTTTGGCCGGATTCCAGCAGCGGGTGAAATGAATAACGTGGTTTGCTTTCTGCACGTTAACCCCAAATCCAACTGCGACGGTGGAGAGAATAATCACGCCAAAGCCGGGTTGGGACTGGAAATCATCAATCAATCGCTGACGGCTTTTTTGGCTCTGACTTTTAGTGCTGGTATCGCCATTGATGATGACCGGACGGAAACCGAATCGCTGCTGAACAGCACGCTGAATTTCTCGCTGGAGATCGCGTAGCTCAGTAAAGATAATCACTTTGTCTTTGCTGGAATGCTTAATTTCATCCAGTGTTTTCAACATCCAGTTTAGCTTAGGTGACCCTTCCTGATAACGAGGCTCAGGGTTAACGACTGCCGGGTGTGCACAGATGAGTTTAAGACGATGTAATAGCCCCAACATCCCTGAGCCTGCTTGCTGCATTCCTTCACTAAGTGCCTGCTGTTGTTGCCAGTTTGCTATCGAAGAGAGATATAGTTGCTTTTGAGGACCAGAAAGCGGCAGCTGCTTACAGCTAACGACTTCGATTTTTTGAGGTAAATCACGCGCGACCTCTTCTTTGGTTCGACGTAATGTCTGTGGTTCAATCAACGCGCGTAAACTTTCAAGCTGCCCTGTATCCCGACCCGCCTCGTTCTCGATAGGGCGAACATAATGTTTGCCAAATTCATTAAGGGCACCTAACAGGCCCGGCTGGGCGAAATCAAAGAGGCTCCACAGGTCTACAAGCGTGTTTTCGACAGGCGTGCCGGTGCATGCCACTTTGAATCTTGCTTGAATCGCATTAGCTGCATGAGTGATTAATGCTGCCGGGTTCTTTATTTTTTGAGCCTCGTCGCAGACCATGATGGACCATGGCTGGCGCGCCAGTGAAAACTCCTGATCGCGAAGCGTTTCATAGGTTGTCAGAATGATTTTCGCCTCACCCTGCCAGCCGGGTTTTAGCAAATTTTTGATCCCCTGGGACTGCAGATGAGCAGGAATAGCCTGTTTCGGGTATTTCACCGCTTTAATGGTGTCACCATACAATTTCATCACAGGAATTCCGGCTGTATAGAAGAAATTGTCCAGTTCACGTTCCCAGTTATCCAAAAGTGAAACGGGGGCAACGATGAGGCTTGGTGGCTCGTCAGGGAATTTTTCAATGAACCAAACCAGGAAGCTCAGGATTTGCAGCGTTTTCCCCAGCCCCATATCATCCGCTAACAGGCAACCTGCGGTTTCCTGAGGTGAACGAAGGAAAAGCTGCTGAAGCCAGGCCACGCCTTCGCGCTGATGGTCTTTAAGCCGGATGTGCTCTTTCAGGCTCAGTGGAATTTCAGGTTCAGCATGGCGTGCATTGAGAAGTGAGTCTCTTCGCTTTTTAATGTAAACAGCTTCTTCAATATTCTGTTCAATTTTGAGCACTGCCCGGGCTGTTTTTTCAACAACATTGCCCTCTGACTCATGTGCTGCATTTTGCTGTTTTTCCCAGTTCTTACTGAAGGTTTTAGCTGCATCCAGCGGCAGTTCAGTCTCATTCCATGGGGAGATGATGTGCGTTTCGCCAGTTGCTTCTGCCTGGGTGATTCTTTCCTGCAGTTCATCGAAATGCTGCAGGTTATCAGGTTGCCAACCATCAAGCATTTCTACCGAAAATTCGGAGAAGTCGCCATCAGGGATCCAGTTTTCACTTTGCGCCTTGGTCAGCCAGGGAGAGGATATTTTTTCAAACTCACCGATGCCAATGACGCGATCGCCATATTTACCCAGATCCAGAACATCATTAAATTCTTTACCTTCGACTTCCTGCTGCCAGCGCGACAACAGCGACTGGCAATCATGCCATTGCTGTTCAGTGAATTGGCTCAGTTCCAGCTCGTAACCCTGCCAGGAACCTGCTGGCATTTGCGCGGCAACACTTATCCCTACGGCCTGAACAAATTTTTCCAGTTCCCATGGAGCCGAGAACAGGAATGATACCTCCGGTTGCGGCAGGGGTGAGACCGGCTCCAGCACCAGCGTAATATTCTCTATCTTATTCTCATCATTAATCTGGGGTTGAAGCTGGAAGTGATGAAAGAAAATATGGGCATCAACCAATGCCTGTTCGTGTTCCTCGGGGGCAATAACACTGGCGGCATCTTCACCCAGGAAAGTATAGGGATTGCGTACAAAGGAAAGCGCTTCACTACCGGCAACCCGGCGACCGGGAATGGAGTGTATTGAATTCAGGACTTCTTTTACTTCAGGTGGGATGATGACATGGCTGAGCTCGCCGTTCTCTCCGGGAATACGATAGCTATCGTGGACCTGTGAGTTCTTGTCAAAGCTGCCGAGCCAGTTAGCGGGTTGGTCCTCAAAGTGGGGTTCAATCTCGATAACGGCAGTATCAGCAACCGTCGCCTTACGCAGGCGTAACGACAATGAAGTGGGTTTGATGACGTGCGTTTTTTCTAAATAATCATCAAATTTTGCAGCAGCCTGTTTCGCGCATTTGCGAATTGCAGCCCATCCCAGTTGGTTGGTGGTCTCGCCGGGAGCCTGAGTTTGCTGCATGCTTAGCTGCTCGGTTGCCTGCAAGAGCGCCCAGTTTTCCCGTGATAACAGATACTGCTGGTTTTCATGAATAAAAATAGCCCCGGTGCGGCTAAGGCGGAGCGATTGACGCATGGGAAACGTAGCCCATTCAGCAATCCAGACGCGGAAATTATTATCGCTTAAAGCTCCTCGCGAACTCAAACTTGCACGTAGGGGCAAAACCTCAGGCACGCCAATCAAAGGCAGACTGCTGGCATGTTCTTCATCTTCCAGCAGGCGATACAGAGATTCCCAGCTCAACAACCATCGGTCTGTTAGTGATATCAGATAGTCTTCTTCTGCCAGTTGCTCAAGCCAGGATGCCAGAGCCCAAAGCTCTGGGTCATCAACCAACGATTGCGGAAAACTGAGCCCGTTTTCTTCAGTCTGGTACTGATGCTTCAGGTGGCGTTCTATCTGCTGACGGTTTCCCGTCAGTTTACTTAACAGACGTTTCAGCATTATTTAATCCAGTAGCGATGCGGTTCTTTAGTCACAGGGGTGAACCCAAGTCGAAGCAACTCTCTTTCTGTTATATCGTCAGGTGCTTTGAGCTGGACGGACAGCACGCCGCCTTTTTGTCGGTTATCACTGACGATGCATGGGGTATTTTCAACCAGGCGCTGTATTGCTGTATCCCGCAATGGATTGATGATTTTGATGTCAGATACCGAGGCGGGTGAGGGCGCTTTTTTATCTATAAATTTGACGGGTTCTTCAGCCATCCAGCGGATACCCAGCTTGCGCAGCTCATCATCGTATTTCAGCATCCAGCCGGTTATGCGGACTTTGTTATAACCTTCGGCTCGTGGCATATGTGGCATTCGGAGTGCACAGCGTCCCTGATCTTTTAGATGTATGTTGATGTCCAAGGTTCGTGATTCCGGGTTAAAGGGGGCATGGCCGATCCTGTAGGCATACATTGCATTACCGGTTCCGGAAAACTCAACGAACAAATAGTCATTGATTTGCATGATCATGGCGTTATCCAGATTACGTCCGCCTCGTAACTGGCTCAACCGTCCTTTGTTTTCCTCGCGGAATTTCACAAAATCGCTTCCACGATCATGCCAGGCATCTGGCCCCATCACGATACGGGTGAATCCCATCTGATTCGCAAAGCGCAGCCAGTAGTGCAGTCGCGCCTGGTCAACATCGCCGTTTCCGCGAAGCAGTTCAAAGAAGTGCATCAGATCCTGTTTTGCTAACCAGCCACGCACCATTGCAGCGACAGGCTCAGAAACATACTGATGCCACTTATTCTGCTGACTCTTGAGCTGAGGGTTATCCCAGTATTCGAGGGCGGCCTGTTTCAGGGCGGAATGCGCTTGATCGCGATAGGTTGAATGGTAATAGCGGGTCAGTGTCGCCGTCATAATGTCATCACGAAAACGCACCCATTGCGCCGCCAGGCCTAATATCCAACTGATTTTTTCCAGAAAATGAGGATCGTCCAGAGTATCAAGCTGCGCCAGCAATACGGTGAAAATACGTTTCCACAACCAGCTGCTATCGGGGATTTGCGCTATTTTTTCTAATGATGATAAAGAGTTACTTTCACCGGAAAGCAACTGTTGGGATATTACACCGCCAGCCTGAGGCGTAAAAATGTCGTGATAAAACTCGATGGTTTTCATCCACGATTTTTCTCTGCGGATAGCCGCTTTCACCACGAAGTAGCCTTTGGCAATATGCCCGCGTAGCACACACCAGTGCGGGTTTGTTTCAGGAGACTCATGCCTGTAGGCAAAATAGCTTGAACAGAGTGCTGCCCAGTCCCGACGTTTCAGCGTCTTGGTTTCTATTCTTTTTTCTATTGCACTGTTTATTTCGGGGAAGAACGCATCATCTTCGAGTAATACCGGTTGGCCTGGATGTTGTGGGTCACTATCGGCGAGGCCATAAAACACCATCCGCCATTCACGTTCACTCAGTTCTTCCGCAAGACGAAAACGACGCAGCGCTGCCAGCCGCATTTCATGTGGGGGCGTGGGGATTTTCTCTGCTTTATCAAATCGTTTTTCCATCTCGCGGCCAGCAGAGGCCAGCGCGTGGAAATCATTGCGCAGATAATGCTCCTCCTGCTGGCTGGAAGAGAGCTTTGCTGCGATGCGCTGCGATAGAGAATTCAACGCGGGCGTCATTGCGGCATTACCAGCTGGCAAACTTCTTTATTCACAACGGGCGGGAAATCCACCTCGTCTGCGGCATCATGCTTATCTTTCAGCCCGAAGAACTGCATACGCAACTCAACGCGGCGACTGGCTTCTTTGCTCTCTTTCGCGTTATTAAATGAGACACCCCCCGCAAGGAAAAGCTTACGGATTTGGATCTGCTGTTCTGCAGAAATGCTTTTTTGCAGAGGGCTACGGCTATCGAGCAAACTGCACATCACCCACTCAGAGCGCTGCAGGGAGAGATGCAGGTTGTAAAGATACGAGCCATCGGTATCGGTAAACCCTTCAATGACGATTTGCTTAAACCACTTTTTGCCTTCGTCACTGTCGGATGCCTCCAGCACCAGCGGAACGACATCCTGTAATGCTTTTTGCCCTTCAGCATTAAGGAAAAAACGGTTGTGGTCGAAACGACCAGCTTCACCAAAGCTGATGCGGTTATCGTGGCAATCCACCACGATGGTTTTGTTTACACTGCGGGCATGCAGTTCCAGGCGCTCACATAATCTGGCGATGTCCTGCCCTCTGACTTTTTCCCCTTGCTCCGCGCGTTGAATTCGTTGTGTAACGGAGCTTAGCGACGCGACCATCACCACCAGGAATAACACCATCATGGCGGTCATCAGATCGGCGTAAGAAATCCAGAAGGGCTTCTCAGCTTCATCACTGCGACGTTTTTTAACACCAAATGCATTACCAAACATCAGCTGTCACCCCCTCATGCACGCACGCGAGACAGTACATCATCAAGCTCGCTGACGCTTTCACCGATCTGTTCAACAGAGCCCGCAAGCAGATTAGAGGCTTTCGCCATTTCGACATCCAGTTTGCCCAGCGTCTTATCGAGACTGCGTGAAACACCTTCTGAGAAGTCTTCAAAACCTTTCCCAAGCACATCGCTGACATTTTCCATAAAGGTCTGGGCTTCACGGTTATAGCTCTGCAAGCGCTCTGCGTGCTGCTTAAGATCGGTGATGAACTGACTACGGGTGGTTTGTTCAGACTGGGTATTTGCTGCGAGCAATTCGAGCATGGCAATGGATTTGCTGACGGCTTCTCGATTGTTACGATAATCGCTCACTACTGAAGTGAGTTCGCTGGTGGCAAGGGAGAGCGATGAACCCGCCGATTGCGCTTTATTCAGTACGTCAGCCGTCAGGTGATTCGCTTCCGACACCTTATCGCCTGCGTGTTCAAAACGCTCGGCGGCAACACGCATTTTATCCGCGCCATTTTGCATATCCTGAATCTGTCGGTTGGTCTGTTCTGCGAGTTTGTTCAGCGTTTCGGTGGTTCCCTGATGCTGACTAGCAACGGTTTCAATCAGCTGTTTGATCTGATCGTCTACTTCACTCATCACACGCTGCGTCTGTTCGTGCAGAGACTGCTGGTTAGCCTGCTGGTTCGCTGATATCTGTTGCTGACCCTTATCTATCTGGCCAAACAGACTGCCCAACTGCTCCCCGAGTGCTTCGACAGAGGCCGCCATTTTTTCCATGGTTGCGCTTTGTCCCTGCTGCACTGAATTCTGAATAGCTTCAATAAAGGCGGACATATGTTCTGCCTGGGCTTTTTCCCGTGCTTCGCTATCGGCAAACATTTTCTCAAGCTGTCGTGCCATGCGCTCACCGGCACCTTCACCCTCAGCGCCTATTTTCGCAACAGAGGCTTGTAAATTGGTCAGCATGTCATTCATGCCTGCCTGCATGGCCTGCTGGCCCGATTTCATTTCAGAGAGGAGTTGTTCAATTAACTGCGCGCTACCCTGGCGGGAATCGTCGCTGACCTGACGCATATCCTGCAGCAGAGCGGAGAAGCCGCTTTGCATCGTCTGGATAGCCCCGACGGTTTGCCCCATCATTTCGTTGAGATTCGTAAACTGCTGGCCAAAGGTGGTATCGAGCTTCGCCATAAATGCGGTCAGCACATCCTGCAGCATGTTCTGTACCATACCGCTTTGATCGCCGCTGGCGGTCTGAACCGCACCCGCAATTTTATCCAGCGGTGACTTCAGGCTATTTTCGATTGCGCCACTCACCTGATCAGCAAACTGTGCGCCAGATTCTCGGTAGGTGTTGCTTAATGTATTCGCGAGGCGTTCATTTTCAACTTTCTGGCTTTCGGCGAGATGCAGCAGCATGTCACGAAGATCGGTAACCAGGCTCTCTTTCAGGTGACGCGCCTGGGTAGCACTTTCGTTGCTGGATTTCACCAGCGAGGCGAGGTATTCCTCCCCCACGCCGCTAACGTAGAGCTTGTCGATAGCGGCGGTAAATTTTTCGAGATACTTATAACACTTGGCGATGGACAGTTTTTCCAGCCAGGTGACGAAAATAGAGGCGGCAATAGCCACGGCAGAGCCAAGGAATGCGTACAACACATCGTGCAGCAAATTATTGACACTGCTGGTAACCTGCTCCGGCGTGCTGGGGTCGAAGTGGTTGAGGCCAATCATCAGGCCGTAAAACGTACCGATAATCCCCACACCGGTCAGAATACCGGGCAGGTGTTTGAAGAATTCCGTATTGAGTGGAATATCGACTAACTGCTGCTCAGAGAAGTAGCTCGAGCTTGGCGCCGTGGCACGAATGCGGACGATTTTTTCTTCCCCACCTTCCAGCTCACTCTGCGGGTGTAACGACTCTTCAAACTCATTCCACGCGTGTTTGAGTTCAGGGCGCTTAAAGAGATTTTGAAGATGGGCGAGCTGTTCCTCTGGGGAATTGCTTTCAATGCTATTAATTGATTGGGTGTATTTTTTCAGGCTGTTAACAATGTTAATGGCCCGGAATAAATAAAAGAAAATAAAGCAGGCAACGGCCAGGCTCACGATGCAGATTACGCTGAAGGGCACATTATGGGGCTCCACAGATGTAAGCGTCACTAAAAATGAATTAAGCCAGGACATATTTTTACCCGTTGAATATATTAATCAGCATTTAAATTACCATCGACAACAATCTGATTACCTTTAATCAAAATTTCTTTGTTGTGATAGCCATCGTCGCGCCGCGATCCGCAAACAACCCCACCCGTTCATGGGATGAGCGGTACATGCAGGGAGATTTAATGGAATGGCGGTTTAGTTTCCTATTATTTAGCGATCAAAAGCAAATTTCTTTACGTTGTTTCGTTTGTAATCATTAACGTTCCGGGTATCATTTTGCGAACTGCATTCCAAAACTAAATTTGCGATAAGGCATTTTTGCGCTTTCGCTGCGATCGACCTCGAGGATTTTCATGAACAACGCCGAACAACAGTTCCTGAACGAGCTGGATAATAAATTCTGGAAGGCCGCCGACAAGCTGCGCGCCAATATGGATGCCGCCAACTACAAGCATGTGGTGCTGGGGCTCATCTTCCTGAAGTATGTTTCCGATGCCTTTGAAGCCCGTCAGCAGGAGCTCATCACCCTGTTTCGCGATGTCGGCAACCCGGACAACATCTACGCCATGTCGCGGGAGGATTATGAGTCCGACGAAGAGTACGCACAGGCGATTGCCGATGAACTGGAAGTGGAAGATTACTACACCGAAAAGAACATCTTCTGGGTGCCGAAAGCCGCTCGCTGGGACACGCTGAAAAACAAAGCAATGCTGCCGACAGGCACGGTGCTGTGGGTAGATGAAACCACCGGACAGGACGTCAAGCTGCGCTCCGTTTCCTGGCTGGTGGACAATGCGTTAGATGAAATTGAAAAAACCAACCCGAAGCTGAAAGGTATACTGAACCGCATTAGCCAGTATCAGCTGGGCAACGAGGTGTTAACCGGGCTGATTAATACCTTTTCGGATGCCAACTTCAGCAACCCGGAATATAACGGCGAGAAGCTCAACTTAAAGAGCAAAGATATTCTTGGCCACGTTTACGAGTATTTCCTCGGGCAGTTCGCGCTGGCGGAAGGTAAGCAGGGCGGCCAGTACTACACGCCAAAAAGCATCGTGACCCTGATTGTCGAAATGCTCCAGCCTTACAACGGCCGTGTATATGACCCGGCGATGGGCTCCGGCGGGTTCTTTGTTTCCAGCGACCGCTTTATTGAAGAGCACGCGGGCGAGAAGCAGTACAACGCCGCCGAGCAGAAGCAGAAAATTTCCGTTTACGGCCAGGAGTCCAACCCGACCACCTGGAAACTGGCGGCGATGAACATGGCGATCCGCGGGATCGACTTTAACTTCGGAAGCAAAAACGCCGATACGCTGCTGGACGATCAGCACCCAGATCTGCGCGCCGACTTCGTGATGGCTAACCCGCCGTTCAACATGAAGGAGTGGTGGAACGCGAAGCTGGAAAATGACGTGCGCTGGAAGTACGGCACGCCGCCGCAGGGTAATGCCAACTTCGCGTGGATGCAGCACATGATCCACCACCTGGCCCCGAAAGGTTCGATGGCACTGCTGCTGGCCAACGGTTCGATGAGTTCCAACACCAACAACGAAGGCGAGATCCGCCGCAACCTAATCGAAGCCGATCTCGTTGAGTGCATGGTGGCGTTGCCAGGACAACTGTTTACCAATACTCAAATCCCGGCCTGTATCTGGTTCCTGACCAAAGACAAAACCGGCGGCAACGGCAAATCACACCGCAAAGGCGAAGTGCTGTTTATCGACGCGCGCCAGATTGGCTATATGAAAGACCGCGTGCTGCGCGATTTTACCCGTGAGGATATCGCCAAAATTGCTGACACCTTCCACGCCTGGCAGGCGGATAAAGACTACGAAGACGAAGCCGGATTCAGCTTCTCCGCGACGCTGGAAGATATTCAGAAAAACGACTTTGTGCTGACCCCAGGGCGTTACGTTGGTGCCGCCGAGCAGGATGAAGATGATGAGCCGTTTGCCGAGAAGATGGCACGGCTGACAATACAACTGAAAGACCAACTGGAAGAGAGTGCGAAGCTGGAGAAGCATATTAAGGCGAATCTGGGGGGGCTGGGTTATGAGTTTTAAAGAGCAGCGCCTTGAGGATCTTTGTGAGTTAGTTATTGATTGTCCTCACTCCACACCAAAATGGACGGATAAGGGTTTTATTGTTCTCCGAAATCAAAATATTCGTAATGGTGTATTGGATCTTTCCGCACCGAGCTTCACAGATGAAGATGGGTACAAGAGTAGGATTAAGAGAGCAAAACCAAGAGTGAATGATATTGTATTTACTCGTGAGGCTCCAATGGGAGAGGTTTGCTTAATTCCTGAAGGAATAGATTGTTGCCTGGGCCAACGTCAGGTTTTATTAAGGGCCAATAGTGAAATTGATCCATATTATTTATTTTGGGCCTTGCAGTCTCCTTATGTACAACATCAAATTTCCTGGAATGAGGGAACAGGTACGACAGTAAGTAATGTGCGAATTCCTGTACTCAAGGATTTGAAAATCCCTCGACTGGGGGAACATGAGTCTTGGATTGCAAAAACCATGACTTCTCTGGCATTGAAATCTCAAATAAATGAAAAAATAAATCAAACCCTCGAACAAATGGCGCAAGCCCTGTTCAAGAGCTGGTTTGTAGATTTTGAACCGGTAAAAACTAAAATGGCTGTGCTGGAAGAGGGCGGTTCGCAGGAAGACGCGACTCTTGCAGCCATGACGGCGATTTCCGGGAAAGATGCTGATGCGCTGGCGGTTTTTGAGCGTGAACACCCTGAGCAATATGCTGAGTTAAAAGCAACGGCAGAGCTGTTTCCGTCTGCGATGCAGGAGAGTGAGTTGGGGGAGATTCCGGAAGGTTGGAGGACTGAGAATGTTGAAAATATTATCAACAGATTAAAAGTAAAAAATACCTTTCCCGCTGATTGTATTAAGCAATTTGGACAGCATCCAGTGCTTGAGCAAGGGGCTAAGATTTATCAGGGTTATCACGATGAAGAACCTTCGTTTAATGCATCCTTGCAAAGTCCAATGTTTATTTTTGGTGATCACACTTGTGTGATGCATCTGTCAACTGTGCCATTTGATATTTCTAAAAATACATTGGTTCTGAAAGGTAAGGGATTTAACACGTATTGGACATTTTTTGCCTTAAAGGGTAAGCAGAAGTTTCAAGAGTACAAAAGGCATTGGTCAGACCTAAAAGTTAAGCAGGTTGTTATTCCTGATGAAAATAATGGTTTGTTGTTAAGGAAGGTGCGAACAAGT
>NZ_ALNS01000021.1:0-103116 GCF_000286655.1 Enterobacter sp. SST3 | reverse complement strand
GCCTTTTTGCGTTTCTGCGCCAAAAAACGGTAGGCCGGTTAAGGCAAAGCCGCCACCTGGCAAGTCAGACCGCACTCCACGCCACAATAAACTGCGCAATCCCGTCCACATCATTTAAATCCAGCACAGGAACTTCAAGTTCCACTGCCACATCGCTGGCCACCGCAATCACATGCTCATCCAGCATTAACTCGCTCAAATCATGCCCGGCATCGCTTCTGAAAAGTAGGATCTTAGGCACAGCCTCATGCTTAAACCCCTCAACCAGCACCAGATCCAGCGTGGAGTGATCCATCCGGCTAACCAGATAAGCGAGATTCAGCGGCGCCTCATCCGGCGTTTCTGTCATTAACGCCCAGCGCTGAGGACTTGCTACCATCGTTTGTGCTGCTCCGGCCTTACGCAGCTCATAGCTGTCTTTTCCGGGCGTATCAATGTCCATGTTGTGATGACTATGCTTAATCAAACCAGGGCGAAGCCCTCTGGCACAAAGCGCGGGAATGAGCTTTTTCAACAGCGTGGTTTTCCCGGTCCCACTCCAGGCGGAAATGGCTACAACAGGTATCATCTTTTCTCCTGCATCATCTGCAAATCTTCACTCGTATTTACGTTCACAAACGCTGATTTCACATCGCTAAAATCAACGGAATGGCCGCCAGACTCACGCATAAAGACCATCACCCTGCGCTCTCCCGCAGCCAGGTAGGCCAGCAGAGCAGGTGCAAGCGATCGATGCATCAACGCGACAGCAGGATGGTCACGTTCGCCGTCATGCACCCAAACCACAGGCGCCGTACCACGAAGCAGGAACAGACGCTCGACAAGACAGGACGGAATAAACGGGGTATCGCAGGGGCAGAAGATAAACCACTCACCCTGCGACTGTTGCATGACCGAAAGCATACCGGCAAGCGGGCCCGGGTAATTCTCAAGGCTATCCTGATAAACGCCGTAGCCGCTGCGCCGGTAAGTGTCGATATGCCGGTTAGCGCTGATGGCTATAGTCGTCACCTGACCTGCGAGCGTATCGGCGACATGCTGCCACAAGGGTTTTCCATTAAGAAGCTGAAGCCCCTTATCTTTACCGCCCATTCGCGTTGCTCTGCCGCCTGCCAGAACGACCCCGATGATTTCCTGGCTAACATTCACGAATATCGCCTCTTTTATTGTGGGATTGACCCTGCTAACGTGTCACTCTAAATGAAAGGAGCACCACCATGAAATGTAAACGTCTGAATGAAGTTATTGAACTCCTCCAGCCCGCCTGGCAGAAAGAGCCAGAGCTCAATCTGATGCAATTTTTACAGAAACTGGCAAAAGAGTCAGGTTTTGACGGCGATCTGGCAGACCTTTCTGACGACATCCTGATCTACCACCTTAAAATGCGCGACTCTGCCAAAGATGCTGTTATTCCTGGTATTCAGAAAGATTATGAGGAAGATTTTAAGACTGCATTGCTGCGCGCCCGAGGCGTAATTAAAGAGTAAAAGCTTGTAAGCGGCGGCACCGAAATCGCCACAAGATGATATCCTGAATCATTCGTATAATTTCCGGATGATCGGATGAACGACCAGGCTTTTACTTTCCAGACATTACACCCGGACACCATTATGGATGCCCTGTTTGAACAGGGTATTCGGGTGGATTCCGGGCTAACACCGTTAAACAGCTACGAAAACCGCGTCTATCAATTTCAGGACGAGGATCGTCAGCGCTATGTCGTAAAATTCTATCGTCCTGAACGCTGGTCCGCTGAACAAATTCAGGAAGAGCATCAGTTCGCTCACGATCTGCTGGATGACGATGTCCCCGTTGCCGCACCGCTAAAATTCAATAACCAAACGCTCCTTACGCACGAAGGGTATTACTACGCAGTATTCCCAAGTCTGGGTGGCCGTCAGTTTGAAGCGGATAATATCGATCAGATGGAGTGGGTTGCCCGCTATCTTGGGCGTATACACCAGACGGGACGCAAAAAAGCCTTTATTGCCCGCCCGACTATGGGGATTCAGGAATACCTTCTTGAACCGCGCACAATATTCGAAACGTCTGCAATGATCCCCGCAGCGCTAAAGGATGATTTCCTCAACGCCACCGATAAGCTTATTGCTGCAGTGAAAACCTGCTGGCGCGATGATATTTCCGTCCTGCGTCTGCATGGCGATTGTCACGCCGGGAATATTCTCTGGCGTGATGGACCGCTGTTTGTCGATCTCGATGATGCGCGTATGGGGCCAGCGGTTCAGGACCTGTGGATGCTGCTGAATGGCGACAAAGCCGAGCAACGCATGCAGCTTGAAACCATTATTGAAGCTTATGAAGAATTTAGCCCGTTTAATTCAGACGAAATTGCCCTGATTGAGCCTTTACGTGCGATGCGTTTTGTTTATTATCTCGCATGGTTAATCAGGCGTTGGGACGATCCGGCATTTCCTCGTAATTTCCCGTGGCTTACCGGAGAGGATTACTGGCGTAGCCAGATATCTACATTTACTGAGCAGGTTAAGGTTCTTCAGGAGCCCCCTCTGCAATTAACGCCGATGTATTAATGGACACACCCAGGAGAGAGTTAATCATGAAAAAAATTTGGCTGGCGCTGGCAGGTATGATTCTGGCATTTAGCGCTTCTGCTGCACAGTTTACCGACGGCAAACAGTACATCACGCTGGAGAAGCCGGTCGCTGGCGAGCCACAGGTACTGGAGTTCTTCTCGTTCTATTGCCCACACTGTTACCAGTTCGAGCAGGTGCTGCATGTCTCTGACAACGTGAAGAAAAAGCTGCCGGAAGGCACCAAAATGACCAAGTACCACGTCGAGTTCCTGGGCCCATTGGGTAAAGACCTGACTCAGGCATGGGCGGTGGCGATGGCACTGGGCGTAGAAGATAAGATCACTTCGCCAATGTTTGAAGCCGTACAGAAAACCCAGACCGTTCAGACCACTGCGGATATCCGTAAAGTGTTCGTTGATGCCGGCGTGAAAGGTGAAGAGTACGATGCCGCATGGAACAGCTTCGTGGTGAAATCACTGGTTGCCCAGCAGGAAAAAGCGGCTGCTGACCTCCAGCTTCAGGGCGTTCCGGCGATGTTTGTTAACGGCAAATATCAGCTGAACATGCAGGGCATGGACACCAGCAGCATGGATATTTTCGTACAGCAGTATGCAGATACCGTGAAATACCTGGTTGAGAAGAAGTAATTTCGTTAATGTAAAAACGCCGGTCACTGACCGGCGTTTTTGTATGAAGATTTTATCTTGTCTATCTGTTCGTCTTTCTCTTTCCAGAGCGTATTAAGCCACTGCTGGAAACGACGTTTGAAGTTCTTATCGTTTACGTAATCACCGTGCAGTTCAGCGTCAATCGGAACCAGGTCGACGTGCACGACAATACGCGTCAGTTTGCCGCTGAGCATATCGAAGAACGGCGTCTTATCGTTTTCCGGATAGCAGAGCGTGACGTTAAGAAGTTTATCGAACTGTGCTCCCAGCACGTTAAGCGCCATCGCAATCCCCGCTGCCTTTGGCGGCAACAGATGCTGATACGGAGAGCGCGTTTGCTGGCGCTTCTCTTCCGTAAACCGGGAGCCTTCAACAAAGTTCACGATGGTCGTTGGATGCGCACGAAACTTTTCACAGGAGCGGCGCGTGGTCTCCACATCCTTACCGCGACGTTCCGGATGACGAATCAAATAGCTGCGCGAATAGCGTTTCATAAACGGCATATCGAGCGCCCAGCAGGCCAGCCCGATAAAAGGCACCCAGGCGAGCTGCTGTTTCAGGAAATATTTGTTCATCGGGATGTGTTTGCGAAAAAGCACGCATAACACCACGATGTCCGCCCAGCTGTGGTGATTGCAGATCAGCAGGTACCAGTTCTTTTTGTTAAGGTTCTCCAGCCCTTTGACATCCCACATCAGGTGCGGGTTAAGGCGCAACAGGATCGCCAGTCCTTCGCACCAGCAAAACATCATGAAATTACAAAATGCGGACACGGCTCGCCACACCATGGGTACAGGCAGCAGCAGTTTAATGATCCCGGCGAGAATGATCGGTACGGAACAGGCGATCGTCACCAGGATAGTTAAAATGATGCTTAGCAGTAATGTTATTGCAGCGAGCAATCTCGACATGATGAGCTTTTTCAGGTGGTTAGCTGTAAGTGAGCGACCGGATAGTCGACGCTGGGCGCTGATTTTACCAGAAAACAGACAAATGAATGGCGCTTTCACAGGGTGATTTGGCGGCTTTTACCCCGGCGCAGAAGATTTCGCTGTCGTTCCGCGTAAATCAAGGCTTATATCCACATAGACTAAATTGTCATCAGTTGGCCATATAGAGGCGATCTCATAACATAACAATCTGATAATTAAGATCTAAATATTGCCTTATATGTATTTTTTACGTCTGTTATTCATGTGAAGTGAAAATACTCACAAACTTATCCACAGTTTGATTTTTACGAGCGATCCTCACGATCGCAAAATCTTTTCCTGTATCGGGCCTGAATAACTGATGTTTTCATCCTTCTGTGGCATCCTTTACGCATAAATTGATTAAAGGCACGGACATTATGGTTCAGATCCCAGAAAACCCTCTTATTCTCGTCGATGGCTCTTCTTACCTGTATCGGGCGTACCATGCGTTTCCTCCTCTGACCAACAGCGCAGGGGAACCTACCGGCGCAATGTATGGCGTGCTGAATATGCTGCGCAGCCTGATCCTTCAGTATCAGCCAACCCATGCGGCCGTCGTGTTTGATGCGAAAGGCAAAACGTTCCGCGACGAGTTGTTTGAACATTACAAATCCCACCGTCCGCCAATGCCTGACGATCTGCGTGCGCAGATAGAGCCGCTGCATGCGATGGTGAAAGCGATGGGTCTGCCGCTGCTGGCCGTTTCTGGGGTTGAAGCGGATGACGTCATCGGTACGCTGGCGCGTGAAGCCGAAAAGATGGGTCGTCCGGTACTGATTAGCACCGGTGATAAAGATATGGCGCAGCTGGTGACGCCAGGGATTACCCTGATTAACACTATGACCAACACCATTCTTGGGCCGGAAGAGGTGGTCGCAAAGTATGGCGTGCCGCCAGAGCTGATTATCGATTTCCTCGCGTTGATGGGCGACTCCTCGGATAACATTCCTGGTGTCCCTGGCGTCGGTGAGAAAACCGCGCAGGCGCTGCTTCAGGGGCTGGGCGGGCTGGATACGCTCTACGCGGAATCAGACAAAATCGCCGGTCTCTCCTTCCGTGGTGCCAAAACCATGGCTGGGAAGCTGGAAGAGAACAAAGAGGTGGCTTATCTCTCCTATAAGCTGGCCACAATCAAAACCGATGTCGAGCTCGAACTGGGCTGTGAACAGCTGGAAGTGCAGCAGCCTTCTGCGGACGAGCTTCTAAGCCTGTTTAAGAAATACGAATTTAAGCGCTGGACCACTGACGTGGAAGCCGGTAAATGGCTGCAGGCAAAAGGGGCAAAACCTTCCACAAAGCCGAAGGAGACGATTGTCGTTGATGCAGAAGAGCAGGCGGAAGAAGAAGCCGTGGCGCTTTCCTTCGACAATTATGAAACTCTTCTTGAAGAGTCACAGCTCATTGCCTGGATCGAGAAACTGAAAAAGGCGCCGGTCTTTGCCTTTGACACCGAAACGGACAGTCTCGATAACATCTCTGCCAATATGGTAGGCCTGTCATTTGCGACAGCGCCAGGTCATGCGGCCTATGTTCCCGTGGCGCACGATTACCTGGATGCGCCGGAACAGATCTCCCGTGAACGCGTGCTTGAACTGCTGAAGCCGATCCTGGAAGATGAAAAGGCGCTCAAGGTTGGGCAAAACCTCAAGTACGACCGCGGCATTCTGCAAAACTACGGCATTGAACTGCGCGGGATCGCCTTCGACACCATGCTTGAATCTTACATTCTGGACAGCGTCGCGGGCCGCCATGATATGGATTCCTTATCTGACCGCTGGCTCAAGCACAAAACCATCACCTTCGAAGAGATTGCCGGCAAAGGGAAAAATCAGCTCACCTTTAACCAGATTGCTCTTGAAGAGGCAGGACGCTACGCGGCGGAAGACGCTGACGTTACGCTGCAGCTCCACCTGAAGATGTGGCCAAAACTGCAAAAGCACGAAGGTCCGCTGAATGTGTTCCAGCATATTGAGATGCCGCTGGTACCCGTGCTGTCCCGCATTGAACGCAACGGCGTGAAAATCGATCCAACTGTGCTGCATAACCACTCCGGGGAGCTGGCGCAGCGCCTGACCGAGCTGGAGCAGAAAGCGCATGAGCTTGCAGGCGAGCCGTTTAACCTCTCTTCACCGAAGCAGCTGCAAACCATTTTGTTTGAAAAGCAGGGCATCAAGCCGCTGAAGAAAACCCCTGGCGGTGCGCCTTCAACCTCTGAAGAGGTGCTGGAAGAGCTGGCGCTGGACTACCCGCTGCCAAAAGTGATTCTGCAGTACCGTGGTCTCGCGAAGCTGAAGTCTACCTACACTGATAAGCTTCCGCTGATGATCAACCCGAAAACGGGCCGCGTGCACACCTCATATCATCAGGCTGTCGCGGCGACCGGTCGTCTCTCGTCAACCGATCCCAACCTGCAGAACATCCCGGTACGTAACGAAGAGGGCCGCCGTATTCGCCAGGCTTTCATCGCACCAGAGGATTATCTGATTGTCTCTGCTGACTACTCGCAAATTGAGCTGCGCATTATGGCGCATCTGTCCCGCGACAAAGGCCTGCTGACCGCGTTTGCCGAAGGGAAGGATATCCACCGGGCAACCGCGGCGGAAGTCTTCGGCTTGCCGCTGGACAGCGTGACCAACGAACAGCGCCGCAGCGCTAAAGCGATCAACTTCGGTCTGATCTACGGCATGAGCGCGTTCGGCCTTTCACGCCAGCTCAATATTCCGCGTAAAGAGTCGCAGAAGTATATGGATCTCTACTTCGAGCGCTACCCGGGCGTGCTGGAATATATGGAACGTACCCGCGCGCAGGCGAAAGAGAAAGGTTACGTTGAAACCCTGGACGGCCGCCGTCTCTACTTACCGGACATCAAATCCAGCAACGCGGCGCGCCGCGCGGGCGCAGAGCGTGCCGCGATCAACGCCCCGATGCAGGGGACCGCGGCGGACATTATTAAGCGTGCAATGATCGCCGTGGATGCCTGGCTCGAGAAAGAGAAACCGCGTGTGAAAATGATCATGCAGGTACACGATGAACTGGTATTTGAAGTGCACAAGGACGACCTCGACGCCGTGTCGAAGAAGATCCACGAACTGATGGAAAGCAGCATGACGCTGGACGTGCCGTTGCTGGTGGAAGTGGGAAGTGGTGAAAACTGGGATCAGGCTCACTAAGGGTTCTTCGCATAACGCGCTTTTTATGTAAGTTTGCAACATGGCAACGCGCGTTTTGTGACGATCATTAGAATTCCCTATGTAAAGAATGAAAAAAAACTACAAAAAGTGCTTTTTCTGCAACACAAAAAGGGGTAGAGTTATCGGCGTAGGGTACAGAGGTAAGATGTTCTATCTTTCAGACCTTTTACTTCACGTAATCGGATTTGGCTGAATATTTTAGCCGCCCCAGTCAGTAATGACTGGGGCGTTTTTTATTGCGGCAAAGAAATGTTCAGGCAAAAAAAGCGCGGCCATTGCCGCGCTCGGTATTACTCTTCTTCCGCTTCCGTCGCGGGTTCCAGCTCGCTAAACCAGGTGTCGAGCTTCTGACGCAGCTTGTCCACGCCCTGCTTTTTCAGCGAGGAGAACGGCTCAACCTGCACATCGCCGTTGAACGCCAGCACCGCTTCGCGAACCATATTCACCTGCGCTTTACGCGCGCCGCTTGCCAGCTTATCGGCTTTCGTCAGCAGCACCAGCACGGCGATATCGCTTGCCACCGCCCAGTCGATCATCTGCTGATCGAGATCTTTCAGCGGGTGGCGAATATCCATCAATACCACCAGACCTTTCAGGCACATGCGTTTTTCGAGGTATTCACCCAGCGCACGCTGCCATTTGATTTTCATCTCTTCGGGTACCTGCGCATAACCGTACCCCGGTAAGTCGACCAGGCGTTTGCCCTCTGCGACTTCAAACAGGTTGATCAGCTGGGTACGGCCAGGTGTTTTTGAGGTACGCGCCAGGTTCTTCTGATTGGTCAGCGTATTCAGGGCGCTGGATTTACCCGCATTAGAGCGGCCAGCAAAGGCCACTTCAATACCGGTATCAGAGGGGAGGTGGCGAATATCGGGCGCACTGGTGACAAAATGCGTCTGTTGGTAGTTCCAGGTAGTCACGTGGTCGTCTCCAAAAATCGTAATCTGAGGGGGATTATACCTGAATGCGGGCAAAAGACTTTTTTCATTGCACTCAGCCTGTAGGCTTAAGCCCTGGCCGCTGTGAGAGATTGGCTATACGTACTATGGGAGATTTCAGAGAAATCGCAGGAGCAAGAAAAAGGCAAACTGTTTTAAATCATCATCTTATTTCCAGGTAATTATCTGAAAATCCGTTTTTGTACCGTTTCGTTGCTTGTTAGTTTAAGCGAACACGGTAAAGTATGCGGCAAGGCGAGGAAGCCAACAGGATGATGACTTAAGGATAAGGGTCAGGAGCGCCAGGAGGCGAAGACGCAGGATTGTCAGGACGACCAGCGCCCGGAGGCGTTTTAACAGGAAATGGAACCGTATCACGGACGGTATTAGCCAAGGGATAAACAGGGTTTGTTGTTGGCAAACATGGAATGTCTGACCCGTTAAGGGTTGTGAGTCAGGAAAAAAGGCGACAGATTGCTCTGTCGCCTTTTTTCTTTGCTTGCTTTCTGCTAGATTTCGCCGCAATTCTATACTGAAGAAAACGACTTAAAGATAAAACATCATGAAAAAACCAACCTCCGCTGCGGGCGCGAAACGCCCTGCAAAAGCACGCCGCAAAACGCGCGAAGAACTGAACCAGGAAGCGCGCGACCGCAAACGCGACAAAAAACATCGCGGTCATGCTGCGGGTAGCCGTGCCAACGGTGGTGGTGCAGCGGGCGCTTCTGCAAAAAGCAAGCAGCAGAAAGATCCTCGTATCGGCAGTAAAACTCCCATTCCACTGGGTGTGACAGACACCCCGGTCACTAAGCAGCACAAACCAAAGAGCGAGAAACCTATGCTTTCACCGCAGGCTGAGCTGGATTTGCTGGAGAACGATGAGCGCCTGGACGCGCTGCTGGAACGTCTTGAAGAGGGTGAAACCCTGACCGCTGAAGAGCAGTCATGGGTGGATGCCAAACTGGATCGCATCGACGAGCTGATGCAGAAGCTGGGTCTGTCTTACGATGACGAAGACGACGAAGAAGAAGACGAAAAGCAGGAAGATATGATGCGTCTTCTGAAGGGTGGAAACTAACATTTGCACCCGGCAGGCTCGATAGTCCTGCTTATAACCCTTCCGGTTATATGTTATCTGGTGTGGTTATTCGTTAAACTACGGCGGTTGTCGCGGCGACAGAAGTGGCTGCGCACCCGAATGATGGCCCGCAATGGGGTCAGAGCGGGCCGCCGTATACGAACGCGACACCAACGGAAGGAGTGAGCATGTCAGCACCAACTATCGACTGGGATTTGGCCCTAATCCAGAAATATAACTATTCCGGGCCGCGTTATACGTCATACCCCACCGCGCTGGAGTTCTCCGATGCCTTCGGCGAGGGGGATTTTCAGCAGGCTGTTGCGCGCTATCCTGAGCGTCCGCTGTCGCTCTACGTCCATATTCCGTTCTGCCACAAGCTTTGCTACTTCTGCGGCTGCAATAAAATCGTGACCCGCCAGCAGCATAAAGCCGACCAGTACCTTGACGCGCTTGAACAGGAAATTGTGCATCGCGCGCCGTTGTTTAAAGGCCGTCACGTCAGCCAGTTGCACTGGGGCGGCGGTACGCCAACCTATCTGAATAAAGCGCAAATCAGCCGCCTGATGACCCTGCTGCGCGGCAATTTCAGTTTTAACGACGACGCTGAAATCTCGATCGAAGTCGATCCGCGCGAAATTGAGCTGGATGTGCTGGATCACTTACGCGCAGAAGGCTTCAACCGCCTGAGCATGGGCGTGCAGGACTTCAATAAAGAGGTTCAGCGTCTGGTGAACCGCGAGCAGGACGAAGACTTTATCTTTGCCTTACTCAACCATGCGCGTGACATCGGTTTTACGTCGACCAATATTGACCTGATTTACGGCCTGCCAAAGCAGACGCCGGAAAGCTTCGCCTTTACGCTGAAGCGCGTGGCTGCACTCAGTCCGGACCGCCTGAGCGTCTTTAACTACGCGCATCTGCCGACGCTCTTTGCCGCCCAGCGCAAAATCAAAGATGCCGATCTGCCTTCTGCCCAGCAGAAGCTGGATATCCTGCAGGAAACCATCACCTCGCTGACCGAAACCGGCTATCAGTTTATCGGCATGGATCACTTTGCCCGTCCTGATGACGAGCTGGCCGTTGCCCAGCGCGAAGGGGTCCTGCACCGCAACTTCCAGGGTTACACCACCCAGGGCGATACCGATCTGCTCGGCATGGGCGTCTCTGCCATCAGCATGATTGGTGACTGCTACGCGCAGAACCAGAAAGAGCTGAAGCTCTACTACCAGCAGGTAGATGAAACCGGCAACGCGCTGTGGCGCGGCATCGCATTAACCCGTGACGACTGCATCCGTCGCGATGTGATTAAGGCGCTTATCTGCAACTTCCGTCTCGATTTCAGGGACGTGGAAGCGCAGTGGGCGCTGAACTTCAGCGATTATTTCGCGGAAGACCTGAAGCTGCTGGCGCCGCTGGCGAAAGACGGGCTGGTGGATATGTCGGAGAGCGCGATTGAGGTCACGCCGAAAGGGCGTCTGTTGATCCGCAATATCTGCATGTGCTTTGACGCATACCTGCGTCAGAAAGCGCGTATGCAGCAGTTCTCGCGGGTGATTTAAACGGTAATGCCGGGTGGCGGCTTCGCCTTACCCGGCCTACAAAAGTGCGAAATGTAGGCCGGGTAAGCGAAGCGCCACCCGGCTTTTCATCGCCAACTCGCTAGCTAAACAGCCCAACCAGCGCCGCACACAGCACCGCCGCAACGGCGGTTTGTGGCGTGTGGCTTTCAGCGGCTCCGCTAGAGAGCATATTCACGAATGTTTCCAGCATGATGTTCACCCCCAATTTCCGGGCACGATCATACAAAACTCATCGGAACAGTAAAGCGCAAAATAACGGCAATTTGCGCTCAATTAATAACCTTTACACAAGCGCGGATATTACTCCATTCCCAACTCTTTCAGCTTGCGCGTCAGGGTATTGCGTCCCCATCCTAACAGGCGAGCGGCTTCCTGCTTATGACCCTGGGTATGACGAAGCGCGGTGGTCAACAGCGTACGCTCCATCTCAGGCTGAGCCTCAGACAGCAGGTTTTGATGACCGGAACGCAGCGCGCGGTCGGCCCACTGTGCCAGCAGCGTCGCCCAGCTGTCCGGCAGCGCGTGTCCGCTACTGCTTTCCGGCGCGGTCGCCTCAAACAGCTCGGCCGGTAAATCCTGAATCAGCACTTCCTGACCGGCAGCCATCACGGTTAACCAGCGGCAGGTATTTTCCAGCTGACGCACGTTGCCCGGCCACGCGAGGCGGGTGAGGGCAGCATCGGTTTCCGGGTGAAGCTGCTTGGCTTCTACGCCCAGCTCGCGGGCGGCCACCTGCAGGAAATGACGCGCCAGGCGGGGAATATCTTCCCGGCGTTCACGCAGCGGCGGCAGATGAACGCGAATGACGTTCAGACGATGGAATAAATCCTCCCGGAATTTGCCTTCCTGCACGCGCTGCTCCAGGTTCTGGTGGGTTGCGGCGATGATGCGCACGTCCACCTTCACCGGCGCATAACCGCCCACGCGATAAAACTGCCCGTCGGCCAGCACGCGCAGCAGACGGGTCTGAACGTCCAGCGGCATATCGCCGATCTCATCCAGGAACAGCGTGCCGCCGTCAGCCTGTTCGAAGCGCCCCTGGCGAATGGTATTTGCGCCGGTAAACGCCCCTTTTTCGTGGCCGAACAGCTCGGATTCAATCAAGTCCTTTGGGATCGCCGCCATATTCAGGGCGATAAACGGCGCTTTTGCCCGCGGGCTGTGGCGATGCAGCGCATGGGCCACAAGCTCTTTACCGGTGCCCGATTCGCCGTTAATCAAGACGCTGATGGAGGAGCGGGACAGACGGCCAATAATGCGAAACACGTCCTGCATCGCCGGCGCTTCGCCGATGATGTCGGTGGTTGGCCCAAAATCGGGCGCGTGGCGCGGCTGTTGCTGCTCCTGATAATGGCTAATCGCGCGCTCAACCAGCGCCACCGCTTCGTCGATATCAAACGGTTTGGGCAGATAATCGAATGCCCCTTGCTGGTAAGCGCTCACCGCGGCATCCAGATCGGAATGAGCCGTCATTATGATGACCGGAAGCATAGGGTGGCGTTGTTTGATCTGCTTTAACAGCGCCAGCCCGTCCATGCCCGGCATACGGATATCCGACAGCAGAACATCGGGCGTTTTAGTGGTGAGTGCGTCGAGCACTTCGCTGCCGCTCTCAAACGTCGTGCAGCTTAATCCTGCCCCTGTGAGCGCGCGTTCAAGCACCCAACGGATGGAGCTATCGTCATCGACTACCCAGACTATCCCTCGTTGCATAAACGTCACCTTTATTTTTTAATCGGCAGGAAAACCGAAAACTCGGTATGTCCCGGCCAACTGGTAAATTCAATTTTTCCAGAGTGTTGGTCGATCAAACTGCGGGCAATGGATAAGCCCAGGCCGGTTCCGCCTTCACGGCCGCTGACCATCGGGTAGAACAGAGTGTCCTGAAGATGCGATGGAATACCGGGGCCGTTATCCTCGACGTCGATACGGGCCGCAAGCCGATAGCGCACGCCGTGTAACGTGAGCTGGAAGGCGGTGCGGGTGCGCAAAATAATCTCGCCCCCTTCCGGTCCAAGCGCCTGCAGGGCATTGCGCACAATGTTCAACAGGACCTGCTCAATCTGATCCGGGTCATGGGCCAGTTCCGGCAGGCTTGGGTCGTAATCACGCACCAGCGTGACGTTCTCCGGCAGTTCCATCGAGACGAGCTTCACCACCCGCTCGGCCACTTTATGGATGCTTTCTGTGACGTGCATTCCCGGCTGCTGTGGCCCGAGAAGACGGTCAACCAGATTCCGCAGGCGGTCCGCCTGCTCGATGATGACGTTGGTATACTCCGCCAGCGCAGGGTCGGGCAGCGCCTTGGTCAGAAGCTGCGCCGCGCCGCGTAACCCACCCAACGGGTTTTTGATTTCATGCGCCAGGCCGCGCACCAGGTCTCGGGCGGCAATTTGCTGCGCATGCTGAAGCTGCTCCTGGCTCAGGCGACGCTGATTATCCATCGGCGCCATTTCCAGCAGGATCAAGCCTTCGGGAAGACGTTGCGCGGTCAGCGACAGAATGTGCGAGCGCCCGTCGATCACCAGCGTCACTTCGTTATCGGTGAAACCCTGGCCCGCCTGTAAACTTTCCTGCATCAGGCCAATATTCAGCGAAAAATAGCTCAGAAGTTCCGGAAGCGGGGTGCCGAACAGTTTGCGTGCGCTTTGGGCGAGCAGCTGCTGTGCCGCCGGGTTGGCGTAATGAACGGCCAGCTCGTCATCCACCAGCAAAATGCTGTTAATCAAAGAATTGAGGATCTGCCCAGCATCGGGCAGCGTGCCAGTTGCCATTCAGCAGTCTCCTGGAGTCGTTTGCACTAATTTAGTGCAGTATAGCGTTTTCGGCGTCAAAAGCGCGTGAGATCAGGTTGTTGGTGGAGAAAAAAGCCCATCCGGAGATGGGCTAAAAGTTTCCACGGCAACTACTCCCGGCGCTTGTCACGCCGGGTAAAACAACTTAATTAAACGCTGTAGTACAGTTCGAACTCAACCGGATGCGGAGTCATGCGCACGCGGTCGTTCTCTTCAGTACGCAGGGCGATGTAGGCATCAATAGCGTCGTCAGTGAATACGCCACCTGCGGTCAGGAACTCACGGTCTGCGTCCAGCGCCTGCAGGGCTTCTTCCAGAGAGCCAGCAACCTGTGGGATCTCTTTCGCTTCTTCTGGCGGCAGGTCGTACAGGTTTTTGTCCATCGCTTCGCCTGGGTGGATCTTGTTCTTGATACCGTCCAGACCGGCCATCAGCAGTGCTGCGAAGCACAGGTATGGGTTAGCCGCTGGATCCGGGAAGCGAACTTCGATACGACGCGCTTTAGGAGACGCCACCACCGGGATACGGATAGAAGCAGAACGGTTACGCGCAGAGTAGGCCAGCATCACTGGCGCTTCGTAGCCCGGGACCAGACGCTTGTAGGAGTTGGTGGTTGGGTTCGCCAGGGCGTTGATCGCTTTAGCGTGTTTGATTACGCCGCCGATGTAGTACAGCGCCTGCTCGGACAGACCGGCATATTTGTCACCAGAGAACAGGTTGGTACCGTTCTTGGACAGAGACATGTGGCAGTGCATACCGGAACCGTTGTCGCCAAACATTGGTTTTGGCATGAAGGTCGCGGTTTTACCGAAACGGTGCGCAACGTTGTGCACAACGTATTTGTAGATCTGAATTTCGTCCGCTTTTTTGGTCATGGTGTTGAAGCGGGTAGCCACTTCGTTCTGACCCGCAGTCGCCACTTCGTGGTGGTGAGCTTCAACAACCAGGCCCATCTCTTCCATCACCAGACACATGGTGGAACGAATGTCCTGTGCAGAGTCGACCGGAGGAACCGGGAAGTAACCGCCTTTCACGCCTGGACGGTGACCTTTGTTACCACCTTCGTATTTGGTGGAGGAGTTCCATGCGCCTTCGATGTCGTCGATAGCCACGTGGGAGCCAGAGATAGAGGCACCAAAACGGATGTCATCGAACAGGAAGAACTCTGGCTCTGGCCCGAACAGAACGGTGTCCGCGATGCCGGTAGAACGCAGGTACTCTTCAGCGCGTTTCGCGATAGAACGTGGGTCGCGGTCGTAGCCCTGCAGCGTGCCTGGCTCGAGGATGTCGCAACGGATGATCAGGGTAGGTTCTTCGAAGAACGGATCAATGACCGCAGTGGTTGCATCTGGCATCAGAACCATGTCGGATTCGTTAATGCCTTTCCAGCCACCAATGGAGGAGCCGTCAAACATTTTGCCTTCTTCAAAGAATTCGGCGTTCACCTGATGAGCAGGGATTGTGACGTGCTGTTCTTTACCTTTGGTGTCGGTGAAGCGGAGATCAACAAACTTCACTTCATGTTCGTTCAGCATCGTCAAAACGTGTTCAGCGGACATACTTAACTCTCCAGATTGGTCATTGTCGTCGTGGTAACGAGGTCTTCAGTTTCTGTTTGTACTGGCTGTTGCCATGTAATTTTTATAAAGCGAAATCTGTGCCAACTTTTAAAACACCCCAAAAAGGCGTTATCATGCGCACCATAGTGCAAAAGGGCTGCACCACAATGGTAATGTTGCACCAGTATAGTGCTTCAGTGTGAACACCGAGCACCATATTGGTGCAATTTTCGTTAAAGTGCCCTTTTTCGCTCCGTGAAAGCGATCACAAAGCATCTCTGCGATACTTGTTTGCGGAGGATGTTTGTGATCCTGTTTTGTAGTGCGATTAATCCGTGTACAATAACGCGCTATTTCTAATGCCTGAGGCAAAGTTGTGATCGAAAATTTGCGTAATATCGCCATCATCGCGCACGTTGACCATGGTAAAACTACCCTGGTTGATAAGCTGCTGCAGCAATCCGGTACGTTTGATGCACGTGCCGAAACTCAAGAGCGTGTGATGGACTCCAACGATTTGGAGAAAGAGCGTGGGATTACTATCCTCGCGAAAAACACCGCTATTAAATGGAATGACTACCGTATCAACATCGTTGATACCCCAGGGCACGCCGACTTCGGTGGTGAAGTTGAGCGCGTGATGTCCATGGTGGATTCCGTGCTGCTGGTGGTTGACGCATTTGACGGCCCAATGCCGCAAACGCGCTTCGTGACCAAAAAAGCATTTGCCCATGGCCTGAAACCAATTGTTGTTATCAACAAGGTTGACCGTCCTGGCGCACGTCCTGACTGGGTTGTTGATCAGGTATTCGACCTGTTCGTTAACCTCGACGCGACCGACGAACAGCTGGACTTCCCTATCATTTACGCTTCGGCGCTGAATGGTATCGCGGGTCTGGACCACGAAGATATGGCGGAAGACATGACCCCGCTGTATCAGGCGATTGTCGATCACGTACCGGCACCGGATGTTGATCTGGATGGTCCACTGCAGATGCAGATCTCCCAGCTGGACTACAACAACTACGTTGGCGTCATCGGTATCGGCCGTATCAAACGCGGTAAAGTGAAGCCAAACCAGCAGGTTACTATCATCGATAGCGAAGGCAAAACCCGCAACGGTAAAGTTGGCAAAGTGCTGACTCACCTGGGTCTGGAGCGTATCGACAGCGATCTGGCTGAAGCGGGCGACATCATCGCGATCACCGGTCTGGGCGAGCTGAACATCTCTGACACCATCTGCGACCCGCAGAACGTGGAAGCGCTGCCAGCCCTGTCTGTTGATGAACCAACCGTTACCATGTTCTTCAACGTCAACACCTCTCCGTTCTGTGGTAAAGAAGGTAAGTTCGTTACCTCTCGTCAGATCCTTGACCGCCTGAACAAAGAGCTGGTGCACAACGTTGCGCTGCGCGTTGAAGAAACCGAAGACGCTGATGCCTTCCGCGTATCCGGTCGTGGTGAGCTGCACCTGTCTGTTCTGATCGAAAACATGCGTCGTGAAGGTTTCGAGATGGCGGTTTCCCGTCCGAAAGTTATCTTCCGCGAAATCGACGGCCGTAAACAAGAGCCGTTCGAAAACGTGACGCTGGACGTTGAAGAGCAGCACCAGGGTTCTGTGATGCAGGCGCTGGGCGAGCGTAAAGGCGACCTGAAAAACATGAATCCAGATGGCAAAGGCCGCGTACGTCTCGACTACGTGATCCCAAGCCGTGGCCTGATCGGCTTCCGTTCTGAGTTCATGACCATGACCTCTGGTACCGGTCTGCTGTACTCCACCTTCAGCCACTACGACGACGTGCGTCCGGGCGAAGTGGGCCAGCGTAACAACGGCGTGCTGATCTCCAACGGTCAGGGTAAAGCGGTTGCGTTTGCGCTGTTCGGTCTGCAGGATCGCGGTAAGCTGTTCCTGGGTCACGGTGCTGAAGTTTACGAAGGCCAGATCATCGGTATTCACAGCCGTTCTAACGACCTGACCGTAAACTGCCTGACCGGTAAGAAACTGACCAACATGCGTGCGTCCGGTACTGACGAAGCAACGGTTCTGGTTCCACCGATCAAGATGACTCTGGAGCAGGCTCTGGAATTCATCGATGACGACGAACTGGTAGAAGTGACTCCGCTGTCTATCCGTATACGTAAACGTCACCTGACTGAGAACGATCGTAAACGTGCAATGCGCGGTGCGAAAGAAGAGTAATTCGGTTATGCCGTAGGCCGGGTAAGCGCATGCGCCACCCGGCAACGAAAAAGCCGCTGAGCGATCAGCGGCTTTTTTATTAGAACGAATACCGTAACCCTAAACGGATCCGGTACTGCTCCCGGTTGTAATCATTCCATCGGTCCAGCCACTGTAGCTCAAGATACGGCAGCCAGTTTCTGTCGATTTTATAGCTGAACTTGTTAGTAATTTCCCAGTGATGATCTTTGCCATTTTTGCTGTGATAATCATTCACCCGCTGGAAAAAGTGCGGCTCAAAGGTGTAGAAAAACGCATCCGTCACTTTGAAATTCCAGTAGTTGGCGAATTCATGCGTGTCGTTCTTATCCATCTGCCCGTTATAGTCCGGCGTATCGTAGTTGTTATGGTTATAGCGATAGCGGAACGTCAGATTAAACCAGTCCGTAAATTTGTAATTGGTATCTAAATAAACCGCGCCACCTGATCCTGCGCTGCTGTCATTAATTAAGCTGCCGGGCTGGAAGGTCAGTTTGTCGGTCGGTTTGAAGAGCGGATACCACCCCTCGATTTCGTTATAGCTGTGTTTCAGTTCGTCCCATTTCCCCACGTTATAGGCGTTGGTGAACATCAGCCCCGCGCCCATATCGAAGTTATAGCCCGCACGCAGGATCACCTCGTGCATCTCTGAGGCCGTATTGTAGGCTTCGCGCGTTTCGACGTAGGCCCCGGCAAATACCGGGCAGGACACAGACGACACGATCAGTACAGTGATGATTCTTTTCATAATTTGTCCATGTATCAGGTACAGAAAGGCCTCCCTCCTGATAAACAGGAAGGACATAGTGGCCGGATTTATTGTTATAAAGTGACTGCTGACGCTTTATTGTTGGTGGTTATCTCAGGGGTATTCGCGGTTTGTTTCTTCCGTTTTCCAATCTCCTCGATAATAAAGGCGAAGCGCGCTTCGTTGAGTTTATAAAACAGCCCCATGGTCACGGCAGCAACAATCGCCAGGCCGCACGGCCAGAGGAAAATCAGCTGACGCAACCCAAGCAGCGTGCCCGCGCTCTGCACGGCATGGGGAACGTAGCCAATCTGGGTCAGCATAATGCCGGGCAGGAAACCGGCGAGCGCGGCGGAGATTTTGCGCGAGAAGGTATAGCCGGTATACACCGACCCTTCGGCGCGAATGCCGGTTTTCCACTCGCCGTAATCGACGGTATCCGGCACCAGCGCCCAGTTCAGACTGTTCACAAATGCCGTGCCGAAGAAGGCCATGCAGGAAAACAGCACGAACAGCAGGGAGCTGGTTCCCCAGAAGAAATTCAGCACGTCGCCCACCGCCCACAGCGCCAGCCCGCCCAGATAGACCGGCTTCTTGCCAAAGCGCTTCACCGCGCCGGGGACCAGAAACACGCCAATCAGAATGCAGCCCATGCTGAAAAAGCCCATCCACGACAGCAGATGCAGATCGTTCAGCACGTACTGGGTGTAATAGACCTGAATCGCCAGCTTGATGTTGAAGGCGGCGAGGGTACACAGGTTGGCGATGCACAGCACCAGCAGCGGCGGATTGCGGAAAATCGCGCAGAATGATTTCAGAATGCCGGGCTTATGGTGATCGGGCGTAAGCTCGACGTAGCGTTCTTTCACCCCGCTGTAGCACCACCACATGCAGAACAGGCCGCCGGTAACGAACACCAGCGCGGCCACCAGATAGCCGAGTGAGGGCTGGTGGACGAACAGCGCCTGAATGGGCATAAAGCCGACGGTGCAGAGCAACAGTCCTACCGTTGCGCCGCCCTGACGCCACGCCGCAAGCTGCGCGCGCTCGTTCGGGTTTTTGGTGATGGCCGGGACCATCGCACCGTAGGCGCAGTTCATCAGGCTATAGCAGAGGCCAAACATCATGAAGAGCACGGTGGCGAGGGCCGTTTTCACCGTCAGGCTAAAGTCGTTGGCCATAAACTGCGCCGTCGCGACCAGCGCAACCGGGACGGAGGCATAAAGAATAAACGGCCGGAACTTCCCCCGCGCGCCGATGTTACGCCGGGAGTCGAGCAGCACCCCGGTCAGCATGTCGGTAAAGGCGGTGAAAAACTTCGCGACGAGGAAAATAATGCCGCCGTAGAACGCCGGCATGCCCAGTTCATCGGTGTAAAACTTCAGCAGATACAGCGTGCCAATACACAGCATCAGGTTCGAGCCAAAATCGCCCATCCCGTAGGCGCACTTCTCTCGCAGGCTCAATTTCAGGGTTAACGGATCAGTATTATGTGTCATGGTCGATCCTCAAAGCGCCCCGCAGGGCGCTCTATCACGTCATTATGCCGTACGTTTGCGCAGTTCGATCTCTTCGACGATGCGCACATACATCTTCTCGTTGAGGTTGTAGAAGCAGCCCATCGCCACGATGGTGATAACTGCCAGCAGGCTCGGGTAGATAAATATCAGCTGCCGCAGCCCTTCAACCGTGCCACTGGATTGCACCACGTTGGGCACATAGCCGATCTGCGTGAGCATGATCCCCGGGAAGAAGCCCGCCAGCGCCTGGGAGACCTTCCTGAAGAAGGTAAAACCGGTATACACCGTTCCTTCGGAGCGCACGCCGGTGCGCCACTCGCCGTACTCCACGGTATCGGACACCAGCGCCCAGTTCAGGCTGTTCACGAACGCGGAGCCGAAAAAGGCCAGGCAGGAGAACGCCACAAAGCTCACCGAGCCGCCGCCGAAGAAGTAGTTGAGCAGATCGCCCGCCACCCAAATCATCAGCCCGCTGATGTAGACCTTTTTCTTGCCGAAGCGCCGCACCGCGCCGGGCATCATAAAGACGCCGATAAAAATACAGCCCATGCTGAAGAAGCCCATGTACGACAGCAGGATCGGGTCGTTCAGCACGTACTGCGTGTAGTAGACCTGAATGGCGAGTTTGACGTTAAAGGCGCCCAGCGTGCACAGGTTGGCGATGCACAGGATAAACAGCGGACGGTTCCCGGCGATGGCGCGAAACGACTGCAGCAGCCCCGGCTTTTGCGTCGGATTTGCAGGCTGCGTCTCGACGTAACGCTCGGTCACCCCCTTGTAGCACCACCACATAAAAAACAGTCCGAACAGCGAGAAGAGGGTGGCGGCAAAGATATAGCCAAGCTGGTCATTGCCTTCAATCAGGTTCATCACCGGAACAAAACCCACGGTACAGAGCAGCAGGCCCAGCGTAGCGCCGCCCTGACGCCAGGCGGCCAGCGAGGCGCGCTCGTCCGGGTTTTTGGTAATGGCGGGCACCATCGCGCCGTAGGAGCAGTTCATCATGCTGAAGAACAGGCCGTACAGCATGAACAGCACCGTCGCCATCACCGTTTTACCGGTGATTTCAAACGGCGTGCCGACGAAGTTGGCAATCGCCAGTAAGGTCACCGGGAACGCCGCATAGAGTACGAACGGGCGGAATTTCCCTTTCGGGCCAATCTTGCGCCGGGAGTCGAGCATGATCCCGGTGCCCATATCGGTGAAGGCGGTAAAGAACTTCGCAATCAGGAAGATAATTCCGCCGTAGGTGCCCGGCAGGCCCAGCACGTCGGTGTAAAACTTCAGCAGATAAAGCGTGCCGATATCCAGCAGGATGTTTGAGCCGAGATCGCCCATCCCGTAGGCGAGTTTTTCTTTAAACGGCAGGCGCAGGGTTGCCGGATCGGAAGTATGTTGACTCATTATTGTTCTCCGTCTGCCCGCAGGTTGCCCCGCGGGCGAGCCTTATCAGATATGACGTAAGGTGCTAAACAGATCTGCCCATTCGCTGTGCTGGCGGTAGAAGACCGGCGGCTTGCCGAGCGGGGCATCAACGGTGACGTCACCGCCCCGGCAGATTTCCCCGGTCCACGCATTCACCCAGCTGTCCTGCGGCAGATAGAGCGACCAGTCGCGGCGCCCCTCTTCATGAACCGGCGCTACCAGCAGGTCGCGGCCAAACAGGTACTGGTATTTCAGCGTGTAGGCGCGCGCGTCGTCTTCATAGTGCAGGAAGAGCGGGCGCATCACCGGCAGGCCGCTTTTCGCGTTCTGCGCGACCGCGGCTTTGATGTACGGCTTCAGGGTGGTGAAGACGGTGGTCATGCGCGCAAAGTGCGCGATGGTTTCCGCATCGCCGTCGAACTGCCAGTTGCCGCCAGGGCGGTTGCCCTCATGGGTACGCATCATCGGCGTAAAGGCGCTGAAGTCGCACCAGCGCAGCAGCAGCTCCTTGCTGCGCTTCATCTCGAACAGGGTGGTATAGCCGCCGATGTCGCTGTGGTGCAGGCCATGCCCGGTCATCGCCAGCGAAAGGGCCGCAGGCACGACGGACGCCAGGCCGTCGTCCAGGCTCCAGTCGACGTTCTGATCCCCCGCCCACATCATCACCGAGTGCTTCTGGCTGCCGGTGTAGCCCGCGCGCATGAAGAACAGGATCTCCCCGAGCTTGCCGGTTTCCTGGAGCGCCTCGTAGTTACATTTGGCCCACAGGGCAGGCCAGGCGTTATGCATGATCTCCGCGCTCACGCCGTTGTGCAGGAAGGTGTCGGTCGGCAGGTACTCCCCGAAATCGGCCATCCAGCCGCCGCAGCCCAGTTCGATCAGGTTCTTTTTAATGACCTCTTTGTACCAGTCGTAGGCTGCCGGGTTGGTCAGGTCGATAACGCCCGCGTAGAACTCGCCGAACTCGACGTGGTAGTCCTCGCCGTTGGCGTTTTTGGTCAGATAGCCGCGTTTCGCGGCCTCTTCGCAGAGATCTTTATCGCTGGCGACGTACGGGTTGATATAGGAGAGGAACTGCACGCCTTCCTCTTTCCACTTCGCAATCCGCGCATCAAGCTGCGGATAGAGCGCGCTGTTCCACTTCCAGTTCCACATTACGCGTTTGCCGAAGGAGGTCATGCGGATGCCGGACCAGTCCTGCGCCCAGATGCCGTTCACCTTCACGCCGCCCTCGCGCATGGCGTCGAGCTTCTGCTGGCACACCTCGGTGCCGCCCTGAATGCCCAGCGTCACGCCGTCGTACACCCAGTCCGGCAGTTCAGGCTGACGCCCCAGCAGGCCGGTCAGTTTTTCCAGCAGATCGACGTACGTTTCCGCACATTCGAAGCGCAGCGTGGCGTTATCTTCCCAGAACGCCAGCTCGTGGAAGTCCGGCGCGCTGAAGTCAAAGTTCATATAGCAGCTGTTATCCACGTGGCAGTAGTACTTCTGGGTGCTCACGAAGGTAGGCTGCGGGAAGAAGGTCCAGTAGTAGTCGCCGCCCGCGTTCTCTTTGCAGTCGGCCTGCCAGGTGACGTAGGTTTGCTTATTGCGGCCCACGCCCTGCTCGCTGGTCCACAGCGGGAACGGCTTGCCGCGCAAATCGAAATACGAGAACTGCTCGCCGCAGCCGTAAATATGATCGTCTGGCTGCGCCGCCAGCCGCAGCCAGATGCGGTTATGGCTGGCGGCGTCATTTTTCAGCTTCAGCTCCAGACGGCCTTCCGCATCCACGCCCACCAGCAGCGTCGCGCTTACCGCATCGCCGCGGGTAAAGCGGATCGCCCAGCCCGCGCTTTGCTGCGTGACGGTCGCGTCCGTCAGGGCAATCTTTTCGTTGAGCTTGTCTTTGATGCTGAAGTTGCCGCGAAACATCTCGATATCCGCCTCGCCTGCGCCAATCCACAGGCAAGGGGCATCCGCTGTGTGGGATAAAATCAGACGGTCCTGCCAGCGCAGGGTGAAGCCACTTTCGTTATTTTTCAGGTCAATATTGTGTAGGGTACGCATAAACACTCCGTCTTAATTATTTGGCCTGGCTATCCAGTAATCCGGCGGCGACGGCAGGGGCTAAGCCCGGGGCCAGCGGCAGGCGGGGGATCACCAGGCAGTGCAGCAGGTGGTAAATATCCTGCTTGCCGTCCCAGACTTTGGTCGTCACTTCGTTATTGGTGTCCAGCTCCTGCCACCACGAACCGTTTTCGTAATCCATCAGGTACTTGATGCAGTAATCCCACCACTTCTGATACCAGGCTTCGTACTGCGCCTCGCCGGTGACGGTATAGAGGGCATAGGCCGTGCCCATCGCCTCGACGATCGGCCAGCGCACGCGTTCGCGGACGATTGGCTTGCCGTCCCAGCCCACGGAGTAGACAAACCCGTCGGCGCCGTCGGGTGCCCAGGCGTCGCGGATGGTGGCGTGGAACAGGCCTTTTGCATCTTCCAGCAGCCACTCCGGCGGGGTTTCAAAGCGCGCTTCCAGCGCGGCGCGCAGGTGCAGCATCAGGCGGCCCCACTCAATCCAGTGCCCCGGCGTGCCGCCGTAGGCGCGGAAGCGGTGGGCGGGGTTATCGATGTTGTAGTCGCGGATCGGGTTCCAGTCGGTGTCGAAATGCTCGTTAACGCGGTACTCCCCTTTGCGCGCCACGTCGTGAATAATCACCGAGGCGATGCGCAGGGCGCGGTCGAGCCATTTACGGTCGTGGGTCACGTCATAGACGATGAGGAAGGCTTCCACGGCGTGCATGTTGGCGTTACCGCCGCGGTAATCTTCCGTTTTGCTGAAGGCCTCATCCCAGGACTCCAGGCACATCTGCTCCTGCTCGCTCCAGAAGTAACGCTCAATCACCTCGATGGCATCGTCCATCAGCTTACGTGCCTGCGGGTGACCCGTGGTCACGGCGCTCGCCGCGCCCAGCAGGACGAAGAAATGCTGATAGCCCTGCTTGGACGCATCAATCACGCCTTCATCGTTTACGCAGGCGTACCAGCCGCCGTGCTGCTTGTCGCGCAGCGGGCCGTTGAGGGCATTAATGCCGTGCTCAACCAGCGCATACGCGCCGGGACGGCCCATGTTCGCCGCCACCGCGTAAACGTGCAGCATTCGCGCGGTGATCCACAGGTGGGTGCCCATATCGCTGCGCACCTGGCCGTTATTGCCCAGCCAGCCAAAGCCGGTCGGTACGGCGGCGTTTTTACCGAAATCGAGAATGCGGTCGGTCTCTTGCTCGAGCCAGCGGTTATGGCTCAGGGTGTTAAACCATTTCATGTTCGGGTCCTTTCTTAACGGCGAGCCATCATTTCGTCGACGATCTCACCCAGACGCTGAAGTTTGGGGACGGAGATATCACGCAGCATCAGCTCGGTGTCCGGCAGGCCAATCACAGAGGACCAGACGGCGCGACCGGCTAAAAAGCCCGATGCCCCCGCCTGCATGGCGACGCTTACGGCGCGCGGGAAGAGCTTATCGTCCACGCCGGAGGAGAGGATCACCCACGGCATGGCGATGTTCTCGTTAAGCTTTTGCGAGGCCGCCAGCAGCTCTTGCTGCGTGCCCTTGCCAAACAGCGGCATCTCCACTTTGTAGAGGTCGGCACCGCTGTCGCCCAGCTCTTTGGCCGCGTCGATAATCGCCTGTTCGCGGTTAAACGCGGCACCGCGACGTGGCGGACGCACCACCGGCTCGATAATGCTCAGCAGCCCGTTATCGTGGCACAGCGTATTGAACGCTTTCACCATCTCCAGGCGCTGCTGCGGATCTTCATCGCTGCGCCACAGCACCAGCAGCTTCAGTGCTTTGCCGCCATCGCGTTTAACCGCCTGCGCGTCGACGTTCTTGTCGATCGCCACGCTGTCGACCGGAATACCGTTCCCCGGAATAAACTCGTCGGCGGCCACAATCATCGCGCAGCTGTTGGCCACGGCCTGCTGCTCGACAATCTGGCGATAGCAGAACTGCTGGTCGACGAGAATGGCGGAGGCGTACGGCGACAGAATTTTTGCCGCGTTGACCTTAAAATCGGTCAGGTGCTGGTCGGTTACCGGCACCGGCGCGCCTGCGGCAGCAAACATCAGGCGCATCGCTTCGCGCTGATCCACGGCCAGCATCGCAAAACCGCCGGAAGGTCGGGTGATATCTTTCAGGGTGTACATCGTCATTCCTCAGTCCTTTCGTATCAGTGTGTTTTTTTCAGCCCGGCAGATGCGCGAACCTGTTCAAGAATGGCCGTCCAGTCCTCGCGCCCGCGCCCGGCGGCGCGAGCCTGGTTGTAAACTTCGCGGGAGGCCGCGCCCAGCGGCATCGGAACGTGGAGCTGGTTGGCCACGTCGAGGGCGATCCCCAGATCTTTATGCGCAAGGTCGATCATGAAGGCGGGAGAAAGATCCCCTTTCAGCACCTTGTTCGGCCAGGATGTCGTGAAGTGGCCTTTACCCGCAGGCGTACCGCTCATGACCTTGAGCGCCACGTCAAAGGAGAGGCCAAGCGCTTCGCATAGCACGGCGGCCTCGGCGGAAAGGGCGTTCAGGGCGATGCTCATGTAGTTATTGATAAGCTTCACGCGGATGCCCATGCCAGGCCCGCCGGCGTTAATCAGCTCATTGCCCATCGCCATTAAGACCGGGGTGGCGCGCTCAACCTGCTGCGCCGTGCCGCCTGCCAGCAGGAGCAGCGTGCCGGCGATGGCATGGTCAGAGGTGCGCCCGACAGGCACGTCCATCAGGCTGAAGCCTTGCTCAGCCATGTCGCGGATCAGCGCGTCTGTTTGCAGCGGGTGAATGGTGGACATATCAATGACCAGCGCGTCGCGGGATAACCCTTCGCACACGCCGTGCTCGCCGAACAGGACGCTGCGTACCAGGTCGCCGTTTGGCAGCATGGTGATGACGAATTCCGCGTCCGTTGCTGCCTGCGCGGGCGTTGCCGCCGCCCGAGCGCCGCTCTCTGCCAGGGCCTGAACCGCCTGCGGGTTCACGTCAAAGACGTTAAGCTGGTGACCTTGTTTCAACAGATTCTTCGCCATTGGCGCGCCCATCTGTCCTAAGCCGATAAATGCGATTGCTGACATGCCTTTCTCCTGTCACATCGTGTCAATTTTTGCGCGTTTATGTTGTCTGTTTTTGATCGTATTTGTAATTTATAGTCAAAAAATTGACACGGGTCACTTTTTAAACATTTGGTGAAATTAAAATGAAGGCATCAGAAATCGCAGAAGGAATCACCATGACTCGCATCGTTTGTGTCGGCATTACCGTGCTGGATCGCATCTGGTATCTCGATGATTTACCAAAAGAAGGTGGGAAATATGTCGCAAAGGACTATACGGAGGTGGGCGGCGGCCCGGCGGCAACGGCGGCAGTGGCGGCGGCGAAACTGGGCGCGGAAGTGGATTTTATTGGCCGGGTGGGTGATGACGATACCGGCAGACGGCTGCTCGCGGAGCTGGAATCCCTGGGGGTGAAGACCCGCTACACGCGCGTGTTTAAGGGTGCCCGATCGTCACAATCGGCGGTGCTGGTGGACGCAGGCGGAGAGCGCGTGATTGCCAACTACCCCAGCCCCGATCTCCCTGCGGCGGCAGACTGGCTGCATGAAATCGACTTCTCTCAGTGGGATATTGTCTTAGCCGATGTGCGCTGGCATGACGGGGCAAAACAGGCATTTACCCTGGCCCGTCAGCAGGGCGTTCCGACGTTGCTGGATGCGGATGTCACCCCGCAGGACATCGCGGAGCTGATCGCCTTAAGCGATCACGCGGCCTTCTCCGCGCCGGGGCTGCGGCGCCTTACGCAGCGGGACGAAACAGAAAATGCCCTGAGAAAAGCACAAACGCTCACAAATGGACATGTGTATGTTACGCAGGGGCGAGACGGGTGCTTCTGGCTGGAAAACGGCGCATTGTGCCATCAGCCCGGCTTTGAGGTGAACGTGGTGGATACCACGGGGGCGGGCGACGTGTTCCACGGTGCGCTGGCGGTCAGCCTGGGGCAGCAATGGCCCGCCGCAGACGCCGTGCGTTTTGCCAGCGCCGTCGCAGCGCTGAAATGCACGAAGCCCGGTGGACGCGCGGGTATACCCGACTGTGATCAAACCCGCTCTTTTTTGTCACTTTTTGTATAAAATGCGGGGCGTGATGGTTTTCAGAGGACAGCCCATGAGCCTTACCGAACTGACCGGCAACCCGCGTCACGATCAGCTGCTGACGCTGATTGCCGATCGCGGCTATATGAACATTGATGAACTGGCGCAGCTGCTGGATGTCTCCACGCAAACCGTGCGCCGGGATATCCGTAAGCTCAGCGAGCAGGGGCTGATCACGCGTCATCATGGCGGGGCGGGCAGGGCATCCAGCGTGGTGAACACGGCGTTCGAGCAGCGTGAAGTCTCGCTTACCGAAGAGAAGCGGGCGATTGCCGAAGCCATTGCGGACTATATTCCCGATGGCTCGACTATTTTCATCACCATCGGCACGACCGTGGAGCACGTTGCCCGGGCGCTGCTCAACCATAACCACCTGCGCATTATCACCAACAGCCTGCGGGTGGCGCATATTCTGTATAAGAATCCGCGCTTTGAAGTGATGGTGCCTGGCGGCACGCTGCGCCCGCACAATGGCGGGATTATCGGGCCTGCGGCAACGGCGTTTGTGTCTGGTTTTCGGGCGGATTATCTCGTGACCAGCGTGGGGGCAATTGAGCACGACGGCGCGATGATGGAGTTTGACGTCAATGAAGCCAGCGTGGTGAAAACCATGATCGCCCACGCTCGCCACATTCTGCTCGCAGCCGATCATACGAAATTTACCGCATCCGCGGCGGTAGAGATTGGCAACGTGGCGCAGGCCACGGCACTCTTCACCGATGAGATGCCTGGCTCGGCTCTGCAAACTCACCTGAAATCCAGTAAGGTTGAAATCATCCTGGCCAGCACCGGCGATGATATCGCCTGAAGCAAAAAAAGCCGCTGAGCAAACAGCGGCTTAAATATTGTTATTTAAAGCTGTATTTCACCCCTAACATCCCCTGCGTATCGCTGTAGCCTTTATCGCCTATCTGCTGAGCCACGTTGCCCCATACGCTAAGCTGCGGCGTAATCTGCCCCTCTACGCCGGTCTTGAGTTCACCGATATTGCGCGTACCACGCATGTCATTGCTGACGTCATCCATGCGGATACGCGTGGGCTGGGTGTTGTGGATCCAGTTCGCTTCGATAAACGGCTGGAAGGTCCGTGATTTACCGTCGTCAATCGCGTTATGTCCGCTGATGTAGGCCTTCACGCCGAGACGTGTCATCAGGTTGCCCTGAGTCTCGTCTTTCACCCGCGTGCCGTTGCGCTCGCGATGATCGTCAGCCTGCACGTCCATCCAAACGGCCTGCGCTTTCGGCTGGATCCAGTAGCTGTTGCGGTCGCTTTCGCCCACCTTAACGCTATAGCCCGCTTCGACAGAGGCGGTCACGCCGCTGGAACGATAACTCTCAGTGGCCTGATCCTGTCCCATTACCTTATTGTCGAACCAGTTATACAGCACCCAGCTATCAACGTAGGTGCCACTTTTATCCGCCTCGTTTGCGTACCAGGTACCATACAGACCGACGCTATAGCCATTCACTTCACCGCGTGAGCGGTAGCCGGTCAGGCTGGAAGCGCTCCGGCTCTGGCTGTTGCCGTAGCCTGCCATCAGGCCAAGATGCCAACGGTCCAGGCCATCGGTGCTCCACTGGGCGACATCGCCACCCAGCTGCAGCACGTAGCGATTGGCGGTCGTTTTTAGCTGGCCGCTGCCGTCGTTAAAACGCGTATGACCGCCGACGTTACGCATCCACAGGCTCGTCACTTTCTGCTCGCCCGTAAGCATGTCGGTGTACTGCGTTTCACCCAGACGATCGTGCAGACGGGTCATAAACAGCGTATTGGCCGCATAGCTGTTTGCCAGATAGCTGCCAAATTCCGGGCGATACTGGTGCTCGCTTTTCGGTGGTGCAGCTGGGGGAACCGGCTCTTGCGGCGGGATCACCGGGTCAACGGGCGGATCTACCGGGTCCACTGGGTCAACAGGTGGATCTACGGGGTCGACCGGTGGGTCTACAGGATCAACGGGCTCGACCAGGCTGGTCAAAAACCAGTTTTTACCTTTTTGCACAACGTTATAGTCATAGCCCCCCGCCACGATACGGCTGGCCTTCTCAAACGTCCCCTCAGAGTTGCCGCCAACGCTGACAATTTCAATCCCTTCTACGGTTTGCGCGCCGGCACCGCCAATGTTATTCACTTCCACCCCGGTATGACCGGAGGTGTTGCCTTCAACGATCAGTTTGTCCGTTTCCGAAGTGTCGTCAAACAGCACGGTATTGAAGACCAGCTTGCCGCCGTTGCCGATAAAATCATCCTTGATGGTCAGCGTTTGCCACGCCGCGTCCTCTGCATGCTGGAAATTAATCGTGCCGCCCGCATTCAGCGTCAGGCTGGTCAGCGTGGAGCTGTCGCGCAGATTCCAGACGGCATCATTCATCGTCAGTGCGAGAGTACCGGTACCCGCGGCGTTGCTCTCAATGAAGGACGCTCCGTTCCACAGGGAGTTGTCATCCATAGTCAGCGTAATGGTACTGTTTTGTGCCGGAAGCGAGCTGGTGGCCGCGACGCCGCCTGCGGAAAGGATATCGCCGTTGAGGATGAACTTGCCTCCTGCGGACGCATCAATCACCCCGCCGTTACTGGCGTTCAGGGCATAGCTACCGCTGTCGCGCTGGCCTGCGGTGGTAATGGTTGCACCACCCGCGAGCGCTATCACGCCGCGCGACCAGGCATACATCCCGTGCGGCGCCTGCGCGGAGCTGCTGGTTTTCTCGCTGCTGTTTACCGCAATGGTGACGTTATCTCCCAGATTCACCGCACCGGTGTACGCGTAGACGCCATGCGCACTGGCACCGTTGGTCGTGATGGTGGCGCCTTCATCAAGGGTGATGGTTGACGAGCCGGTGGAATAAACCCCGGAGGCACTGGCCGCGTCGGTGGTAATCGTCGCGCTTTTGCCTAGCTCAATTTTTGACACAGAACCCGCGTACAGGCCATAGGCCGATGTGCCGTACGTTTCGATGGTCGCCTCATCGCCCAGCCGGACGTATGAGCCGCTCTGGTTGGTACGAATCCCCTCAGCGTAAGTCCCGCGCGTCACAATATGCGCACGATCGCCGACGATAACGTTATTTTTTGCCTTTGAGGCATCATTCAGTGCATAAGCGCTAATCCCGCGCCCGGTGCTGCCCGTGGTTTCGATATAGAGATCGTCACCCACATAAATATTGGCGGAGCCGAGAGAACCCTGACTGAAGGAGCTGTACCCGGCATTAATACCGTCACCGCTTTGGCCGTTAACGTAGATGTGGGTGCGGTCGCCGGTAATGATAAATACCGGGTTGGCCGGCGTGTTCATCCCGTGGGTACGAATACCGTCGACGTCTTTACCATTATTGGCAGCCACTTTTGACTGGGTGCGAATAGTCAGATCGTCACCAAATATCACGCCCGGGCTGCCGGACGTGGAGTTCTGAATAACGGTAACGGAATGCTCAAAGGCTTCCGCCCCAGGCCCTTCGAGGGTGATCCCATCTCCGTAAATCGGGATATTCCCCGGGCTGTACTGGTAGACATAGTTAGGATCGCCGGTATTTTTGCTAAAGTTCGCGTTTGCGGTTGCGGGTATCAGCGCCTGTATTTCTGCAGGCAAATCCGTTACCGCTCCGGAGGCAGGTAAATTAGCAAAATCTATTACCGCTGCATGTGCGGTAAATAGCGCTGACGTTAACGCCAGCGAAATCGCAGCGGCGACTGGTGAGTGTTTTATTAAATATGGCATGACTGCCCCCTTTCTTTCAGGCGTAGAACATCCTCCACACCATTAAATGTGGGTAGGTAAACAGGTTGAAATTACAAAATAGAAACGAGAATTTTATGAATACTGGTGCCTAACTTCCTCTCAAGTCGTATTTTATGAACATAAATTTTTTTAACATCAATGCCGTCTGATTTTATAATCTCCTGGAGGCACGCACCTGACAAAAATCTGTTCAGTAACGTAAATTCAACAGCGTTCAACATGCTGCCGCGTCTGCTATTTAACCGTCTCCCGGAGAAAAGATGGCTGATTTTTTCCTTTAATATAATGTCGTTGTCATTCGAATAAATAATTCCCTTTATTTCACTGCGCTGCATGAAAAAATAATTGGCCATTGCTTCCAGCTTGCGGTCTGTGATAATCACGATGTTCATGTTAGTTCTCACCAGCCGTTCAATCCATTGCGGATCGGCAAGTACGCGCAGGTTGCAAAACGAAAAGTCTACAAATATAAAGCCGCGTAATAAGTGATTCTTGTTTCCTTGCAATATTTTATTTTCTACTGCAATCTGCAGGAAATGGTTACCACCTGGCCAAACTGCGAATGAGGCATTTCCACAATATTGTGAACGTACTGCGTTATCTGGAAATAACTGACAGGACAATTCACAGCTCATACAGCGGACAACCTTATGCGACGATGTCATCATCCAGTCCACTCCTGTCTTATTTTCACTGTCAATATTTCACTGCCATCCAAATGTGTCAATCTTGAAACATATCCCGTGCCCCTCTCTTGTTTATGATAAATAGTGATGAAGAATATAAATTCCTGGTGATGTCTATTTTTTCAGGCCGTAGCCATAGCGAAAGGACATACTTTGGCCATCGTATTCCAGGACTATTCTTCAGCCCCTTAAGATTATTCGACAAAAAAAATCCCGGAGGACGATTTACGAAATAGCACTAATAGCTAAAGATTAGTTTCTTAAATCGGCTGTAACGACAGTCTTTTCGCGACTTGGGGCTCAATATAATGAGTGGGCCGGGCGAAGTGTAATGAAATCTCATTATGTCGTTTTAGATGAGAGAAACCTAAGAAAACTGTCTTTTAACTGATTGAAAAACAATGTGTTATTCTTAATCTTAGTTGGGGTGGTATCGCGTCCTGATCCTTCTGACCTATACTGTTGTTAAATATACGTATATCTTTCTGGTGTATATAGTTAAGGGTTGTTATTGCTGAGGAAGGGAAAATTGTATCTTATTAACAAATTGGTCGAGTATGATCCAGAAAACAAAAACCTGGTAAATCATATTACCGGGCGCTCGATACAATTGCAGCTTCCTGCCAACCTCTGTTTTCTTTATCTCATCACCCATCCCGGAGAAATAATTTCGCAAAACCAGTTAATGGTGGTGGGATGGGGGGAGCGCAATGACGTCACTACGCCGAATACCTTTTACCAGGCTATTTTGACATTACGCAATGCCCTCGCTGAGGTGGGCTTACCGCGCGATACGGTAAAAACGATTTCGCGTCGCGGGCTTATGCTTTCCGAGGCTACCGAGGTTGAATTATTTGTCCCAACCGCTGAGCCAGTCATAGCCAATAAAGACGCGGTCGTTGCCAATGGCGCCGCAAGGCAGAGGCCAGCCTGGCTGATAATAACGACCGCAACGCTTTTGTTGATCGCGCTTATCAACGGGGGAATATTATATAAAAAGCACCAGAACATGCCGTTTAGTCACTACATTCCCCTTTCAACGGGCAGCATGCCCCAGGCCTGCCAACTTTTTTATGCACCTAACGAACATATTCAGGATCATTACGTGCGCCTGCTAAACAATAATCCCGGTCTGTGTGCCGAAAAACGATACGTTTTTCTCGTCGGCTATAGTAAAACGGAGCGAATCGCGGCGTTTGTCTGTAATAACGATGCGCGAAGGGACGCGACGGCGTTATGTACTACCCATTATTTTTGGGCGCACGAAAAATGATGACTCTCCGGAACGGTATCATTTTGCTGGCGGCATTTCTGGCGGCCGCTATCACCAGTGGCTGGTTAGCTTATTCGCATTTATCGAGTACGCCGATACGCTGTACGGGAGATGTGGAATGGACGATTGGTAAAAACCGATTTGTGGGTACGGTTTCCTGGCGGATGCAGCATCGGGAGGGGTCTACGGTTATTAACGGTAAATTATTTGGTCAGACGGTTACTGAAGTTAATCGTACAATCTATTTTCACTACAGTGACCATGAGAACGCGCGCGTGTTAAATAACAATCGTATTGTTAAAACCTTTGCCGATAATGCGGATGAGGCTGATATCAACGCAACGCTACCGGGTTTTTACCGCACGCCGGGTAGGGAGCTGAGCCTGATGATCGATGAGTATCGGGGGGCCTGGATTTTTGCCGCGTCAAATGTCCCTTCGCTTTACTGTCGTAAAAACGCGCCGTAAAAATCGATCGCACACCTTAGACCGCATCCATAGTCAAATCTCTTTATTCCCGCTACAGTTACCTCTCCACGGCGAGCAGGAGATAAACATGCTTTATATCTTTGATTTAGGAAACGTCATCGTCGATATCGATTTTAATCGCGTGTTGGGTGCATGGAGCGATTTTAGCCGCGTGCCGCTGGCGACCTTAAAGCAGAATTTCGCGATGGGCGAGACCTTCCACCAGCATGAGCGCGGTGAAATCAGCGATGAAGCATTCGCTGAACGTTTCTGCCAGGAGATGGGGCTTTCGTTAAGCTATGAACAGTTTTCCCACGGCTGGCAGGCGGTATTTGTGGCGGTTCGCCCTGAGGTGATCGACATCATGCACAAACTGCGCGAGCAGGGGCATCGGGTCGTTGTGCTGTCAAATACCAACCGTCTGCACACCACGTTCTGGCCTGAAGAATACCCTGAAGTTAAGGCGGCGGCGGATAAGATCTACCTCTCGCAGGAGATGGGGATGCGTAAGCCTGAAGCGCGAATTTATCAGGCTGTTCTGCAGGCAGAGGGATTCACCGCGGCCGATGCGGTCTTTTTCGACGACAACGCCGATAATATAGAGGGAGCTAACCAGTTGGGTATTACGTCAATTCTGGTGACCGGAAAAGAGACGATACCAGACTACTTTGCGAAGCAGCTATGCTAAAAACCGTTCATCAAAAAGCCACGCACCATACTCGCCCGCTGCGGGCCTGGCTGAAACTGCTCTGGCATCGGATTGATGAGGACAATATGACCACGCTGGCGGGTAACCTCGCCTACGTGTCGCTGCTCTCATTGGTGCCGCTGGTGGCGGTCATCTTTGCCCTGTTCTCCGCCTTTCCGATGTTTGCGGACGTCAGCGTGCAGCTTCGTCATTTTGTCTTCGCGAATTTCATTCCGGCAACCGGGGATGTCATCCAGAACTACATTGAGCAGTTTGTTGCTAACTCCAGCAAGATGACGGCAGTGGGGGCATGTGGTCTTATTATCACCGCGCTGCTGTTGATGTACGCCATCGATAACGCGCTGAACACGATCTGGCGGAGTAAAAAAGCGCGGCCAAAGGTCTATTCCTTTGCCGTGTACTGGATGATCCTCACGCTGGGGCCGCTGCTGGCCGGGGCGAGCCTCGCGATCAGTTCGTATCTGCTCTCCCTGCGCTGGGCGAGCGATTTAAACGGCGTGATTGATAATGTGCTTCGCATCTTTCCGTTGATCCTGTCGTGGCTCTCGTTCTGGCTGCTCTATAGCGTGGTGCCGACCACGCGCGTGCCTAACCGCGATGCGGTCGTGGGGGCGCTGGTGGCGGCGTTGCTCTTTGAGCTCGGTAAGAAAGGGTTTGCCCTTTACATCACCATGTTTCCGTCCTATCAGCTGATTTACGGCGTGCTGGCGGTGATCCCCATTTTGTTTGTCTGGGTCTACTGGACCTGGTGTATCGTCTTGCTTGGTGCTGAAATAACTGTCACTCTCGGTGTATACCGCGAACTTAAAAAAGCAGCAGAAGCTGAAAAACAACAAGAAGCAGACCAACCATGATTGCATTGATACAGCGCGTAACCCGTGCCAGCGTCACCGTGGAGGGAGAGGTGACGGGTGAAATTGGCCCAGGACTTTTGGTGTTGTTAGGTGTCGAAAAGGATGATGACGAACAAAAAGCCAACCGCTTGTGTGAGCGCGTGCTGGGCTACCGTATTTTCAGCGATGCGGAAGGCAAGATGAACCTGAACGTCCAGCAGGCGGGCGGCAGCGTGCTGGTGGTTTCCCAGTTTACGCTGGCAGCGGATACCGAGCGCGGCATGCGCCCGAGTTTCTCGAAAGGCGCCGCGCCGGATCGTGCAGAAGCACTTTACGAGTACTTTGTTGAGCGTTGTCGCCAGCAGGAAATGAATACGCAAACCGGACGATTCGCTGCAGATATGCAGGTATCGCTGGTGAACGATGGCCCCGTCACATTCTGGCTCCAGGTATGAGCATACTTACGGCATGGCCGCGGGTAACAAGAGAGAGTACAGCTATGTATCACCTTCGAGTACCGCAAACGGAAGAAGAGTTAGACGCTTATTACCAGTTCCGCTGGGAAATGCTACGCAAGCCATTACATCAGCCAAAAGGCTCTGAGCGCGACGCCTGGGACGCGATGGCCCACCATCAGATGGTGATGGACGAAGAGGGCAACCTTGTGGCCGTCGGGCGTTTGTATATCAACGCCGATAACGAAGCGTCTATTCGCTTTATGGCGGTTCATCCCTCCGTGCAGGACAAAGGTCTGGGGACGCTAATGGCGATGACCCTGGAATCCGTCGCCCGCCAGGAAGGCGTTAAGCGCGTCACCTGTAGCGCCCGCGAAGATGCCGTGGAATTCTTCGCTAAACTCGGTTTTGTGAATCAGGGTGAAATCACAACCCCGCAAACCACCCCGATTCGTCATTTTTTGATGATCAAACCCATCGCCACGCTGGACGATATTCTGCATCGCGCCGACTGGTGCGGACAGCTGCAGCAGGCCTGGTATCAGCACATTCCGCTCAGCGAAAAAATGGGCGTACGCATTCAGCAGTACACCGGACAAAAATTTATTACCACCATGCCGGAAACCGGCAACCAGAATCCGCACCACACCCTGTTTGCCGGAAGTCTTTTCTCACTGGCCACGCTCACCGGCTGGGGGCTTATCTGGCTAATGCTGCGCGAGCGCCATCTGGGCGGCACCATCATTCTGGCCGATGCCCACATTCGCTATAGCGCGCCGATAAGCGGCAAGCCGACCGCCGTGGCCGATCTGGGATCACTGGGTGGCGATCTTGACCGTCTGGCACGCGGTCGCAAGGCGCGCGTACAAATGCAGGTCGAACTGTTTGGCGATAAAACGCCGGGCGCGGTGTTTGAAGGCACCTACATTGTTCTTCCGGCGAAGCCTTTTGGCGCGTATGAAGAGGGCGGGAACGAGGAGGAGTAATCTCCTGTTTACGCTCCCCGGGCGTGCTGAATCCGTCCGGCGATATCCCGCATAACATCTCGCGCTGATTGGCTAATTCCACCAAGCTGGAAGAAGCCATGTATTACTCCCAGCCATCGCTGAGCGGTACACGTCACTTCTTGCTCCGTGAGGCGTTGAAACAGCGCCTCTCCTTCATCGCATAACGGATCGTACTCAGCGGTAACGATATGGACAGCTGGCAGGCCGCTGAAGTCTTCTCGCCACAGCGGGCTAACCTCAGGATGCTTACGGTCGGCTCCAGCCAGATATATTTCATAGCCGCTCAGCAGGGTATCGCGAGTAATTACGTAATCCATGCCGTTGAGGGTATAGCTTTCAAAACTGGCCGTGGCGTCGAGCATGGGGTAGATAAGAATAAGCTGTACAGGCTGCCAGAGACCTTTAGCCTTAAGCCGCAGCGCCGTTACCAGCGCAAGATGTCCCCCCGCGCTGTCTCCACAAAGTGTAATCCGGTTTTTATCCACGCCCAGTTTGTCCGCATATTGCCAGACCAGATCTGCACCTCTTTCCGCATCGTCATGTGCGGCGGGGAAGGTATGCTCCGGCGCCAACCTGTATTGAATCGCAACCACCCGGCAATTGCCGTAGCAGGCTAACTGACGGAGCTGGTTGTCATGGGTATCAAAGCCGCCGCTGATAAAGCATCCGCCGTGGTAGTAGATGGCAGCAGGCAATAGTTCAGGCGCATTGAGAGGTGAAAATACCCGAATGGTAAGACCCTCAAGAACAAGCGTCTCCACCTGAACGCGCGTTTCGGTCTCCCCGGCAAGCCCTGTGCTGGCAATATAGCCTGCTCGTCGCACCTCAATGCTTTGGCGACGTGACGAGGGCCGCCCTGCAGCGATAAATCCCTGAACCAGCTGTGCAATACCCTTTTCCAGCGCCATGAATAATCCCTTTTACTGTATGGATAAACAGTTTTATAGCCTGGTTTGATTCAAAAGAAAACAAGAATAGTGTTGAGGGCAACAACCTGGAAAGCGGCTCGCAAAGGCGATAACGCGTCTCTCAACGAGAATGGAGAGTATCTGGCATGAAAGGCGGCGGGTATTGCTGTCGAATTACAGGCCGGGCAAGCACGCGCCGCCCGGCACTGTCACAGGGAATTACTCCCCTTCACCCGGGAACAGGAACGGGTTGATCGAGCTGCGGGCAAAGCCCTCCTGCTCCATCTTCGCGTCCAGAATCAGCGAGGCGAGATCGTCGGCCACCGCTTCGACTTTCGGGTCCTTTTCCTGATAGAGAATCTTCAGGTAGGTGCCGCAGTCGCCGCAGCTTTCGGCTTTCACCGCCGCGTCTTCATTCTCCAGCGACCAGTAGTTCAGATCGCGGGTCTGCTCGCAGTTGCTGCACTTAATGCGCACCACGTGCCACTCGGTTTCACACAGGTTGCAGTGCAGGTAGCGCAGCCCCTGAGTGGTACCGATTTGCACCATGCTCGATACCGGCATAGAGCCGCAGACCGGGCAGAACTGGCGCGCCTCGCCGTATTCGGCGCGAGCTTTGCCCGGGATCAGGCTGGCCATTTGTGCCCAGTAGAGCGACAGGGCTGCCCAGATAAACGGCGCCTTATCGCTGCTGACCAGCGAGAAGTCGGACGCGAACAGCGCGCTCGCCATCTCTTCAAGCTCTTGTTCGGACGCTTTTTCCAGATTCTCAATGACCGCCAGCGCGGTGCCGCTCATTTCCGGCTTCAGCTCGGCAATCAGCGAATGCAGCAGCTTTTGCCAGTGCTTGTCGCGCGGCAGGACGTGAATGTCCAGCGGCGGCTTACCCTGCGCGTTGGCTTCTTTGATCCGCGCGGTCAGGTCCATTTGCAGCGGGTGGTCGTACAGCACCACTTCCTGCGCGTGGGCGACCAGCGCGGCAAAACGCAGAAAATCGCCCAGCGGGTTGTTCTCTGCCAGCTCGCGCAGACGCTCTGCGCGGCGGTTGTAGAGGTTCTTGAGTCTGGGGAATAACAACGGCGGAATATAATCCGCCGTGCGTTTCTCGCTCGACCCCAGCTCATCTTGCGGGATTATGCGAATACTCATTCAGATGACTTTTCCTGTTTCTGGCGGACTTCACGGTACCAGCGCGGGTGATGTTTCTTCGCCCACGTGCTGGTAACCCATCCCTCCACCATCGCGGTAATGGTGCCTTTCACCCAGAGGGCGGCGTAGATATGCACCATGATAACCACAATTAACGCCACTGCGGCAAATGAATGCAGCATCAGCGCGAATCGGATCACCGGGATTGAGAAAGCAGGCGCAAAGTACGGACGCCAGATGATCACGCCGCTCACCAGCAACAGGACCAGGAAGATAATCGCCGCCCAGAATACGCATTTCTGGCCGAAGTTATAACGCCCGGTGTCACCCACCTCCTCGTTGACGACGATCTTACGAATATTCTTCGCCCAAAAGATATCATCCCGATTGATTAGGTTATGGTGCCAGTAGCGGAAAAACATGATGATGAACGACGCGAACATGATGACGCCCACAAACGGGTGCAGGATGCGCGCCAGCTGTGGTGTCCCCATGATCTGCATCAGCCAGTTGAAGGACGGGAAGAAGAACCCCAGCCCGCTTATCGCCGCCAGCATGAAGCAGAAGGCGGTGACCCAGTGGTTGATGCGTTCCGGCGCGGTGTAGCGCACGATGGTGTCACGTTTTCTCATTTGCGCACCTCGTCTTTCTCTTCATGCAGGTTGTCGTCTTCCTCTTCCGCGCGGTTCGGACCGACGCCGACGTAGTGGAAGATGCTCGCTGCGAAGGTGGCAGCAAAGCCCACCGCTGCCAGCGGTTTCCAGATGCCTTTCCAGAATTTCACGGTAGCGCTGATTTCCGGGTTCTCCGGCAGGCCGTGATACAGGTTCGGCTTGTCGGCGTGGTGCAGCACGTACATTACGTGCGTACCGCCTACCCCGGCCGGATCGTACAGGCCCGCGTTGTCGTAACCACGGGTTTTCAGCTCGCCCACGCGCTCTGCCGCCAGCGTTTTCATATCCTCTTTAGAACCAAAGTGGATGGCGCCGGTTGGGCAGGTCTTCACGCACGCTGGCTCCTGGCCGACGGTTACGCGGTCTACGCACAGCGTACATTTGTAGACGCGGTTGTCTTCCGGGTTCAGGCGCGGTACGTCGAACGGACAGCCCGCGATGCAGTAGCCGCAGCCAATGCACTGCTCGGACTGGAAGTCGACGATGCCGTTGGCATACTGAATGATAGCCCCTTCTGACGGACACGCCTTCAGGCAGCCCGGATCCGCACAGTGCATACAGCCGTCTTTGCGGATAAGCCATTCCAGCTTGTCGTTCTGCTCCACTTCCGAGAAACGCATTACCGTCCAGGACTTGGCGGTCAGGTCCGCCGGGTTGTCGTACACCCCGACGTTGTGACCCACTTCGTCACGCAGATCGTTCCACTCAGAGCAGGCCACCTGACAGGCTTTACAGCCGATACAGGTGGTCACGTCGATAAGCTTCGCCACTTCCTGCTGGTGGTCCCGCGCCTGAGGCGCGGGCGTGAAACCGTTAGTCGCGGAACGACGGATAATGTCTTGAGATTGATAAGCCATAAGTCGTCTCCGTTACACCTTTTCCACGTTCACGAGGAAGGCCTTAAACTCCGGCGTCTGCGTGTTCGCATCACCGACGAATGGCGTCAGGGTGTTCGCAATGAACCCTTTCTTCGCCACGCCCTCATAGCCCCAGTGAATTGGGATGCCGATGGTATCCACCTGCTGACCGTGAACGTTCAGCGTGCGAATACGCTTGGTCACCACCGCCTTGGCCTTGATGTAGCCGCGGTTAGAGGAGACCTTCACGGTATCGCCATGGGCAATGCCGAGCTTGTTCGCCAGCTTCTCGCCGATCTCCACAAACTGTTCCGGCTGCGCGATGGCGTTAAGCAGCGCGTGCTTGGTCCAGTAGTGGAAGTGCTCGGTCAGACGGTAAGTGGTGCCCACGTACGGGAACTTGTCCTTTTTACCCAGCGCTTCAAAATCGCTCTTGAAGATACGGGCTGCCGGGTTAGAAACCACGTTCGGGTGCAGCGGGTTGGTGCCCAGCGGCGTCTCAAACGGCTCATAGTGTTCCGGGAACGGACCTTCCGCCATCTTATCGATAGCGAACAGACGCCCCATTCCTTCAGGCTGCATGATAAACGGCCCGACGTCGCTGCCTGGTGCGGCAGTGCTGTAGTCCGGAATATCCACGCCGCCCCATTTCGCACCGTCCCACTTCAGCAGCTGACGCTTCGGATCCCACGGGTTGCCCTGCGGGTCAGCGGACGCGCGGTTATAGAGGATGCGGCGGTTGAGCGGCCATGCCCATGCCCAGCCCAGCGTATTGCCCAGACCCGACGGGTCGGCGTTATCGCGGTTGGCCATCTGGTTGCCTTTCGGCGTCCAGCTACCGGCAAAGATCCAGCAGCCGCTGGAGGTGGTGCCGTCGTCACGCAGGTGCGCGAAGGTACTGAGCTGATCGCCTTTCTTCGCCAGCACGGTGCCGGTGGCCGGGTCGATAACGTCCGCCAGCGCCTTACCGTTGCTCTCCATCGCCACTTCTTCCGGCGCTGGGTTTTCCGGCGTCGAGTAGTTCCAGGTCATGTTCAGCACAGGCTCAGGGTTCGCGCCGCCTTCAGCCGCATACATCTTACGCAGGCGTAAGAAGATACCGGCCAGGATCTCGCCGTCGTTCATGGCGATGCCCGGGGCGTCCGCGCCTTTCCAGTGCCACTGCAGCCAGCGCCCGGAGTTGACGATAGAGCCGTTCTCTTCCGCAAAGCAGGTCGATGGCAGACGGAACACTTCGGTCTGAATCTTCGACGGATCGACGTCGTTCGATTCACCGTGGTTCTGCCAGAAGGTCGAGGTTTCGGTATTGAGCGGGTCAATCGTCACCAGGAACTTCAGTTTCGACAGCGACTCAACAACCTTGTTCTTGTTCGGGAACGAGGCAACCGGGTTAAAGCCCTGGCACAGATAGCCGTTCACTTTGCCCTGGTGCATCATCTCGAAATACTGCAGAACGTCATAACCTTTGTCCCACTTCGGCAGCCAGTCAAAGCCCCAGCTGTTTTCCGCCGTCGCTTTGTCACCGAAGAACGCTTTCATCATCGAGACGAAGAACTTCGGATAGTTGCCCCAGTAGTTCACCTGGCCTTCAAGCAGCGGTTTAGGCGTGCTGGCCGTCAGGTAGGTTTGCAGGTCGGTCTGTTTCTCGCTTGGCAGGTTCATATAGCCCGGCAGGCTCTGAGACAGCAGGCCGAGGTCGGTCAGACCCTGAATGTTGGAGTGACCGCGCAGGGCGTTCACGCCGCCGCCTGCCATCCCCATGTTGCCGAGCAGCAGCTGCACCATCGCCATGGTGCGGATGTTCTGCGCGCCGATGGAGTGTTGCGTCCAGCCGAGGGCGTACAGGAACGACGCGGTTTTGTCTTTCGCGCTGGTTTCGGCGATCAGCTCGCACACCTTCAGGAAGTCCGCCTTCGGCGTACCGCAGATGTTTTCGACAACCTCCGGCGTGTAGCGGGAGACGTGCTCTTTCAGCAGGTTCCACACGCAGCGCGGGTGTTGCAACGTGGTGTCACGCTTCGCAAAACCTTTCTCATCCAGCTCGTAGTTCCAGCTGGTTTTGTCGTACTTGCGTTTTTCGGCGTCGTAACCGCTAAACAGACCATCTTCGAAGTGGTAATCCTCACGCACGATCAGGCTGGCGTTGGTATAGGCTTCGGTGTATTCGCGGTTGTATTTTTCGTTGGTCATCAGGTACAGCAGTACGCCTGACAGGAAAGTGATGTCAGTACCTGAACGAATAGGGGTGTAGAAATCCGCCACTGACGCAGTACGCGTGAAGCGGGGATCGATCACAATCAGTTTCGCACCGTTGTGGATTTTGGCTTCCATCGCCCAGCGGAACCCGACAGGGTGCGCTTCAGCGGCGTTACCGCCCATCACCACAATGAGGTTGGCGTTCTTGATGTCGACCCAGTGGTTGGTCATCGCACCGCGACCAAATGTTGGAGCAAGACTTGCTACCGTTGGTCCGTGTCAGACACGCGCCTGGTTGTCGACCGCGAGCATACCGAGTGCGCGCGTAAATTTCTGGGTTAAATAACCGGTTTCGTTGCTGGAAGCAGAGGCACACAGCATCCCGGTGGAGAGCCAGCGGTTGACCGTGACGCCGTCGGCGTTTTTCTCAACAAAGTTGGCATCGCGGTCTTCTTTAATCAGTTTAGCGATGCGGTCAAACGCCTCTTCCCAGCTGATTTGCTGCCATTTGTCGGAACCCGGCGCGCGGTATTCAGGGAATTTCAGGCGGCTTTCGGAGTGGATAAAGTCCACCAGACCGGCCCCTTTCGGGCACAATGCGCCGCGGTTAACCGGGTGATCCGGGTCGCCTTCGATATGGAAAATAGACGCTTTGGCGTTTTTAGCACCGTCGCCGAGGCTATACATCAACAGCCCGCAACCGACAGAGCAGTACGTACAGGTATTACGGGTTTCACGGGTGCGCAGCAGTTTATACTGCCGCGTTTCCGCCAGCGCTACGCCGGGCGCAAAGCCCAGTGCCGCTGCCGTGGTGCCTGCCATACCGCCAGCGCAGATCTTAAAGAACTGCCTTCTGCTGACCTGCATGGGTCACTCCTTGTTTCGACATTGCTTACATATGTAGTTTTGACTTCGCGGTTGAAGAATGACCGCAAAGGAAAAAATTTGCGTTAATCCCTCAATTCCACGAGGGATATCATCAGAATACCACATTGTCGGTACAGCTGTTCTAATGGCGTTAATACAAAGTGAACGTATTATCACCATGTTGATTATAAAGTGTGATATTGATCACGTTAACAGCTCTGCATGTTAAAGCGGTGTAGCCGGTGGCAGGTTGCACCCCTGCTAAATGAGTAGGAGAATGGTTGTCGAAAAGTTGATCCATACTATGCGTACAGCCTGTGGTTTATGCTGCAATAGCACGCTCGCTTCCGTGGTTGTTCAGGAATACCGCTGTGTCTAAACAAAACCGTGATCCCCACTCGTTACCCCTGCCTGCCGGCATTGTGGAACTGTCGGTACACCGACCGCCCCACATAACCGATGCCATACCCGATTTTCTGGCCGAAGAAGTGCCCGTTGCGCTCGTTTACAACGGCATATCGCATGTGGTGATGATGGCGTCTCCGAAAGATCTTGAGCTGTTCGCCATCGGTTTTTCCCTCTCGGAAGGCATCATTGAGCATCCGCAAGATATCTATGGCATGGACGTGGTGCAGGCCTGCAACGGCCTGGAAGTGCAAATCGAGCTCTCCAGCCGCCGCTTTATGGGGCTGAAAGAGCGTCGTCGCGCGCTGGCCGGGCGTACCGGCTGCGGCGTGTGCGGCGTTGAGCAGCTCAACGATATTGGCAAACCTGTTTCACCACTGCCGTTTACTCAGACCTTTAATCTGGCGCACCTCGACCCTGCGCTTGAGCACCTCAACGATGTACAGCCTATCGGCCAGCTCAGCGGCTGCACGCACGCGGCGGCGTGGATATTGCCGTCGGGAGAGATTGCCGGTGGGCATGAAGACGTGGGCCGCCACGTGGCGCTGGATAAGCTGCTCGGTCGTCGTGCGCGTGAAAGTGAGGTTTGGCAGCAGGGCGCCGCGCTCGTTTCCAGCCGCGCCAGCTATGAGATGGTGCAAAAATCGGCGATGTGCGGGGTGGAGATCCTGTTTGCCGTGTCGGCGGCAACGACGCTGGCGGTGGAGGTGGCCGAGCGCTGCAACCTGACGCTGGTGGGTTTCTGCAAGCCGGGAAGGGCAACCATTTATACCCATCCACAGCGATTAATAGTTAATCAGTAATTTTGAATGATAATAGCAAATCCTTCCGCTTTTAGTTGTTCGCGATGAGGTCTAGTATTTATCTCATCAAGGCACGGTGCCTTACCTAAACAACTTAATGAAAGGGTTTATATTATGAAAAGCATCAAAACTTTTGTCGCTGTAATCGCTCTGGCTACTTCTTTTGGTTCTTTCGCTGCGCAGACCGTAACCGCAACCGCCTCTACCATTGATGGTGCAGAAGCGAAAATCGCGGCTCAGGCTCAGGAAGCGGGTGCGTCATCATACAAAATTACCCAGGCATTCACCGGTAACCGCGTACACATGACTGCTGAACTGAACAAATAAGCGAGTCACACCGTCGAAAGAGCGCCCCCGGGGCGCTTTTTTAGTTTATGCCCGCTACGCGCAGCAATGCCGTCACCACCGCCGCGGCCACGATGACCACAATCAACGGCATTTTCCGCCAGGCCAAAAACACCGCAAACGCCACGCCCAGCACGCGCGCCATGCCCGCGAAGTGTTCTCCCTCATAAAAGGTGGTCGCCAGCGCCACGGAGAACAGCAATACCGTTGCCGCATCTGACAGCAGCGCCTGAGAACGCTCCGACAACGCCAGCCGGTTGCCGAGTTTGGCGCCGCCAAGGCGCATTAAATAGGTTCCGGCAGAAAGAATGGCGATGCCGAGAATAAAGACCGTCATGTTCTCCATTATTTTTTCCTCGCGGCAAGACCGAGTAAAGAGAGCAGTACCGGTAATCCCACCGGGGCAAACGGTACGGCGGCCAGCGATAACACGGCGCCGCTGCAGGCGCGGATCAGCGTGGTACGGTTTTTAAAAGCGGGAACCACTAATGCCAGCAGAATGGCCGGAAATACCGCATCCAGCCCGATGGTCTCCGGGTCGGGCAACAGTTTGCCGACCATAGCCCCCAGCAGTGCGCCAAGCGGCCAGACGATGGCGACGCCTAAGCCGCACAGCCAGTAGGCGGCTTTACGCTGCTCGGCGGTTTTTTGCGACAGGCCAAACACCACGCTTTCATCGTTCATGATGTGGCAGCCCAGCAGGCTCAGACCGCGCTTGCCCACCAGCTCACGCACCGTCACGCCAAACGGCACGTGCCGGGCGTTGACCAGTAAACCTGCCGCCGCGGCCGCCAGCGGATTGCCGCCGCTCGCCACGATGCCGATAAACATGAACTCAGACGCGCCCGCCAGCACGGTAATGGAGAGCACAAACGGCACCCAGACCGGGAAACCGTAGGCCATCGCCAGCGAGCCGTAGGACATCCCGACCACGCCCACCGCCAGGCAGACCAGAATGATTGCTTTTATGGTGTCGCCTTTCAGACAAGAGAGATGATGCTTCATACAATTTTAGCCATATCGAACGTGTATCCATTATAATGAACGCAACGAAACTGATTTTCAAGACGAACGATTTGTTCGTTTTATAGAACGCGAGGCCGTTATATGACGCAGCCGATCAGCCTGATCGCCAAAAGTCTGGTGCGAGAACGCCTGCGAACCGGGCTTTCACTGGCGGAAATTGCCCGCCGTGCCGGGATCGCAAAATCTACGCTTTCCCAGCTGGAGTCCGGCAACGGTAACCCTAGCCTGGAAACGCTGTGGTCGCTCTGCGTGGCGCTGGATATTCCTTTCGCCCGCTTGCTTGAGCCGCAGCTACCGACCACGCAGGTGATACGCCGTGGAGAAGGGACAAAAGTGGTCGCCGGAGAGGCTAACTATGAAGCCATTTTGCTGGCGGCATGCCCTCCCGGCGCGCGCCGCGATGTCTATCTTCTGATGACCCAACCGGGTGCAGACCGTCTTTCTCAGCCGCATCCGCCGGGCTCGGTGGAACATATTATTGTGACGCAGGGGCGGGCGCTGGTCGGCCTGCTCGACGCGGCGGAAGAGCTCTGCGCAGGGGATTACATTTGTTATCCCGCCGACCAGCCGCACATCTTCAAGGCCCTGGAGCCAGACACTTACGCGCTGCTGGTGGCGGAACAAAACTAACGAAGATAGGGAAAATCATGTCGCTCAAAGCCATCGCCAAAGAACTGGGGCTCTCTGTTACTACCGTCAGCCGCGCCCTTAACGGATATGACGACGTTTCTGACGAGACGCGCGCACGCGTGGAAGCAGAGGCCCAGCGCCGTGGTTACCGACCGAACACCTTCGCCCGCCGCCTGAAGATGGGCAAAATCGACGCCGTTGGGCTGGTGTTCCCGGTCCATCCTGTTCCGCTCAATAACAGCGTATTTATGGACATGGTCGGCGAAATTAGCCACGAACTGGCGAGACATGAAATCGATTTGTTGCTGATTGCCGATGACGATCTGGCCGATAAACACAGCTATATGCGCATGGTGCAAAGCCGCCGCGTGGATGCGCTGATCGTGGCCCACACGCTGGATCGCGATCCCCGTCTTGAGCAACTGCAGGCCGCCGGTTTTCCTTTCCTGGCGCTCGGGCGCAGCCAGCTACCGCAGCCGTACGCGTGGTTCGACTTCGACAACTATGCCGGTACGTACAATGCGACCCGCTGGCTGATCGGAAAAGGCCATCAGCGCATTGCCCTGCTGGGCGAAAGCAACAATCAGGCATTCATCACCCAGCGCCGTCAGGGCTATCTGGACGCGTTGCGGGAAGCCGGGCTTTCCAGCGAATGGCTGCGCGCCATGCCCCCTTCACGCCGGGTGGGGTATGCCACCACGAAAGAGCTTCTCTCGCTATCGCAGCCGCCCACGGCCATCATTACCGACTGCAACACCCACGGCGACGGCGCGGCGATGGCGCTGGCGGAGCTGGGCCGCCTGACCGGCGAGAACGCCGTTGCGCTGGTGGTTTATGACGGGCTTCCGCAGGACAGCATCGTCGATGCTGACGTGGCGGCAGTGATCCAGTCCACCCGTCAGGGCGTCGGGAAACAGATTGCCGATATGGTTCGCCAGCTGATCAACGGCGAGGCGATCGAGCAGCTCCAGGTGCTCTGGCAGCCCGAATTCTCTCCCTGCCAGACGGCCTGAATCTCTCTATTTTCTAAACCCGATCACAAATCCGAAACGTTTTGGTTTGTATCCGAAACGTTTCGGATCAAAACTCAAGGCATCCCATGACAGGAGATGTCTGATGCAAGATTCCATTTTACGACTCGAAAGCGCGACGGTGGATGTGGTGATAAAAACGCACCCGTTCGCCGAAATGATTTACTGGGGGCCGCATCTTCAGCACTTTTCGCCGCAGAATGCTGAAACCCTTTCCCGGCCAGTTGCCAACGGCAGGCTGGATGTGGATTCTCCGGTCACGCTGATGGCCGAGCTGGGGCACGGCCTGTTTGGGTCGCCCGGTATTGAAGGGCATCGTCTGGGCCTGGACGGTTCACCTCTCTTTAGCACCACAGACGTCCAGCAGCAGGGGCAAACCCTGACGATTACGGCAGAAGATGAACATGCGGGCCTGCGGCTGACCAGCGAGCTGGCGCTGGATGACAGCGGCGTGCTGGCGGTGCGTCACGGCTTAACCAACCTGAAAGCGCAGGCGTGGCAGGTGGACCGTTTTGCCATAACGCTACCCGTGGCCGAACGCGCGCGGGAGGTGATGGCCTTCCATGGACGCTGGATCCGGGAATTTCAGCCGCACCGCGTGACGCTTGAACACGACAGCTTTGTGATTGAAAACCGCCGGGGTAAAACCTCCCACGAGCACTTCCCGGCGCTGATTGCCGGTACGCCGTCGTTCAGCGAAATGCACGGCGACGTCTGGGGCGTGCATCTGGGCTGGAGCAGCAACCACCGCCTGCGTGCGGAAGCCAAAACCGACGGCCGCCGCTATCTGCAGGCTGAAGCCCTCTACCTGCCGGGCGAAATGGCGATTGAGGAGGGCGACACGCTCTGGACGCCGCGCCTGTATGCAAGCTACTCCGCGCAGGGCCTGAACGGCATGAGCCAGCAGTTTCACCGCTACCTTCGCGACAACGTTATCCGCTTCCCCGAAAACAAACCGCGCCCGGTTCACCTCAATACCTGGGAAGGCATCTACTTTAACCACGACCCGGACTACATCATGCGCATGGCCGACGAGGCGGCCGCGCTGGGCGTGGAGCGCTTTATCATCGACGACGGCTGGTTCAAAGGTCGCAACGACGACTACGCCGCGCTGGGTGACTGGTATCTGGACGAGAAGAAGTACCCGAACGGCCTCACGCCGGTCATCAGCCATGTGAAACAGCTCGGCATGGCGTTTGGCATCTGGGTTGAGCCGGAGATGATTAACCCGGATTCCGATCTTTATCGTGCGCATCCCGACTGGGTGCTGGCGTTGCCCGGCTACAGGCAACATACCGGGCGGCACCAGCTGGTGCTTAACCTGAACATTCCGCAGGCGTTTGATTACCTGGTGGAGCGCATGAGCTGGCTTCTGGGTGAACATGAGGTCGACTACGTGAAGTGGGACATGAACCGTGAGCTGGTACAGCCGGGTCACGACGGGAAGGCCGCCGCTGACGCGCAAACCCGCCAGTTTTATCGTCTGCTGGACGTGCTGGGCAAGCGTTTCCCGCACGTCGAATTTGAATCCTGTTCCTCCGGCGGGGGGCGAATTGATTATGAAGTGCTGACGCGCTGCCACCGCTTCTGGGCCTCGGACAACAACGATGCGCTGGAGCGCAACGCTATCCAGCGCGGCATGAGCTATTTCTTCCCGCCGGAGGTGATGGGGGCGCATATCGGTCATCATAAATGTCACGCCACCTTCCGCCAGCACAGCATTGAATTCCGCGGTCTGACGGCCCTGTTTGGCCATATGGGGCTGGAACTGGATCCCCTCACCGTCGATGAGCAGGAGCGCGAAGGTTATCGCCGTTACGCCGCGCTGTATAAGCAGTGGCGCGAGGTTATTCATCAGGGCACCCACTGGCGCGTGGATATGCCGGATGCCACTACGCTGGCACAGGGTATTGTGAGCGAAGATAAAACGCAGGGACTGTTTATCGTCAGCCAGCTCGCCATGCCGGACTACACGTTGATGATGCCGCTGCGCATGCCGGGGCTTGAGGCCAGCGCGCAGTATCGTATTTCGCTGCTCGATCACCCTGAGATTCGCATCACCGGTGAGGGAGGCCATACCATGCGCAAGCTGCCGGCATGGATGGAGGCCCCGCAAACGGCGAGCGGTGAGTGGCTGATGCAGGCGGGCATTGCGCTGCCGATTCTCGATCCGGAAAGCGCCATCCTGATTGGCGTGGAACGCGTGTAAAGGTGACGGGCCGGGAAACTGGCCCTCCGTTGAGGATAAAAATAATGAACACAACAACCTGTACCCACAAAGACAACCCTAATTTCTGGATTTTCGGGCTGTTCTTCTTTCTCTACTTTTTCATCATGGCCACCTGCTTTCCGTTCCTGCCGATCTGGCTGTCGGATATCATCGGCCTCAATAAAACCCATACCGGCATTGTCTTCTCCTGCATCTCACTCTCGGCCATTGCCTTCCAGCCGGTGCTTGGGGTGATCTCGGATAAACTGGGGCTGAAAAAACACCTGCTGTGGATCATCTCCGTGCTGCTGTTCCTGTTTGCCCCTTTCTTCCTCTACGTCTTTGCGCCGTTACTGAAAGCTAACATCTGGCTGGGCGCGCTGAGCGGCGGCATTTATATCGGCTTTGTCTTTTCGGCGGGCTCAGGAGCCATTGAGGCCTACATTGAACGCGTGAGCCGTAACAGTTTCTTTGAGTACGGCAAGGCGCGCATGTTTGGCTGCCTCGGCTGGGGGCTGTGCGCCTCCACGGGCGGGATCCTGTTCGGCATCGATCCGTCGTATGTTTTCTGGATGGGGTCGGGGGCGGCGCTGCTGTTGATGCTATTGCTGGTGGTCGCAAAGCCAAGACCCAACCAGACGGCGCAGGTGATGAATGCGCTGGGTGCCAACCAGCCGCAGATCACCGCGAAAACGGTCTTTAGCCTGTTCCGTCAGCGCAGAATGTGGATGTTTATTCTGTACGTGATTGGTGTGGCCTGCGTCTACGACGTCTTCGACCAGCAGTTTGCTACCTTCTTCAAAACGTTCTTCACCACGCCGCAGGAGGGCACTCGCGCCTTTGGTTTTGCGACCACTGCCGGGGAAATCTGCAATGCGATCATCATGTTTTGTTCGCCGTGGATCATTAACCGCATCGGCGCGAAAAACACGCTGCTGATCGCCGGGGTGATTATGGCGACGCGCATTATCGGCTCGTCGTTTGCCACCACCGCCGTAGAAGTGATTGCCCTGAAGATGCTGCACGCACTGGAGGTCCCGTTCCTGCTGGTGGGGGCCTTCAAGTACATCACCGGGGTGTTTGATACGCGTCTTTCGGCGACTATCTATCTGATTGGCTTCCAGTTCGCGAAACAGTCGGCGGCGATTTTTCTCTCCGCGTTTGCCGGGAATATGTATGACCGGATCGGTTTCCAGGAGACATACCTGATGCTGGGCTGTTTCGTGCTGGCGATTACGGTGGTGTCGGCGTTTACGCTCAGCAGCAGGGAGGAGATAGCGGCGGGCAATAAGGCGCTAGAAGTCCATTAACACCCTGAACCCATTCACTATTCCGGCGTTGGTCAAAAAATGAATAACCTTATAAAAACTACGGCATTGATAATCATTTTCAATATCATTTAATTAACTATAATGAACCAACTGCTTACGCGGCATTAACAGCTGTGCCGCCCGACAATAATGGAGAGGATTATGAGTTATACACTGCCATCCCTGCCGTATGCCTACGACGCACTGGAACCGCATTTCGACAAGCAGACGATGGAAATCCATCATACTAAACACCACCAGACCTACGTGAACAACGCGAACGCCGCGCTGGAAAGCCTGCCTGAGTTCGCTAACCTGCCTGTTGAAGAGCTGATCACCAAGCTGGACCAGCTGCCAGCGGACAAGAAAACCGTGCTGCGCAACAACGCGGGCGGTCACGCTAACCACAGCCTGTTCTGGAAAGGCCTGAAAACCGGTACTACCCTGCAGGGCGACCTGAAAGCGGCTATCGAGCGCGACTTCGGTTCCGTTGACAACTTCAAAGCGGAGTTCGAGAAAGCCGCTGCAACCCGCTTCGGCTCTGGCTGGGCGTGGCTGGTACTGAAAGGTGACAAACTGGCCGTGGTTTCTACCGCGAACCAGGACTCCCCGCTGATGGGTGAAGCGATCTCTGGCGCATCCGGCTTCCCAATCCTGGGTCTGGACGTGTGGGAACACGCTTACTACCTGAAATTCCAGAACCGTCGCCCGGACTACATTAAAGCGTTCTGGGACGTGGTGAACTGGGACGAAGCAGCAGCGCGTTTCGCCGCTAAAAAATAAGGTTGCATTGACGCCTGTGAGAAGCGAGTCTGATGGCTCGCTTTTTTTGTATCTGCGTAATGGAGGCAGCGATGCATTATCCGGTGAATGTATTTACAGGCAAGGTAAGGGAGTACGACGGCAGCCGCCCGAGCGCCATCGCCAAAATTCAGGTCGACGGTGAGCTGACGTTAACCGACCTCGGGCTTGCGGGTGACGAGCAGGCCGAAAAGAAGATCCACGGCGGGCCGGAGCGCGCGCTGTGCCACTATCCGCGCGAGCACTATCAGCACTGGAAGGCGGAGTTCCCCGAGCAGGCGGATCTCTTCGTTGCTCCCGCGTTTGGTGAAAATCTCTCCACTGAAGGGCTCACCGAAAAGAACGTGTTTATTGGTGATATCTACCGCTGGGGCGATGCCCTGATTCAGGTGACGCAGCCGCGCTCGCCGTGCTTCAAGCTCAACTACCATTTCGGCATTCATGACATGTCGGCTCAGATGCAAAGCGCGGGTAAAACCGGCTGGCTGTACCGGGTGGTGTTGGCTGGGCAGGTTTCAGCGGATGCGCCGCTTGAGCTGGTATCACGCCTGAGTGAGGTGTCTGTTTACGACGCCTGCGCCATTGCGTGGCATATGCCGTTTGATGACGAGCAGTATCATCGCCTGCTGTCGGCGGCGGGGCTGTCGACCAGCTGGACAAGAACGATGCAGAAACGGCGTTTAAGCAGCAAGATCGAGGATAATTCCCGGAGATTGTGGGGTAAATAGACCTCCGTAAAAAGTAGGCCGGGTAAGGCGAAGCCGCCACCCGGCACTAACAGCTACGAACGCTTATACAACGGTAGCCACAGCGTTAACCGCAGACCACCCAGCGGGCTGTCGTCGGCTTTCACCCAGCCGCGGTGCTGCTGCATGGCGGTTTCCACAATCGCCAGCCCCAGTCCCGTACCGCCCGATTCCCGGTCGCGCGCCTCGTCGGTGCGGTAGAACGGACGGAAGATCTGCTCGCGGTCTTCCGGGCTGACGCCAGGACCGTCGTCGTCGACAATGACGGTGATCCCGTCTTTATCCACCGAGAACGCCACCTCAATCTTCGTGTGCGAGTAGCGCAGGGCGTTACGCACGATATTTTCCAGCGCGCTTTCCAGCGCGTTGGGGTTACCGTACAGCGGCCATGGACCCGGCGGGAAGTTAACGGTGAAGGATTTGCCCATCTGCTCCGCTTCGAACGCCGCGTTATCCAGCACTTCATGCCACAGATGATTGGCTTTCACCGTTTCGCTCACCAGCGCGTTTTTCTGCTGATTGCGCGACATGACCAGCAGATCGTTGATCATGCTGTCCAGACGATGCGCTTCGGTTTCGATGCGCTCCAGCTCTTTGCTTTCTCCGCTGCGGCGGCGCAGCAGGGCGGTGCCAAGCTGTAAGCGCGTGAGCGGGGTACGCAGCTCGTGCGAGATATCCGACAGCAGGCGCTGCTGGGCCGTCATCATGCGATCGAGCGCGCTCACCATCTGGTTAAAACTGGTCCCGGCGGCCAGGAACTCCTGCGGTCCGGACTCCAGTTCCGGGTGCTGCCTCAGGTTGCCCTGCGCCACTTCGTCGGCGGCGTTTTTCAGCTTACGTGCGGGTTTTGCCAGGCTCCACGCCAGCCATAACAGCAGCGGCGAGCTGACCAGCATCGTGACAATCAGCAGCAGGAGAGGGCGGTCAAACAGCAGGTTGATAAAATCGGACTGGGAGCTGCTCGCGGGGCGAATCAGGTAGAGCTGATAGTTATCCTCGCCATCTCTGACGGAGAACGGCCCCACCATCTCTACGCGGCCATATTTTTTCTTCTGGGGGTGATCGGCATTATCTGCCTGGCCAATGAAGTTGCGGATGATCTGCATTTCATTGCGATCGGCGCCAATCACGCGGCCTTCGCTGGTCACCAGCAGCAGGCGTTGTCCGGGCGGCGCCCACTTGTCGATAGCGCGAAATAGCCTGCGCCACCACATCAAATCGTTTGGCGGATCGTTTGCCAGCTCGGCTTCCACGTGCTGCTCGATCATCACGCCCTGACGTTGCTCGCTGTCGAGCAGCTCCGTCATCTGGCGTGAGTCGAGTTTTGGCAACATCAGTACGAGCATTAAAACCAGTGCCAGCGTCAACCAGAAGATGGCGAAGATGCGGGCGGTTAAGCTTCCTATCATGAAGCGGAAACCATCAGATAACCGCGACCACGCAGGGTTTTAAACCATGGGTGACCGTCTTTACGCTCCGGCAGCTTACGGCGCAGGTTAGAGATGTGCATGTCGATGGCGCGGTCAAACGGGGTCAGACGTTTGCCCAGCACTTCCTGACTTAAATGTTCACGCGATACCACCTGGCCGAGGTGCTGCGCCAGCAGATACAGCAGGGTGAACTCGGTGCCGGTGAGTTCGAGCGTCTGGCCATCAAAGCTCGCTTCCTGGCGGCCCGGATTCAGGCTCAGGGAGTCGACTTCAAGGGTCGGTGAACTGTTGTCTGTATTCTGCTGCTGCTCGCTCCAGTGGGAACGACGCAGGATCGCGCGAATACGGGCGACCAGTTCGCGGTCGTTAAACGGCTTCGGTAAATAGTCATCCGCGCCCAGCTCAAGGCCGAGTACGCGGTCGAGTTCGCTGCCGCGCGCGGTCAGCATGATAACGGGAGTCTGGTGCGTCTGGCGAAGCTCTTTCAGCGTATCAATGCCGTTTTTCTTCGGCATCATCACGTCGAGCAAAAGTAAATCGATGCTGTCGTCAAGGAGACTCAGCGCCTGCTCGCCATCATGGGCAACCAGGACGTTGAAACCTTCCATGTCGAGCAACTCCTTTAAAAGAGATGTGAGCTCTCGGTCATCATCAACTAACAGGATTTTATTCATTGTTTAAATACCTCCGAGGCAGAAATTACGACATCAAGGCTGTCTAATCCATGACTTTACGTTGTTTTACACCCCCTGACGCATGTTTGCAGCCTGAATCGTAGACTGTCTCTCGTTGAATCGCGACACGAAAGATTTTGGGAGCAAGTGATGCGCAAAGTTACCGCTGCCGTCATGGCCTCAACGCTGGCGTTCAGTGCGTTTAGCCAGGCTGCTGTAGCTATCATCAGCGATAACGGTTCCTCACAAGAGGGCGCAACGCAGAACAGCAGCCAAAGCCATATGTTTGACGGCATAAGTTTAACCGAACATCAGCGTCAACAGATGCGAGATCTGATGCAGAGGGCGAGACACGACCAGCCCCCTGTTAATGTTAGCGAAATGGAGACAATGCATCGCCTTGTCACCGCAGAAAATTTTGACGAAAGCGCTGTGCGCGCTCAGGCCGAAAAAATGGCACAGGAACAGGTTGCTCGCCAGGTAGAGATGGCGAAGGTCCGCAACCAGATGTTCCACCTGCTAACGCCGGAGCAGCAAGCGGTTTTGAACACCAAACATCAGCAGCGTATGGATCAGCTGCGTGAGGTTGCACGGATGCAGCGAAGCTCAGAAACCTCGTTTTTCAGTAGCAATAGCAGTACCCGTAGTAACCAGTAAACCCTGTTTTCCTTGCCATAGACACCATCCCTGTCTTCCCCCACATGATGTGGGGGTTTTTTTTGCCCCACATTCTGTTTGTTAACCGTTTATTCATCCTTCGACTCCACATGCTTCCGTTATACTAGCGGCATGACATGACAGGAGCGTTTATGAATCAATCCTATGGAAGACTGGTCAGCCGGGCCGCCATCGCGGCGACCGTCATGGCATCCAGCCTGTTACTGATTAAAATCTTTGCCTGGTGGTATACCGGCTCGGTCAGTATTCTGGCGGCGCTGGTGGATTCGCTGATGGACATTGCCGCCTCATTGACCAACCTGCTGGTCGTGCGTTACTCGCTGCAGCCAGCGGATGAAGAGCACACCTTTGGGCACGGCAAAGCGGAGTCGCTGGCCGCACTGGCGCAAAGCATGTTCATATCCGGTTCTGCGCTGTTCCTGTTTCTCACCGGCATTCAGCATCTCGTCTCGCCGACACCGATGAACGATCCCGGCGTCGGCGTCGTTGTGACGGTCGTTGCACTTATTTGCACACTTGTTCTGGTAACGTTCCAGCGCTGGGTCGTTCGCAAAACGCAAAGTCAGGCCGTACGGGCGGATATGCTTCATTATCAATCTGATGTTATGATGAATGGGGCTATTCTTATTGCGCTCGGTCTGGCCTGGTATGGCTGGCATCGGGCCGACGCGTTGTTTGCGTTAGGGATTGGTATCTATATTTTATATAGCGCCCTGCGGATGGGGTATGAAGCAGTGCAATCGCTGCTTGACCGCGCCCTCCCGGACTCAGAACGTAATGAAATTTTTTCTATCGTGACCGCCTGGCCCGGCGTCAGCGGTGCACACGATCTTCGAACGCGGCAGTCAGGGCCGACCCGCTTTATTCAGATTCATATTGAAATGGAAGACAACCTGCCACTGGTTCAGGCTCACGTGATTGCTGAGCAGGTCGAGCAGGCGATTTTGCAGCGTTTTCCTGGTTCAGACGTCATCATTCACCAGGATCCCTGCTCGGTTGTACCCGGACATGTTGGGCTTTCGTAATTCGTTGTAAAAAAGTGAGCCAGGCCAGCATTTTGTGTATAAATTACCGCCATTTGGTCTGACCTGAATCAATTCAGCTGGAAGGGATTGATATACTATTTGCAGTATTCGTTGGTCGATAAGTTTCTTCCGGCAACAGATTTCAATTTTGCATTCCTAAGTTCAGAGGTAGTCATGATTAAGAAAATCGGTGTGTTGACAAGCGGCGGTGATGCGCCGGGCATGAACGCGGCAATTCGTGGGGTTGTCCGCGCGGCGCTGACGGAAGGTCTGGAAGTTTTTGGTATCTATGATGGTTACCTGGGTCTGTATGAAGACCGTATGGTTCAGCTCGACCGTTACAGCGTGTCTGACATGATCAACCGTGGCGGTACCTTCCTTGGGTCTGCGCGCTTCCCGGAATTCCGTGACGAACACGTTCGTGAAGTGGCTATCGAGAACATGAAAAAACGTGGACTGGACGCCCTGGTGGTTATCGGCGGTGACGGCTCGTACATGGGTGCAAAACGTCTGACTGAAATGGGCTTCCCGTGCATCGGTCTGCCGGGCACTATCGACAACGACATCAAAGGCACCGACTACACCATCGGTTACTTCACCGCGCTGGGCACCGTTGTGGAAGCGATTGACCGCCTGCGTGACACCTCTTCTTCCCACCAGCGTATCTCTATCGTTGAAGTGATGGGGCGTTACTGCGGTGACCTGACCCTGGCTGCGGCAATTGCGGGGGGCTGTGAGTTTGTCGTGGTTCCGGAAGTGGAGTTCAGCCGTGAAGATCTGGTAGCTGAAATCAAAGCGGGCATCGCGAAAGGCAAAAAACATGCGATCGTGGCTATCACCGAGCACATCTGTGACGTAGACGAGCTGGCGAAGTACATCGAAACCGAAACCAAGCGTGAAACCCGTGCAACCGTACTGGGGCACATCCAGCGTGGCGGTTCCCCTGGCCCGTATGACCGTATTCTGGCGTCCCGTATGGGTGCGTACGCAATTGAACTGCTGCTGCAGGGCCACGGCGGCCGCTGCGTCGGTATTCAGAACGAGAAACTGGTTCACCATGACATCATCGACGCGATTGAAAACATGAAGCGTCCGTTCAAAGGTGACTGGCTGGACTGCGCGAAAAAACTGTACTGATCGGCGTTTGGTTTGTGCCGGGTGGCGGCTTCGCCTTACCCGGCCTACAAAAGCACGGTTCGTAGGCCCGGTAAGCGAAGCGCCACCGGGCTTTTTTTGTCCGCGCCATTTGCCTTTTTATTCCACTACGTTATAGCCAATCTTTTTTTATTCTTTAATCCTCGATTCGCTTTCTGGCACGCTGCATTCATCAAAACACTACACAAGAGAGCTGGGCGATGAATAAATGGGGCGTGGGTTTAACATTATTGCTGGCATCGACCAGCGTTCTGGCTAAGGATATCCAGTTACTGAACGTGTCATACGACCCGACGCGTGAACTGTATGAACAATACAACAAAGCGTTTGCGGCACACTGGAAGCAGGAAACCGGCGACAATGTCGTGGTTCGCCAGTCTCACGGTGGTTCTGGCAAGCAGGCGACCTCCGTCATCAACGGTATTGAAGCCGACGTGGTGACCCTGGCGCTGGCCTACGATGTTGACGCGATCGCCGAGCGTGGCCGTATCGACAAAAACTGGATCAAACGCCTGCCGGATAACTCCGCGCCCTACACCTCGACCATCGTTTTCCTGGTACGTAAAGGCAACCCGAAACAGATCCATGACTGGAATGACCTGATTAAGCCGGGCGTGTCAGTTATTACCCCTAACCCGAAAAGCTCCGGCGGCGCACGCTGGAACTATCTGGCCGCCTGGGGCTATGCATTGCACCACAACAACGGTGACCAGGGTAAAGCCCAGGAGTTCGTGAAAGCGCTGTACAAAAACGTCGAAGTGCTGGACTCCGGCGCGCGCGGTGCAACCAACACCTTCGTGGAGCGCGGCATTGGTGACGTGCTGATTGCGTGGGAAAACGAAGCCCTGCTGGCGACCAACGAACTGGGTAAAGATAAGTTTGAGATCGTGACCCCAAGCGAATCTATTCTGGCTGAGCCGACCGTCTCTGTTGTCGATAAAGTGGTTGAGAAGAAAGACACCAAAGCGGTGGCGGAAGCCTACCTGAAGTACCTCTACTCGCCGGAAGGTCAGGAGATTGCAGCGAAGAACTTCTATCGTCCACGCGATGCGGCTGTGGCGAAGAAATATGACGGCGAATTCCCGAAACTGAAGCTCTTCACCATTGATGATGTTTTCGGTGGCTGGACGAAAGCGCAGAAAGAGCACTTCTCTAACGGCGGCACCTTTGACCAGATTAGCCAGCGCTGAACATAAATAAACGACACGGTGACCCGGCGTGAGAAATCCGCCGGGTTTTTTATTTGGTCATCATTTTGCGTTACTCTTTTGCCTCTATTGAAAACAGGGAACGCGTTGTGAAAAAAATTATCTTATTGATCCTCATTGTCATCGCCCTTGCCGCTGGCGGCTGGTACTGGATGAAAGCGGGTAATCCGAATGCGTTGCGACATATCGTTCTCGACCAATGCCTGCCGAATCAACTGCAACACCGTAACCCGGCACCGTGTGCGCAGGTGAAGCCTGACGCAGGCTATGTAGTCTTTAAAGACCGCAACGGGCCGCTGCAATACCTGCTGATGCCGACATATCGCATCAACGGCACCGAAAGCCCGCTGTTGACCGAAGCGCATACGCCGAACTTTTTCTGGCTGGCCTGGCAGTCGCGAAGCTTTATGACCCTGAAGCGTGGAAGCGAGGTGCCCGACAGCGCCATTTCACTGACGATTAACTCGCCGGCAGGGCGCACGCAGAACCATTTTCACATTCATATCTCCTGCCTGCGCCCGGACGTGCGCGAGAAGCTGAACGCCGCACAGGGAGAAATCAGCACCCAGTGGCTGCCCCTTCCTGGCGGCCTGGAAGGGCATGAGTATCTTGCTCGTCGGGTGACGGAGAATGAACTGGTGCAGCGCAGCCCGTTCATGATGCTGGCTGAAGAGCTGCCGGAAGCGCGCGACCATATGGGGCGCTTCGCGCTGGCAATGGCGCAGCAGTCAGATGGTTCGTTTGTGTTGCTGGCCACCGAGCGCAACCTGCTGATGCTTAACCGCGCGTCTGCTGAGGAACTGCAGGATCATCAATGCGCTATCCTGAATTGACCCCACCATAAATAGCGTTTACTCGCCCTGCCTGTCGCCGTAGACTTGCTGAAAAATTCTACAGGAGACAGGTATGTCGCTCTGGTCAACGTATCCTCTGTTGCTGCCTTCACTGATTGTGGGCGTCACCATCGTACTATGGGCGACGTCGCTATTGCCTGAGTTCATTACCGCGCTGCTGTTCTTCACGGCGGCAATGACCGCGAAGATCGCCCCGCCGGAGACGATCTTCGGTGGTTTTGCCTCGTCGGCTTTCTGGCTGGTCTTCAGCGGCTTCGTGCTCGGCGTGGCGATACGTAAAACCGGGCTGGCGGACCGGGCCGCCCGGGCGCTGTCGGCAAAGCTCACCGACTCCTGGGTATTAATGGTAGCGAGCGTGGTGCTGCTGAGCTATGCGCTGGCGTTTGTGATGCCGTCGAATATGGGACGTATCGCGCTGCTGATGCCGATTGTCGCCGCAATGGCGAAACGCGCCGGTATCGCCGACGGCTCCCGTGCCTGGTTTGGTCTGGCGCTGGCGGTAGGGTTCGGGACGTTCCAGCTTTCGGCGACGATTCTGCCCGCTAACGTGCCTAACCTGGTGATGAGCGGTGCGGCAGAAGGTTCGTACGGCATCCACCTGAACTATGTCCCGTATCTGCTGCTGCACACGCCGGTGCTGGGCATTCTCAAAGGCCTGATCCTGATTGGCCTGATCTGCTGGCTTTTTCCGGGTCATCCCAAACCCCCTCAGAAACAGGTGCCGTCTGAACCCATGGGCCGGGATGAAAAGCGTCTTGCCTGGCTGCTGGCGGTGGTGCTGGGGATGTGGGTGACGGAGAGCTGGCACGGCGTGGGGCCCGCCTGGACCGGGCTGGCGGCGTCGGTCATCGTTATGCTGCCGCGCATCGGTTTTATCACCGGGGAGGAGTTTTCTGCGGGGGTGAATATGCGTACCTGCATCTACGTTGCCGGTATTCTGGGGCTGGCGATCGTCGTGACGCAAACCGGTATCGGAACGGCGGTGGGCGAGGCGTTGCTCCGTATTATGCCGCTCGATGCAGACCGACCGTTCACCAGCTTCCTGGCGCTGACCGGTATTACCACCGCACTCAACTTCATCATGACCGCCAACGGCGTTCCGGCGCTGTATACCACCCTGGCGCAGAGCTTCTCGGATGCGACCGGCTTCCCGCTGCTGTCGGTGATCATGATTCAGGTGCTGGGCTATTCTACGCCGCTGCTGCCGTATCAGGCGTCGCCGATCGTGGTGGCGATGGGGTTAGGAAAAGTGCCTGCCAGGGCGGGGATGGTGCTCTGTCTGGCGCTGGCGGTGGCAACGTATCTGGTGCTGCTGCCGCTGGATTATCTGTGGTTTAGCCTGCTGGGACGGCTGTAAAAAAGCCCGGTGGCGCTGACGCTTACCGGGCCTACATAACCGTAGGGCGGGTTAGCAAAGCGCCACCCGCCACAAAGGCAATTACGCCTGTTTAGCCGCTTCTGCTGCTTTAACGATCACCGCGAAAGCGTCCGCTTTCAGGGATGCACCGCCAACCAGCGCGCCGTCGATGTCTGGCTGGGTGAACAGCTCAGCAGCGTTAGACGCGTTAACGGAACCACCGTACTGGATGATCACTTGCTCAGCCACTTTGGCGTCAGCTTTCGCAATGTGGTCACGGATGAATTTGTGAACCGCCTGAGCCTGCGCAGGGGTGGCTGATTTGCCGGTACCGATCGCCCAGACTGGCTCGTAAGCGATAACCGCGCCTTCGAACGCTGCTGCGCCCTGCGTTTTCAGCACTGCGTCGATCTGACGTGCGCACACTTCTTCAGTTTTGCCCGCTTCGTTTTCTGCTTCGGTTTCACCGATGCACAGAACCGGGATCAGACCCTGCTCTTTCAGCACGGCGAATTTCTTCGCGATGAACTCGTCGGATTCTTTGTGATAGGTGCGACGCTCGGAGTGGCCGATGATGATGTATTTCGCGCCGATATCTTTCAGCATTTCAGCGGACGTTTCACCGGTGAACGCGCCAGACAGGTTAACGTCAACGTTCTGCGCGCCCAGAATGATGTGGCTGCCGTCAGCGGCACGTTTAGCCAGATCCAGGTACATATCCGGCGGAGCGATAGCAACCGCGCAGCCGGTCACGCCAGCCAGCTCTTTACGCAGGTTCGCAACCAGTTCGTTTACCATGTGGCGGCTGCCGTTCAGTTTCCAGTTACCCATCACTAAAGGATGTCGCATTTCAATTCTCCACGCTCAATAAGCGAATTAAGGAATATGGCCACCCTGTCGGGCAGCATGGTCTGTGAATCAGTATAGAGATTTTCCCTCGAAAGGCTTTGCTTTTTGTCATTAATTCGCCCCGCCGAGGGTGTCAGATAGTGCCAGCTTAATCGGTTCAACAGCGAAGGTCAGTCCTTTTTCGCCGTTGTCCGCCACCACATAGCGGATCGCGCCTTCGGTATCGGCGTAGTAACGCTTATTTTTACCGGCGGTGAGGAGTTTTTGCAGCTTTTGCTGGCTTTGCTTTTTCGTCAGCGCAGGGGTAAACGCCTGCAGGACCGCGCTCATGTACTCCAGCGCTTTCGCCTTCGCGGCTTTCTGCTCTGGCCCTTGTATCGGCAGCCAGGTGATTTGCATGCTTTTGATTTTTAACGTCCCGCGCTCCAGCGCCGTGGAGGCATACAAATTCTCATTAATCTTGCTTGCCGCACGGGTCAGGGTAGGCGTGTCGCGGGGGCCATCAATGGCACGAAACTCATCCAGTTGCAGCGTGGGATTGGCCTGATTGAAGGCTTCACGAAACTGGCTGATGGACTGATCGAACGACGGTGCGCCCGCCAGCAGGTACGGTGCTGTGGTCGGGGCTGTGGTTTCGGCGGCGTGCAGGGTAAAACCCGCGCTGAGCAGCGCTAAACACAGGAATAGAGAATGTGCCGAACTTTTCATCAACATTGCCCCTGGCCGTAAGTGCTCATGATTAAAACGATATCTGGTCGGCTTGTCAAAAGGTCACAACTCCAGGGTAAAATGCGGGCTAAACGATAATAAGGAACCTTACATGACCATACAGCAGTGGCTGTTTTCATTCAAAGGGCGTATTGGACGCCGTGATTTCTGGATCTGGATGGTGACGTGGGTTGTCGCCATGCTGCTTCTGTTTTTCGTCGCCTATAACGCGTGGCTGAGCACGCAAACGGCGGCATTTGCGCTGGTCTGCCTGCTCTGGCCAACGGCGGCAGTCGTGGTGAAACGCCTGCACGATCGCGGCCGCTCCGGCGCGTGGGCATTTCTGATTATTCTGGCGTGGATGCTGGTGGCGGGAAACTGGGCGATGCTTCCGTCCATCCTGCCGTGGGTGGTGGGCAGGCTGCTGCCGTCGGTCATCTTCGTGATGATGGTTGTCGATCTGGGCGCGTTTATTGGCACCCAGAGCGAAAACAAATACGGTAAAGACACCGTTGAGGTGAAATACCGCTGATCACCAGTAGTGTTCGGCGGTCATATGGCCCGGTCGGCGGCGAAGATGTTTCGTCATCTGCCGGGTATCCTTCAGAAGCTGCTGCGTGTCGCGTACCATCTGCGGGTTGCCACACAGCATGACGTGGCTGGTTTCAGCCGTCATCGGTAAACCCACCGCCTCTTCCAGGGCACCATTCTCAATTAACGCCGGCACGCGACCGGTCAGCGTTCCTGCTACGGTTTCGCGGCTGACCACCGTCTGAATCTTTAACTTTCCGCCGTACTGCTGTTCCAGCGCCTGCATCTGCGGCAGGTAGCTCAGGTCTGCGGCGTAGCGCGCAGCGTGAACCAGCACGATGTTTTTAAAACGCTCCAGGTCTTTGCCGTACTGCAAAATAGAGAGATAAGGGCCGATGGCCGTACCGGTTGCCAGCATCCAGAGCGTGTCACAATCCGGGATCTCTTCGAGCACAAAGAAGCCTGCTGCTTCACTCACGATTTGCACCTCGTCGCCGGGCTTGAGGGCGGCAAGGCGCGGGCTGAGTTTACCGTCAGGTACGGTGACCAGATAGAACTCGAGATCCGGGTTATCAGGCGCGTTAACGTAAGAGTAGGCGCGCTGCACGCGCTCGCCGTCGACATCCAGCCCCAGCTTCGCAAATTGCCCGGCTTTAAACGGGTGGACGGGAGCATGCAGGGTGAGACTAAATAGCGCATCGGTCCAGAACTGTATCTTTGTGACTTTACCTGTTACCCAGTCCGCCATGATCTTCTCCTGTGCTGTTTCTCTGTTCTATCTTCCGTACTTAACGGGGAGATTTCCAGCCCATTTGGGCCGGAAAGCTCTATCGATCAAACGGTTTTACAGAATGTGCGTCTGTACGTCCGGGTCTTTGCGGTCGAGATAGTGGATAGACTGGATGCGGCGAATGGTGCGTGATTTTCCGCGGATCAGCAGCGTTTCAGTGGTGGCCATATTGCCCTTGCGGCTGATGCCGTCCAGCAGATCGCCTTTGGTGATACCTGTCGCCGAGAAGACCACGTTATCGCTACGGGCCATATCATGCAGCGCCAGCACTTTGTTGGCCTCGATGCCCATCGCTTCGCAGCGTGCCAGCTCGTTTTCCCCGATACGGCGGTTCTCTTCGCTGTCGCCTTTCACCTCGTGGCGGGGCAGCAGACGAGCCTGCATATCGCCGTCCAGCGCGCGGATCACTGCTGCAGAGACTACGCCTTCCGGCGCGCCGCCGATGCCGTACAGCACGTCTACTTCGCTGTCCGGCATGCAGGTCAGGATCGAGGCGGCAACGTCACCATCCGGAATGGCAAACACGCGCACGCCGAGCTTTTGCATCTGCGCGATGGTGGCGTCGTGGCGCGGTTTGGCCAGAATGGTGACGGTGAGTTCACTCAGCGGTTTGTTCAGCGCGCTGGCGACGTTACGCAGGTTCTCTTCCAGCGGCAGGCTGAGGTCGATTGCGCCTTTCGCGCCGGGACCGACAATCAGCTTTTCCATGTACATATCCGGCGCGTTAAGGAAGCAGCCCTTATCGCCCACGGCCAGCACCGCCAGGGCGTTGGCCTGACCCATCGCCGTCATTCGGGTGCCTTCGATCGGGTCGACGGCAATATCCACGGCATCGCCGTTGCCGGTACCGACTTTTTCACCGATATAAAGCATCGGCGCTTCGTCGATCTCGCCTTCGCCGATCACGATGGTGCCGTCGATGTTGACCTGGTTAAGCACAATGCGCATGGCATGGACGGCTGCGCCGTCTGCGGTATTTTTGTCACCACGACCCAGCCACTTATAGCCTGCAAGGGCAGCCGCTTCGGTGACGCGGGAAAACTCGATAGCAAGTTCACGTTTCATGAGGTACTCGTACAATCAAAAGGAATTGCACGAAGTTTATCACAGAGTGGGGAGGGGCGAGGGGACCGGTGCGGTCCGGGCCCCTCACCCTGACCCTCTCCCCAGGGGAGAGGGAATATATGATTACTCTTCGTGCTCTTCCCACGCCAGTGCGCGTTTCACCGCTTTCTTCCAGCCGCTGTAGCGGAAGTTACGCTCGGTGGTTTCGATGCCAGGGCGGAATTCGCGTTCGATCACCGCTTTTTCCTGCAGCTCGTCCAGGTTCTGCCAGAAGCCTACCGCCAGACCGGCAAGGTATGCCGCGCCCAGCGCCGTGACTTCACGCACTTCAGGACGCTCAACGCGGGTACCCAGAATGTCGGACTGGAACTGCATCAGGAAGTTATTCGCTACCGCACCGCCGTCCACGCGCAGGGCGTGCAGACGAATGCCGGAGTCCGCCTGCATCGCTTCCAGCACGTCGCGCGTCTGGTAGGCGATGGATTCCAGGGTGGCGCGAATAATGTGGTTAGAGTTAACGCCACGCGTCAGGCCAAAAATTGCGCCGCGTGCATACGGATCCCAGTACGGCGCGCCCAGACCGGTGAATGCAGGCACCACGTACACGCCGTTGGTGTCTTTCACTTTGGTCGCGAAGTACTCGGAGTCGAACGCATCGCTGATCAGCTTCATCTCGTCGCGCAGCCATTGGATAGACGCACCGGCCATGAACACCGCACCTTCCAGGGCATAGTTCACTTCGCCGCGTGGTCCACAGGCGATGGTGGTCAGCAGGCCGTTTTCTGATTTCACCGCTTTCTCGCCGGTGTTCATCAGCATAAAGCAGCCGGTGCCGTAGGTGTTCTTCGCCATCCCTTCTTTGACGCACAGCTGGCCGAACAGCGCCGCCTGCTGGTCACCGGCAATACCGGCGATAGGAATACGGGTGCCGCCTTTACCGCCGATGTTGGTCTGGCCGTAAACTTCAGAAGACTTGCGCACGTCAGGCAGCATCGCGCGTGGGATATCCAGCGCGTCCAGCATCTTGTCATCCCACTCCAGGGTGTTGATGTTGAACAGCATGGTACGCGAGGCGTTGGTGTAGTCGGTGACGTGGACGCGTCCCTGGGTCATCTTCCAGATAAGCCAGGTGTCGACGGTGCCGAACAGCAGCTCGCCGCGTTTTGCACGCTCGCGTGAACCTTCCACGTGGTCGAGGATCCACTTCACTTTGGTGCCGGAGAAATACGGGTCAACCACCAGACCGGTGGCGCTGCGCACGTACTCTTCCATGCCGTCGCGCTTCAGCTGTTCGCAGATCTCAGAGGTACGGCGGCACTGCCAGACGATGGCGTTGTAAATAGGCTTACCGGTTTCACGTTCCCAGACAATCGTCGTTTCACGCTGGTTAGTGATACCAATCGCGGCAATCTCGTCGGAACTGATATCGGCTTTTGCCAGCACTTCGACCAGCGTGGAGCTTTGTGACGCCCAGATCTCCATTGGGTCGTGTTCGACCCAGCCTGGACGAGGATAAATTTGCTCAAATTCGCGCTGTGACACGCTGACGATGTTCGCGTCATGATCCATTACGACAGCGCGGGAGCTGGTAGTGCCCTGGTCGAGCGCAACGATATATTTTTTTTCGGTCATGGTATGTGTCCCGTAGTCAGATTACAGCGAAGCTTTTTGTTGTGCGGTAGAAGTCGTTTCCTTCTCCTCTTCCACACAGGTGTCGCACGGTAAATGGCGACCAATTAATTTGCGGTAGCTGAACGCACCCAGCGCAGCCCCGACAACTGGCGCAAACAGCGGTACCAGGAAGTAAGGAATGTCTTTGCCACCGGTGAAGGCGACGTCGCCCCAGCCTGCGATAAAGGCGAACGCTTTAGGTCCGATATCACGCGCCGGGTTCATCGCGAAGCCGGTCAGCGGGCCCATGGAGGCACCAATCACCGCAATCAGCAGGCCAATCAGCAGTGGGGCCAGCGGGCCGCGCGGAATGCCGTTTCCGTCGTCGGTCAGCGCCAGGATAACGCCCATCAGAATAGCGGTAATCACCATTTCAACTGCGAACGCCTGCACAAAATTGATATGCGGGTTTGGATAGGTTGAGAAGACGCCTGCCAGATCCAGACTTTCGACGCTGCCGCGCACCATATGATGCGTCTGTTCGAAGTCGATGAAAAGATTGTAATAAAGCCCGTAAACTAACGCCGCTGCGCAAAACGCGCCGGCAAACTGAGAAAGAATGAAAGGAACTACTTTGCGTCCGTCGAAGCACGCGAACAGCCACAGTGCGATAGTCACCGCCGGGTTAAGATGTGCACCAGACACCCCTGCAGTCAGGTAGATGGCCATCGCCACGCCCAGACCCCAGATGATACTGATTTCCCACTGACCAAAACTGGCACCCGCCACTTTCAGTGCAGCGACACAGCCCACTCCGAAGAATATCAACAACCCGGTACCAAGGAACTCGGCAATGCACTGGCCTTTTAAGGTTGATGTCTGACTCATAATCGGAATCCTGAAGAAATTGATGTTTATTGTTAGCATGGCCGCCCGTGACAGCCACGATGCCCTGTAGACACAGTGTTAATTTATCGTTAACGAGCAAAAACGAGAAATATCGAAATCGAAATGTGTGGTCTGCGTCAATAAAATGAGCGTTTTCGCGCCATAAAGCACATTTTTGCAGCAGTACAGGATCAGTACAGGAATGTGAGCTGAATCATTTCATTAACGAATCAGTTAACAATTTAGGGGTATATGACGCGAACGCACCAGGACCAGACCTAAAAGTGTTGCAAACCGCGATCTGCGCGGTGTGTCGCTGGACACAGAGCGCCGCGCTCCATACAATCGACGGTATATGTCGTGCGCGTTTATGTTAAAGCGTCGCCTTGCAATTCAGGAGAGGTAGCATCATGTCTTTAGAAGTGTTTGAGAAACTGGAATCGAAAGTACAGCAGGCGATTGACACCATCACCCTGCTGCAGATGGAAATTGAAGAGCTGAAAGAGAAGAACAACAGCCTGGCGCAGGAAGTACAGAACGCGCAGCACAGCCGCGAAGAACTGGAGCGCGAAAACAACCAGCTGCGCGAACAGCAGAACGGCTGGCAGGATCGCCTGCAGGCGCTGCTGGGACGTATGGAAGAAGTCTGATTCCCACTGGGATGAACTGAACAGGCCGGGTAAGGCGATGCCGCTACCCGGCTTTTTTTATGGTTCTCGCTGACTGACACCCAACCATAAAAAAGGCCGCCAGAGGCGGCCTTAACGCTACTTGTCCTGCGCTATCATAGTAAAAGCAACGAACACATTCGGTTCATCACTCTTTACAACGAGTACGCTGGCGACAATGAACGCGATACATAAATAGCGTTTCATTATGCGGTCCCTGCAGCTAACCGCTCCACCGTTCACCACCGGTGATAAGTCGGTGGACACAAGCCTGATCAAGGGTTGCTTTACGGTTGTGAAGACACCTTTCCCTGGACCGATGCCGATGTGCGAGATGGCGGAAAGGGACGCAGCATCATAGTCAGCAACAGTAGCGTAGTTAAGGTCTGTATAGATAATTAGGAATTTATAAAGGGTCGAGGGGATTACCTGAGATTTGAATCAGGGTAAGATAAAAATCCTGGTCAAAGGTTGCAAGCCTTCCCAACGGACCGCGAATCCCGAGGGACAAAAAAACCGCCACATTGCTGTTGGCGGTTTTTTTATGGTCCACGCTTACGGTTTTATTACTCGATATCCAGGGGATCTTCGGAAAGGATAATGCCGGTATTATCGGCGTAGAGATGGTCGCCGGAGAAGAAGGTCACGCCGCCGAAGTTAACGCGCACGTCGCTTTCGCCGATGCCGTCACCTGCCGCCCCTACCGGTATGGCCGCGATGGCCTGAATCCCGATATCCAGGTCTTCCAGATCGTCCACCTGACGCACGGAACCGTACACCACAATGCCTTCCCACTCGTTTTGTGCGGCAATACCGGCCAGCTCAGCATCAATCAATGCGCGGCGTACGGAACCACCGCCATCGACCACCAGTACGCGGCCACGGCCGTTCTGTTCGAGCAGATCGTACAACAACCCGTTATCCTCGAAACATTTCACCGTGACGATCTGTCCGCCAAACGACGACCGCCCACCAAAGTTGGAGAACAGCGGTTCAACGACGTTGACATCTTCCTGGTAGATGTCACAAAGCTCGGAGGTATCGTATTTCATAGGTTTAACGCTCAGTTGCTGCGAATGTGTTCAGTATATCGTGCGAAATGCGTTGTTGGCAAAATCATCAATTGTTAATTGATATTTGTCAGCTAACTGAGCGTCTGGCTCAAGACAATCCCGATGACGAACAACAGGTTAGTCAGCAGCGCGCCTTTTACCGTGCGTTCCAGCATTGGCGGCATGGCGGCCGGGCTACGTTCACGCATCACAAAACGGGCCTGCTTAATCAGCAGCGGCGCGGCAAGCACAAACAGCCAGCCCCACAGACTGTGCAGGGAAATCAGGTTAAACAGCGCCAGGCAGACCAGGGCACCCATCAGCAGGCAGGCATGGTAGCGACGCGCATTCACCGGCCCCAGACGGACCGCCAGGGTGTTTTTGCCGTTCTCCCGGTCGCTGTCGATATCGCGCAGGTTGTTGATGTTGAGCACCGCGGTCGCCAGCAGACCGCAGGCGGTCGCAGGCAGGAACAGGGCAGGGATCACCGTATGCGCCTGTAAGTACCAGCTTCCCATCACGCTCAGCCAGCCGAAGAACACCAGTACGGAGATATCCCCGAGCCCAATGTAGCCGTAAGGACGCGTGCCGACGGTGTAGGTGATGGCTGCGATAATGGCCAATAAACCCAGCACCAGGAAGCCAATAAAATCGCTGGGGGTCTTAGACGCCACTGTCACCAGCGCCAGACCCGATAAACAGATCAGCACCACGGTGATAATCAGCGCGCGTTTCATCTGCGCCTGGGTAATCACCCCTTTTTGCATCCCACGCAGCGGCCCGATACGGTCAGGTTTGTCGCTGCCTTTCACCGCGTCGCCATAGTCGTTGGCGAGGTTGGAGAGAATTTGCAGCAGGCCGGCGGTAATCAATGCCAGCGCGGCAACCAGCGGATCGAAATAACCCTGCCACCAGGCAAGCGCCGTACCGACGATAATCGCGGCAAAGGCCAGAGGGAGTGTTTTAGGGCGCAGACTTTCGAGCCACGCCTGAGTACGGCTGATGTCAGTCATAAGTATTTAGCCAATAAAAATGGGGGCATTAGCCCCCATTAAACGTGATGAGAATCCAGTAACCGCGATTATAGGATAAAACGGCTCAGATCTTCATCTGCCACTAACGCATCCAGATGTTTACTCACATATTCTGCGTCAATGGTAACGGTTTGACCGTTCAGATCGCTCGCGTCGTAAGAGATATCTTCCACCAGGCGTTCCAGCACGGTATGCAGACGACGCGCACCGATGTTTTCGGTGGTTTCGTTCACCTGCCATGCGGCCTGGGCAATACGTTTGATACCGTCTTCGGTGAACTCGAGGTTCACGCCTTCGGTTGCCATCAGCGCTTTGTACTGAACGGTTGCAGAGGCGTTTGGCTCGGTCAGGATACGTTCGAAGTCTTCGGTCGTCAGCGCCTGCAGCTCAACGCGGATAGGCAGACGGCCCTGCAGTTCCGGGATCAGATCCGACGGGCTGGCAACCTGGAAGGCACCTGATGCGATAAACAGGATGTGGTCCGTTTTCACCATGCCGTGCTTGGTGGAAACGGTGCAGCCTTCAACCAGCGGCAGCAGGTCGCGCTGAACGCCTTCGCGGGACACGTCCGGGCCGGAGCTGTTGCCGCCGCGCTTACAAATTTTGTCGATTTCGTCGATAAACACGATACCGTGCTGCTCAACCGCGTCGATAGCGTCCTGCTTCAGCTCTTCCGGATTCACCAGCTTCGCCGCTTCTTCTTCAATCAGCAGCTTCATCGCGTCTTTGATTTTCAGCTTACGCGTTTTTTGCTTCTGACCGCCTAGGTTCTGGAACATGGACTGCAGCTGGCTGGTCATCTCTTCCATGCCCGGAGGTGCCATGATTTCCACACCCATTGGCGCGGCAGCGAGATCGATCTCAATCTCTTTATCATCCAGCTGGCCTTCACGCAGTTTTTTGCGGAACGCCTGACGCGCAGCGGACGGTTCCGCCTGCTGTTCAGCCTGACCCCAGTTGTTTTTTGCCGGTGGGATCAGCACGTCGAGAATGCGCTCTTCGGCCATCTCTTCCGCGCGATAGCGGTTTTTCTCAATGGCCTGGACGCGCACCATTTTGATCGCCGAGTCGGTCAGATCGCGGATGATGGAGTCCACTTCTTTACCCACATAGCCCACTTCGGTGAACTTGGTGGCTTCAACTTTGATGAACGGCGCGTTAGCCAGCTTTGCAAGACGACGGGCGATTTCGGTTTTACCGACGCCGGTCGGGCCGATCATCAGAATGTTTTTCGGCGTCACTTCGTGGCGCAGCTCTTCGTCAAGCTGCATACGACGCCAGCGGTTACGCAGGGCGATAGCCACGGAACGCTTGGCGTTATCCTGGCCGATAATGTGTTTGTTCAGTTCGCTGACAATTTCGCGTGGGGTCATTTCAGACATGGGAGATCCTTACGCTTTGGAGGTCAATTCTTCGATGGTGTGGTTGTGGTTGGTATAGATGCAGATATCACCTGCAATATCCAACGCCTTCACCGCGATATCACGCGCGTTCATGTCGGTATTTTCCAACAGTGCGCGGGCAGCAGCCTGGGCATAAGGGCCGCCAGAGCCGATAGCAATCAGGTCATTTTCCGGCTGAATCACGTCACCGTTACCGGTGATGATAAGCGAAGCGGTTTCATCGGCGACCGCCAGCAGCGCTTCGAGCTTGCGCAGCATGCGGTCGGTACGCCAGTCTTTCGCCAGCTCAACGGCGGCTTTCACCAGATGACCCTGATGCATTTCCAGTTTGCGTTCAAACAGTTCAAACAGCGTGAAGGCATCCGCCGTGCCGCCTGCAAAGCCGGCGATCACTTTGTCGTTGTAGAGACGACGCACTTTCTTCACGTTGCCTTTCATGACGGTATTACCCAGCGTGGCCTGGCCATCACCGGCGATTACCACATGGCCGTTACGGCGTACACTTACTATTGTTGTCACGAGCAGACCCCCTGGTTACAGAATCGGGAAACAGAAGCCCTGAGCCTGTGCCCAGGGCTGAATTAAATGATAGATGGGGGGGATTTTGGGGGTTTCAACCCCCGGAGGCGAGTCGAATGCAGTTTGTGTGACCGGCGATTTTCAAACGAGAAAGGGTGCCATCGGCATTTTCTTTGCCTTTGACCGGACCAATCACCACGCGATTCCAGCCGTTATTGGTGGTAATACGCGAATCAAACCCTTCAAAGGCCAGCTGCGCGCGCACCGTTTCCGCCTGCTCCGCACCTTTGAACGAACCGCACTGTACCATCCAGCGACGTTCGTCTTTTTTCTCCGCCGTCTGCTTCGGCGCTTCGGTCTCTTTCGTGACCGGCGCGGCCTGCTGCGTTTTCGGCTGCTGGGCGGTGGTGTGCGCTGGCGTCTGGAGCAGATCCTGATACGGCTGAGCCGCCTGCTTCTGCTGCTGCGCTTTAGGCTGCTGCTGGACAGGCTGAGACTGCACCGTACGCGTCGGCTGCTGATACGGCTGTTCCGTTACCCGCGGCTGTGCCTTAGGCTGCTGTACCGGCTGGGTTTGCGCCCACTGCTGTTGCTGCTGAATCTGCTGTTGTGCCTGGCGACGCTGCAGCGTTTGCTGACGCTGTTCCGGCGTTTGCTCATTCCACGGCACTTCGTTCAGCTGCGTAGGCTGCTGGCGCATATCGGCCTGCATTTGTGCCAGCAGTTGACGCTGTTCATCCGTCAGCTGATTCGCATTCTGTACTTCACCACCCGCAGAAGGTTCCGTTGGCGCACGTACCCCAGGCTGACGGCTTTCCAGCTCTTTGATATAGCGCCAGCGCTCTTCAGGCTTCGGAGGGAGGCCATTTCCGGCGACTTTACTGGCCTGAAGCGCCTCAGACTCTTCTTTTTTATGGTGCGTGATAAAGTACAGGCCACCAATAAAGGCGACGACTACAGCCGCAGCAATTGCGACCATTGCTGGCGAGACAGCAGGCAGGTTACGTTGCTTTTTTCTTGAGCTACTCTTTTTGCGTCGCGAAGGTGCCGGCTGGCCGCGACGTACATAATCTCGTTGTGCCACTATCGTTTCGCTGTATTTATTCGTTCGTCAGTCCGCCATGTTACTTAAGCGGCGGGGCTTTGACCAGATAAGGGTATCCGAAAGACGTTTACTTTAAGTCAATGCCTGGGTCGTGCCGCGGACGATCAGTTCGCAGTCCAGCAACCGTGAGCCGCTGCTAACTGTTTGACCGTGAAGCTGATCCAGCAGAAGCAGCATCGCTTCGCGGCCGATTTGATAGCGCGGCTGAGCGACCGTTGAGAGCGGCGGATCGCAAAATTCCGAAAGCGAAATATTATCGAATCCGATGATGGATAAATCTTTCGGTATGCGAAGGCCGCGGCGTTTGGCATACGATAATGCACCCAGCGCCATCACGTCGCTGTGACAAAATACGGCGGTTGGCGGTTCAGGCAGGTCCAGAAGCTTTTCCAGCGCCTGTCCACCGGCTGCGAAGGTAAAGTCTCCGCGCGCAATGTAATGCGGATCGACCGTAGCGCCGGTACGGCGCAGCGCCTGAACGTATCCCTGCAGGCGGTAGTGACACAGCGGCATCTCTTCCGGCCCGGCAATGCAGCCTATACGCTTGTGCCCCAGCTCCTGGAGATAGTTTACGGCGTTGAACGCGGCGGTAAGGTTATCGATATGGACCGTCGGCAGCTCCAGCTCTGGCGCAAACTCGTTGGCCATCACCATCGGCGGTAAATTACGCTGCTCTTCGATGCTGGCATCAAACGGCAGGCGAGAGCCAAGCAGCAGCATGCCGTCGATCTGCTTGGTGATGATGAGGTCGATGAAGGTTTTTTCCTGTTGGTTCTGATGGGCGCAGTCGCCAATCAGGACCAGGTACCCCTGCTCCGCCGCCGTGACTTCAATACCGCGGATAATCTCGCTGAAGAACGGATCGCAGATGTCCGGCACAATCACCAGGATAGTGCGCGATTCATTGCGCTTCACGTTACGTCCCATCGCCTGTGGGAAGTAACCCACTTCCAGCGCTGCCTGCTCAACCTTGTTACGGGTCGCCTGGGAGACTTTGTCCGGGTTCATTAATGCGCGGGACACGGTTGCCGTTGAGACTTGTGCTTTCTCGGCAACGTCTTTCATGGTCGCTGTGGCAACCTCTTTCCTGGACTTCAACGTCTTCTCCTCGCCTGAACACCGAACTTCTGCCATCACCATTTTTACAGATAGTTAATGGAATCGGTTACAGAATTTTCATAAAAAGTGTGAGGAGCGTTAAATTTTTCGATCCGTCTTCAACCTTCGATGGGATCGACGTCCAGTACCCACTTCACTTTTCGCGCTTCGGGCAGGGTGTTAATCAGCACCAGCGCGCCGCTAACAATATGCTGAAGACGAATGCGCGAGGGGTGCTGGAGCAAGATCTGCCAGCGGAAACGGCCGCCGCGTTTTGGCGCGAGGGCAGGCACCGGGCCCAAAATCCACAGCTGACTATCCACCAGCGGGCTGGCCTGCAGGAGGTTTCTCAGCTGCTGCAGGAAAAGTGGCGCCTGCTGGTTGTTATGATCTTCCGCGCGGATGATGACGTGGCTGGTCCACGGCGGTAGCTGCATGGTCTGGCGTTCGGCCAGCGCCTGCTCGGCAAAGGCGTCATAGCCTTTGTGCAGCAGGGTTTGCAGCAGCGGGTGCTCCGGGTGGTGCGTTTGCAGCACCACTTCGCCCTGTTTACCGGCGCGTCCTGCACGTCCGGCAACCTGGGTGTAAAGCTGGGCGAAGCGCTCGGCGGAGCGGAAATCTGCCGAGAACAGCGCGCCGTCCACGTCCAGCAGGGCGACCAGCGTCACGTCCGGGAAGTGGTGGCCTTTGGCCAGCATCTGGGTGCCAATCAGGATGCGCGCGCCACCGCGATGCACTTCCGCCAGCTGCTGTTCGAGTGCGCCTTTGCGGCTGGTGGTGTCCCGGTCGATACGCGAAATCGGCACGTCCGGGAAAAAGGGCCCAAGCGCCTGCTCCAGCTGTTCCGTCCCCAGACCGACCGGCACAATATGCGTTGAGCCACACGACGGGCACTGGCGCGGCACCGGACGCTGGCTGTCGCAGTGGTGGCAGCGCAGATGACGCTGGGCCTGATGGAAGGTGTAGTAGTGATCGCAGCGCGGGCATTCGGCAATCCAGCCGCAGTCGTGGCACAGCAGGGCGGGTGCAAATCCGCGACGGTTGAGGAACAGAATGACCTGATTCCCCGCCTGCAAATGCTGGCGCATGCGGGTAATCAGCGCGGGCGCTAGCCCCGCCTGGACCTGCTGGCCTTTCAAATCCAGCACGTGCTGAATGGCCGGACGGGCATTCCCCGCGCGACGCGTCAGGCGCAGCATGTGGTATTTACGCTGGCGCACGTTGTGCAGCGTTTCGAGCGCAGGCGTGGCGGATCCCAGAACAATAGGAATTTGCTCGCTGTGCGCGCGGTAGACGGCCAGATCGCGGGCGTGATAGCGCCAGCCTTCCTGCTGTTTATAGGAGCTGTCGTGCTCTTCGTCGATCACGATAACGCCAAGATTTTTAAACGGCGTGAACAGCGACGAGCGGGTGCCGATTACAATCGCCGCTTCGCCGTTTTTCGCTTTCAGCCAGGCGCTGAGTCGCTCGCTGTCATTCAGGCCAGAGTGCAGCACCTCAACCGGCGCGTTAAAGCGTTCGCGGAATCGGGCGATGGTTTGCGGCGTCAGGCCAATTTCCGGCACCATCACCAGCGCCTGTTTGCCCTGCGCGAGCACGTTTTCCAGCACGCTCAGGTAAACTTCGGTCTTGCCGGAACCGGTGACCCCAGCCAGCAGCCAGGCAGAGAAACGATCGGAGGCGCTATGAATTGCGCCTACCGCGGTGGCCTGCTCGGTATTCAGACGCAGGCGATCCCCTGAAACGGAGAAACTCTCCCGCCAGTCGTTAAGGGCAGGCGCCTCGCTTGCCAGGTCGCTCAGCCCTTTCTTTCTTAATGCCTGTAGCGCCGTTTCGCTGACCTCAAGCTCGTCGACCTGATGCCGCCAGATTTTCCCCTGACGCAGCGCCGCCAGCGCCTGCTGCTGTTTCTGCGAGCGCTTCAGGCTGTTGATGTCGACGGCCTGGCCTTCCTCCGTGGCAAACCAGTACCACATTGGCGCATGGCTGGCGCTCTTGCCCTGACGCAGCATAATTGGCAGGGCGTGGAACAGGACGTCGCCGATGGGGTGATGATAATAATCCGCCGCCCACAGCAGCAGTCGCCAGGTGCTGGTGGAGTAGACGGGCTCGCTGTCCAGCACCTCAACGACCGATTTCAGTTCGTTAAGCGGCAGTTCGCTCTTATCGCTGACGGAGACGACGATCCCCACGCGCTGCTGTTTGCCAAACGGCACGGTCACGCGACAGCCCGCTTTGGCGCTCATGCTGTCGGACAGCAGATAGTCAAAGGTGCGGGGAAGCGGAACGGGCAGGGCAACGTGAGCGACGGGCATCGAATCTTCCTGACTTGAAAAGTGGCGCGTTAGTATACACATTAGTAAAAGCGGCGTGCGGATCAGTTTGCATACGTTGGTCAAATTCTGTATGATTCGCCGCCTTTGGTGTACTTTACGCCAAAGAACTTACAATCAACATCGCGTGGTGTCTGGCGTTAGGGCTGGAAGAGCGACGCGGCCTTAACTGAGGTTCTCCCATGAAAAAAGATATTCACCCGAAATACGAAATGATTACTGCAAACTGTTCTTGCGGTAACTCTATCCAGATCCGCTCTACCGTGGGTCACGATCTGAACCTGGACGTGTGCGGCAAATGCCACCCGTTCTACACTGGTAAGCAGCGTGATGTTGCAACCGGTGGCCGTGTTGACCGCTTCAACAAGCGTTTCAGCATCCCGGGCGCTAAATAAGTTTCCCGAAAAAAAGGCACCGCAAGGTGCCTTTTTTGTATCCGCTTCTCAGTATTCCCACGTCTCCGGGTCAATACCCAGTTCACGCATGATCACCTTCGCCTCTTCCGGGATTTCGTCACTACGCTCTTTGCGCAGATCGTCATCGTTCGGCAACGGTTGACCGGTAAACGCATGCAGAAACGCTTCGCACAGCAGTTCGCTGTTGGTTGCGTGGCGCAGGTTGTTCACCTGACGACGCGTACGTTCATCGGTGAGGATCTTCAACACCTTCAGAGGAATGGAAACCGTAATTTTCTTTACTTGCTCACTCTTCTTACCGTGCTCAGCGTATGGGCTGATATATTCGCCGCTCCATTCAGCCATGAGATACCTTTAATCCTCTCAGTCATTTATCTAAAGGTGCAAAACCAGTAACCACCCGTTTTGAACCGCAATCTTGCCTAGTTTACCGTAGAGACGATACCGTGGCACGGATATTGCCGCTGCAGCGTGCACTAAAGCATATAATTTTAACGGCTATTTGCGCATTGCTCAATCTATACGCAAAGAAGTTTAGATGTCCAGATGTATTGACGTCCATACTTTCAATGTTTACTCTGGTGCCTGACTTTTCACCTCATTCGCCAGGAAGCCCTCACCATGACGCGTAAACAGGCCACTATCGCAGTGCGTAGCGGATTAAATGATGACGAGCAGTACGGCTGCGTTGTCCCGCCCATTCATCTTTCCAGTACCTACAATTTCACCGGATTTAATGAACCCCGTGCGCATGACTACTCGCGTCGTGGCAACCCTACGCGTGACGTGACCCAGCGTGCGCTGGCCGAGCTGGAAGGGGGCGCAGGCGCCGTATTAACCAATACCGGGATGTCCGCCATTCACCTGGTGACCACGGTGTTCCTCAAGCCCGGCGATCTGCTGGTTGCGCCGCACGATTGCTACGGCGGCAGCTATCGCCTGTTTGATAGCCTGGCGAAACGCGGCTGCTATCGCGTGCTGTTTGTCGATCAAAACGACGAACAGGCGCTGAAACAGGCGCTGGCAGAGAAACCGAAGCTGGTTCTGGTGGAAAGTCCAAGCAATCCATTGTTGCGCGTTGTCGATATTGCGAAAATTTGTCAGCTCGCAAGGGATGCGGGAGCGATAAGTGTAGTGGATAATACGTTCCTCAGTCCGGCCCTTCAGAACCCACTCGCACTGGGTGCCGATCTGGTATTGCATTCATGCACTAAATATCTGAACGGCCATTCTGACGTGGTGGCAGGCGTGGTGATTGCCAAAGATCCTGACATTGTCACCGAACTGGCATGGTGGGCCAATAATATTGGCGTCACCGCAGGCGCCTTCGACAGCTACCTGCTGTTGCGCGGCATCCGTACGCTGTCGCCGCGCATGGACGTGGCGCAGCGTAATGCTCAGGCGATTGTCGACTTCCTGAAAACCCAGCCGCTGGTGAAGAAGCTGTACCACCCGTCGCTGCCGGAAAACCAGGGGCACGAGATTGCCGCGCACCAGCAGAAAGGGTTTGGCGCGATGTTAAGTTTTGAACTGGACGGTGACGAGCAAACGCTGCGTCGCTTCCTGAGCGGGCTGTCATTGTTTACGCTGGCGGAATCCTTAGGTGGGGTTGAAAGCTTGATCTCCCACGCCGCGACCATGACGCACGCAGGTATGGCACCCGAAGCACGTGCCGCCGCCGGGATTTCTGAGACGCTGCTGCGGATCTCAACCGGTATCGAAGATTCTGAAGATTTAATTGCCGATCTGGAAAATGGCTTCCGGGTCGCAGCCAAGGGGTAATCATGAGTGTGATAGCGCAGGCAGGGGCGAAGGGTCGTCAGCTGCACAAGTTTGGTGGTAGTAGTCTTGCTGATGTGAAATGTTACCTGCGCGTCGCAGGGATCATGACGGAATATTCACAGCCGGGTGACATGATGGTTGTCTCGGCGGCGGGCAGCACCACCAACCAGTTGATTAGCTGGCTGAAACTGAGCCAGACCGATCGCCTTTCTGCGCATCAGGTGCAACAGTCATTACGTCGCTATCAGAGCGAATTGATTGCCGGCCTGCTGCCTGCGGACGTGGCGGACGGGCTGATCAGCGCCTTCACGCACGATCTTGAGCGTCTGGCTGCCCTGCTGGACAGCGGCATTACCGATGCGGTGTATGCCGAAGTGGTGGGCCACGGTGAAGTATGGTCCGCGCGCCTGATGGCTGCGGTTCTGCAACACCTGGGCGTGGACGCCGCCTGGCTTGACGCGCGTGATTTCCTGCGTGCCGAACGCGCCGCGCAGCCGCAGGTGGATGAAGGCCTGTCCTACCCGCTGCTGCAGCAGCTGCTGGTGCAGCACCCGGGCAAACGCATTGTGGTTACCGGCTTTATCAGCCGCAGCAACGCGGGTGAAACCGTGCTGCTGGGCCGTAACGGCTCCGACTACTCGGCGACGCAAATCGGTGCTTTGGCGGGCGTGTCCCGCGTCACCATCTGGAGCGACGTGGCCGGTGTTTATAGCGCGGACCCGCGCAAAGTAAAAGATGCCTGCCTGCTGCCGCTGCTGCGCCTGGATGAAGCCAGCGAGCTGGCGCGTCTGGCGGCACCGGTGCTGCACGCCCGTACGCTGCAGCCGGTTTCCGGTAGCGATATTGACCTGCAGCTGCGCTGCAGCTACACCCCGGATCAAGGCTCCACGCGCATTGAGCGCGTGCTGGCCTCCGGTACCGGGGCGCGTATTGTTACGAGCCACGACGACATCTGCCTGATTGAGTTCCAGGTTCCTGCGGGCCAGGACTTCAGGCTGGCACATAAAGAGATCGACACGATCCTGAAACGCGCCCAGGTGCGTCCGCTGGCCGTGGGTGTGCATAATGACCGCCAGCTGCTGCAGTTCTGCTATACCGCAGAAGTGGCGGACAGCGCGCTGAAAATTCTGGATGAAGCGGGCCTGCCGGGCGAGCTTCGCCTGCGTCAGGGGCTGGCGCTGGTGGCGATGGTGGGCGCGGGCGTCACCCGTAACCCGCTGCACTGCCACCGCTTCTGGCAGCAGCTGAAAGGCCAGCCGGTGGAGTTCACCTGGCAGTCGGAAGAGGGCATCAGCCTGGTTGCCGTTCTGCGCAAAGGGCCAACCGAAAGCCTGATTCAGGGTCTGCATACCTCTCTGTTCCGCGCGGAAAAACGCATCGGCCTGGTGCTGTTTGGTAAAGGCAACATCGGTTCCCGCTGGCTGGAGCTGTTCGCCCGCGAACAGGTCACGCTCTCGGCGCGTACCGGGTTCGAATTCATTCTCGCAGGTGTGGTGGACAGCCGCCGCAGCCTGCTGAACTACGAAGGGCTGGATGCCAGCCGCGCGCTTGCCTTCTTTAATGATGAAGCCGTCGAGCAGGATGAAGAGTCGCTGTTCCTGTGGATGCGCGCGCACCCGTACGACGATCTGGTGGTGCTGGACGTGACCGCCAGCGAACAGCTTGCCGATCAGTATCTTGATTTCGCCAGCCACGGTTTCCACGTCATCAGTGCGAACAAACTGGCAGGGGCAAGCAGCACCGATAAATACCGCCAGATCCACGACGCGTTTGAAAAAACCGGCCGTCACTGGCTGTATAACGCCACCGTGGGCGCGGGCCTGCCGGTAAACCACACCGTGCGCGACCTGATTGAAAGCGGTGACAGCATTCTGGCGCTGAGCGGTATCTTCTCCGGTACGCTCTCCTGGCTGTTCCTGCAGTTCGACGGCACCGTACCGTTCACCGACCTGGTGGATCAGGCGTGGCAGCAGGGCTTAACGGAACCCGATCCGCGCGTTGACCTCTCCGGTAAAGACGTGATGCGCAAGCTGGTGATCCTGGCGCGCGAAGCCGGTTATGACATCGAGCCGGATTCCGTCCGCGTCGAGTCGCTGGTGCCTGCCGGCTGTGAAGAGGGTTCTGTGGATCATTTCTTTGAAAATGGTGAAGAGCTTAACGAGCAGATGGTGCAGCGTCTGGAAGCGGCGAACGAGATGGGGCTGGTGCTGCGCTACGTGGCACGTTTTGAGGCCAACGGAAAAGCGCGCGTCGGTGTCGAGGCGGTGCGTCCTGAACATCCGCTGGCGGCGCTGCTGCCATGCGATAACGTCTTCGCCATCGAAAGCCGCTGGTACCGCGATAACCCGCTGGTGATCCGCGGTCCGGGCGCCGGGCGCGACGTCACCGCTGGGGCAATCCAGTCCGACATCAACCGTCTGGCTAAGCTGCTGTAAAAACTCAATTTCCCTCTCCTTGTGGGAGAGGGTTAGGGTGAGTGCAGTCTGATGCACTCACCCCCATCATGAATTTCCCTCATCTTCCCTGAGCAAACCTCACCGTTATTGTTGATTATTTCTATTGACGTCCCTCCGCTTTTCCGTCATTTTTACATCTGGACGTCTAAACGTATAGAAGTTCACTAAACAACAGACAATGACACGCGATTGATAGGGGTAGGGTATGAGCTTTTTTCACGCCAACCAGCGGGAAGCACTGAACCAGAGCCTGGCCGAAGTAAACGGTCAGATTAACGTCTCTTTTGAATTTTTCCCGCCGCGCACCAGTGAAATGGAGCAAACCCTGTGGAGCTCTATCGATCGTCTCAGCAGCCTGAAACCAAAGTTTGTCTCCGTGACCTACGGTGCGAACTCTGGCGAGCGTGACCGTACGCACAGCATCATTAAAGGCATCAAAGATCGTACCGGTCTGGAAGCGGCGCCGCACCTCACCTGTATCGACGCTACCCGCGACGAGCTGCGTGCCATCGCCCAGGACTACTGGAATAACGGCATCCGTCATATTGTCGCACTGCGCGGCGACCTCCCGCCCGGCAGCGGCAAGCCAGAGATGTATGCGGCCGACCTGGTCGGGCTGCTGAAAGAGGTGGCAGATTTCGATATCTCCGTGGCTGCTTACCCTGAGGTTCACCCGGAAGCGAAAAGCGCCCAGGCGGATCTGCTTAACCTCAAGCGTAAAGTGGAGGCCGGTGCCAACCGCGCCATTACCCAGTTCTTCTTTGATGTCGAAAGCTACCTGCGCTTCCGTGACCGCTGCGTCTCCGCGGGCATCGACGTTGAAATTATCCCGGGCATTCTGCCGGTCTCTAACTTCAAACAGGCGAAGAAATTCGCCGATATGACCAACGTGCGCATTCCGCTGTGGATGTCCAAAATGTACGAAGGTCTGGATGATGACCCGGAAACCCGCAAGCTGGTGGGGGCCAATATCGCGATGGACATGGTGAAAATCTTAAGCCGTGAAGGGGTGAAAGACTTCCACTTCTACACGCTAAACCGCGCGGAGATGAGCTATGCCATCTGCCATACTCTGGGCGTTCGCCCCGCGTAAAACACCAAAAGCCCTCTTAAATAGAGGGCTTTTTAACAGGGTAAAAAGTTAAAAGGTATCAGCTATCGAATCTGTGGATTAATTCAACTATAACTTATTGCTAGTGGTGTATATCGTAACGGTAACACTGTAAAAGGGAGCATAGCGATGAGCACGTCAGACGAGACCAATAAAGCGGCATCAGTCGGCAAATGCCCGTTCCATCAGGGCGGCGTCGATCACAGCGCGGGCGCAGGTACAGGCAGCCGCGACTGGTGGCCAAAACAACTCCGCATCGATCTTCTTAACCAACATTCCAATCGTTCGAACCCGCTGGGTGAAGACTTCGACTACCGCAAAGAATTCAGCAAGCTTGATTACTCTGCCCTTAAAGGCGACCTCAAAGCACTTTTAACCGACTCTCAACCGTGGTGGCCTGCCGACTGGGGCAGCTATGCGGGCCTGTTTATCCGTATGGCGTGGCACGGTGCGGGTACCTATCGCTCCGTGGACGGGCGCGGTGGGGCAGGACGCGGTCAACAGCGCTTTGCGCCACTGAACTCCTGGCCGGATAACGTAAGCCTGGATAAAGCGCGCCGTCTGCTGTGGCCTATCAAGAAAAAATACGGACAAAAAATCTCCTGGGCCGACCTGTTTATCCTCGCGGGTAACGTGGCACTGGAGAACTCCGGCTTCCGTACCTTTGGTTTTGGTGCCGGGCGTGAAGACGTCTGGGAACCGGATCTTGACGTGAACTGGGGTGATGAAAAAGCCTGGCTGACCCACCGCGACCCGGAAGCGCTGGCTAAGCGTCCTCTGGCAGCCACCGAAATGGGCCTGATCTACGTGAACCCGGAAGGGCCGAACGCCAGCGGTGAACCGCTGTCAGCGGCGGCAGCGATTCGTGCGACCTTCGGCAACATGGGCATGAACGATGAAGAGACCGTCGCGCTGATTGCAGGCGGCCACACCCTCGGCAAGACTCACGGCGCGGGTGAAGCCACCCACGTGGGTACCGACCCCGAAGCCTCACCGATTGAAGCACAGGGCCTGGGCTGGGCCAGCACGCACGGCACGGGGGTTGGCGCAGACGCCATTACTTCCGGGCTGGAGGTCATCTGGTCACAAACCCCGACCCAGTGGAGCAACTACTTCTTCGAGAACCTGTTCAAATACGAATGGGTACAGACCCGCAGTCCGGCAGGGGCGATTCAGTTTGAAGCCGTGGATGCGCCGGAAATCATGCCCGATCCGTTCGACCCGTCGAAAAAACGCAAGCCTACCATGCTGGTCACCGACCTGACGCTGCGCTTCGACCCGGAATTCGAGAAGATTTCCCGCCGCTTCCTGAACGACCCGCAGGCTTTCAACGAAGCCTTCGCGCGTGCCTGGTTCAAGCTGACCCACCGCGATATGGGGCCAAAATCGCGTTACCTTGGCCCGGAAGTGCCGAAAGAAGATCTGATTTGGCAGGACCCGCTGCCGCAGGCGGTGTTCAATCCGACGAAAGAAGACATTGAAAGCCTGAAGGCGGAAATCGCTGCCTCTGGTCTCTCCGTGAGCGAACTGGTTTCTGTTGCCTGGGCGTCAGCCTCGACCTTCCGCGGTGGCGATAAGCGTGGCGGTGCCAACGGCGCGCGTCTGGCGCTGGCGCCTCAGCGCGACTGGGACGTGAACGCTGCGGCGGTTCGCGCGCTGCCAGCCCTGGAAGCTATCCAGCGCACCACCAACAAAGCCTCTCTGGCCGATATTATCGTGCTGGCGGGCGCGGTAGGCGTTGAGCAGGCCGCAAAAGCGGCAGGTGTGTATGTCACCGTACCGTTCACGCCGGGCCGCGTTGATGCGCGTCAGGATCAGACGGATATCGAGATGTTTAACCTGCTCGAACCGATTGCCGATGGTTTCCGCAACTACCGTGCGCAGGTGGATGTGTCCACCACGGAGTCTCTGCTGATTGATAAAGCCCAACAGCTGACGCTGACTGCGCCAGAACTGACGGTGCTGATCGGCGGCCTGCGCGTACTGGGTGCCAACTTTGATGGCAGCAAGAACGGCGTGTTCACCAACCGTGAGGGCGTGCTGAGCACTGATTTCTTCGTGAACCTGCTGGATATGAACACGCAGTGGAAGGCGACCGATGAGTCCAATGAGCTGTTTGCCGGAAGCGATCGCACCAGCGGTGAAGTGAAATATACCGCCACCCGCGCCGATCTGGTCTTCGGCTCTAACGCCGTCCTGCGCGCGCTGGCCGAGGTTTACGCCAGCGATGATGCGCATGAGAAGTTTGTCCGCGACTTCGTTGCCGCCTGGGCGAAGGTCATGGATCTGGATCGGTTTGACGTGAAGTAGCCAGTGTGCCGGGTGCGGCTACGCCTTACCCGGCCTGGAAATTAAAGTGCCATGTAGGCCGGGTAAGCGCAGCGCCACCCGGCTTTTTTATTACTCCCACTCCTGCAGGAATCGTTGTCCATACTGGTCTGCTACCAGCAGCGCCGCATAAACCTGATCCGGCGTGACGCCCCCCGGCATGTTGTGGATCGTTTCTCCTTCCGCACATGAGGCTTCGGCAATCAGACGCATTTTGGCCGGAATATCCTCTTTGATGTTCAGCTGTGCCAGGGTGATCGGCAGCCCTACGCTGTGGCAAAGCGCCGCGACGGTCTCAATTTCTTCTACCGGCGCGTTTTCCAGCACCAGCTGCGTCAGCGTACCAAACGCCACTTTCTCCCCATGATAGAAGTGATGCGCGTCCGGCACCGCCGTCATGCCGTTATGAATAGCGTGTGCCGCCGCCAGCCCGCCACTTTCAAAGCCGACGCCGCTGAGATAGGTGTTGGCTTCGATAATGCGTTCCAGAGCAGGCGTCACCACATGCTGTTCCGCCGCCAGCATCGCTTTTTCACCCTCTTCAACCAGCGTGTTGTAGCACAGCTCGGCGAGCGCTAATGCCGCCTGTGTGCATTTACCCCCGGCCATAGTGGTCGCGCCGCTGCGCGAGCAGGCGCGTGCTTCAAACCAGGTCGCCAGCGCGTCGCCAATCCCGGCGGCCAGCAGACGTGCAGGCGCACCTGCAACCACTTTCGTATCCACAATGACCATGTTCGGGTTGTGCGGCAGCATCAGGTAGCGATCGAACTCGCCGCTGTCGGTGTAAATGACGGAAAGGGCGCTGCACGGCGCGTCGGTGGACGCGATAGTCGGCGCAATGGCGACCGGCACGTCCATAAAGTGAGCCAGGGCTTTCGCGGTATCCAGCGTTTTACCGCCACCAATACCCAGTACTGCCAGGCAGTCGGCGCTGTCGGCCAGCTTTTTCAGACGATCGATTTCATTTTGCGAACATTCGCCGCCAAACGGCGCAATTTCGGCATGCAGTTCGGCTTTTTTAAAACTCTGGCGCAGGGTCTCTTCGGCAAAACCCAGCACAAACTTATCGCCGACGACCAGCCAGCGGTTTGCCAGGGGTTTCAGATAGTCGCCGAGACGGGTCAGCACATCCGCGCCCTGGATATATTTCCCCGGCGATTGAATGATACGGTCCATAACAGTTCTCCCTTAGAGGTTGAGGTTACCAAACGCGTTTTTCCAGTCCTGCTCGAACTTCTCTATGGCTGACTCTACCGCCGGCGTACCGAGCATATGTTGCGCTACGTCTAAGGGAAGCGTGATTGCTTCACATCCTGCCAACAGGCAGTCGAGCGCCTGACGCGGCGTTTTGAAGCTGGCGGCCAGTACTTTACTGCCCGGCGCGTGCAGCTCCAGCAGGGACTGCAGTTCCTGAACCATGCGAATGCCGTCACCGCCCTGCGCGTCGACGCGGTTGACGTACGGCGCGACATATTTCGCCCCTGCGAGTGCGGCGAGCAGGCCCTGCGCCGCGCTGTAAACGGCGGTGCCCAGGGTGGTTATCCCCTCTTTTTTCAAGGCCTTAATTGCGATAAGTCCCTGAGCCGTCACCGGGATTTTCACCACAATGCCCGGAATGGCGTTACTCAGACGTTTGGCTTCTGCCACCATGCCTTCGGCATCGCGGCTCATGGTTTGAGCAAACAGCGTGCCTTCCGGCCCGATGGCTTGTTGCAGGCGCGGCAGCACGTCCCAGATGGATTCACGGCTGGCGGCAATGATGCTCGGGTTGGTGGTGACGCCCGCAATGGGAAAAATGCGCGCCAGGCGTTCAACTTCCGCCACGTTGGCGGTATCCAGGTACAGTTCCATTATTTTTCCTTAAGTCAGAAAGGTTGAATAAAGGATACGGCGCACCCAGGCGCGGCGAATACAGGTCAATTTTGCCAAATACTGGACAAATGTAATGTCCTTGGCGAAGTGAGAGAGCGATCACAATGCTACTTTTTGGCGATCAGCTGGCTGTGGTACTGGCGTCGATATTCGGAAGGGGAACGTTCGGTGTGCTTGCGAAAGAGACGGCAAAAGTAGTTGCTGTCCGTAAATCCACAGCGTGTGGCGATATCTTTAATTTTGAGATCGTAGCCTTTCAGCAGCTGACGCGCATGTTCCAGGCGCGTTTTTGTTAAATATTCATTGAATCCGACGCTGCCGACTTTCTGGAATAGATGGGAAAGGTAGTTTGGTGAGATGTAGAACGCCTGTGCCACGGATTCGCGAGTTAACAAAGAGGCATAATTTTCTTCGATATAGCTCCGAACGGCTTCGAACAGTGCCCGGCTGCGGCTGTCGGTGTGAATTTCGCTTCCAAGCAGATCCCGGCAGTGGCTGAGCAGGCTTAAAACCACCAGCCTTGCTGTGTCCTGCTCTTCTGGCTGCATCTGTAATTCGGTGAGCGTTTGCAGAAGAAAAGCCCCCGTTCGCGGACCACGTCGGGCAACCTGGAGTTGTTGTAAGAGCACATTGTCATGCTGTAACTCGATTGTAAGCTGCTGCTTACCGAAATGTATGCTCAGGGCGTGAGGCGCAGGATGCGTAATTTGTCCAAAAAAAGAAAAAATCGCCTCGCAGGGTGTGTCAAGGGTAATGCCGAGGCAGGGAGAGGTTCGGGGATGCTGTTCAGCCAGCGCTGAGAAATGAATCTGACCCAGCGGTAACGTGCGGTTCACCAGGTCTGTCAAAATCTGGGTGATATCGGAATGCATAAGGAGACTACCGAAATTTGCCGGGTGGCGCTAACGCTTACCCGGCCTACTTATCGTAGGCCCGTGCAAGCGCAGCGCCGCCGGGCGTAAAGCATTAGCCGGTGTTACGCATACCCGCCGCAACGCCCGCAATCGTCACCATCAGCGCCTGTTCAACGCGTGGATCCGGCTCTTTCCCTTCTTCTTCTGCCAGACGCGAACGGTGCAGCAGCTCTGCCTGCAGGACGTTCAGCGGGTCGGTGTAGATGTTACGCAGCTGGATAGACTCGGCAATCCACGGCAGGTCCGCCATCAGGTGTGAGTCGTTAGCGATGTCCAGCACCACTTTGATGTCGCCTTCCAGCAGTTCGCGCAGCTCTTTGCCCAGCGCCCACAGCTCGGGCTTCACCAGGCGCTGATCGTAGTATTCCGCCAGCCACAGGTCGGCTTTCGAGAAGACCATCTCCAGCATTCCCAGACGGGTAGAGAAGAACGGCCAGTCGCGGCACATGGTTTCCAGCTCGCTCTGTTTACCGTCTTCCACCACTTTTTGCAGTGCGGCACCGGCACCCAGCCAGGCGGGCAGCATTAAGCGGTTCTGCGTCCAGGCAAAGATCCACGGGATTGCACGCAGGGATTCAACGCCGCCGGTCGGACGACGCTTGGCAGGACGCGAGCCCAGCGGAAGTTTACCCAGCTCCTGCTCAGGCGTGGCTGAACGGAAGTAAGGCACGAAATCTTTGTTTTCACGCACGTAGCCGCGGTACAGATCGCAGGAGATAGCCGACAGCTCGTCCATGATGTGGCACCAGGAGGCTTTCGGCTCCGGCGGTGGCAGCAGGTTGGCTTCCAGGATCGCGCTGGTATAAAGCGACAGGCTGCTGATGGTCACTTCCGGCAGGCCGTATTTGAAGCGGATCATCTCGCCCTGCTCGGTCACGCGCAGGCCGCCTTTCAGGCTTCCCGGTGGCTGTGACAGCAGTGCCGCGTGTGCTGGCGCGCCGCCACGGCCAATTGAGCCACCGCGTCCGTGGAACAGGGTCAGCTCGATACCGGCTTTTTCGCAGGTTTTGATCAGTGCATCCTGCGCCTGATACTGCGCCCAGGATGCCGCCATCACGCCCGCATCTTTTGCGGAGTCGGAATAGCCGATCATCACCATCTGTTTGCCCTGAATAAAGCCGCGATACCAGTCGATGTTCAGCAGCTGGCTCATCACGTCGTTGGCGTTGTTCAGGTCATCGAGGGTCTCAAACAGCGGGGCGACCGGCAGGGCGTAGTCGATGCCCGCTTCTTTCAGCAGAAGATGAACGCCCAGCACGTCGGACGGGGTTTTCGCCATGGAGATCACATAGGCGGCCACCGATCCTTTCGGTGCGTCCACGATCGCTTTACAGGTGTTGAGCACTTCGCGGGTATCGTTGCTTGGCTCCCAGTTGCGCGGCAGCAGCGGGCGCTTGGAGTTCAGCTCGCGGATCAGGAACGCCTGTTTGTCGGCTTCGGACCAGCTTTCATAGTCGCCGATGCCGAGGTAGCGGGTCAGCTCGCCCAGCGCTTCGGTATGACGGGTACTTTCCTGACGCACGTCGATACGCACCAGCGGCACGCCGAAACACTTCACGCGACGCAGGGTGTCGAGCAGTTCGCCGTTGGCGATAATGCCCATCCCGCACGCCTGGAGTGATTTATAACAGGCGTACAGCGGCTCCCAGAGCTGCTCGTTCTGGCTGAGCAGGCCTTCTGGTTTTGGCAGACGCTGGCCTTTCAGGCGCGCTTCCAGCCAGGCCTGAGTGGCCATCAGCTGACCACGCAGTTTTTTCATCAGGAAACGGTACGGCTCGCTGGCGCCTTCTTCACCGGCCAGCGCGCGCAGTTCCGGCGTCGCTTCTACCATCGACAGCTCGGAGATCAGCACCTGAATGTCTTTCAGGAACAGATCGGTCGCTTTCCAGCGGCTCAGCAGCAGGACGTGACGGGTGATTTCTGCGGTGACGTTTGGGTTGCCGTCGCGGTCGCCGCCCATCCAGGAGGTAAAGCGGACCGGCACAAAGTCGACCGGCAGACGGTAGCCCAGGTTCGCTTCCAGCTGTTCGTTCAGCTCGCGCAGGTAGTTCGGTACCCCTTCCCACAGGCTGTTTTCCACCACCGCAAAGCCCCATTTAGCTTCGTCGACCGGGCTTGGGCGATGCTTACGAATTTCATCGGTGTGCCAGGACTGAGCAATCAGCTGGCGCAGGCGGCGCATCAGCTGGTTGCGTTCATAGTCGGCAATGTCTTTGTTATCCAGCTGCTTCAGGCAGTTGTTCACTTCCACCATTTTGTGGATCAGGGTGCGACGGGTGATCTCGGTTGGGTGAGCGGTCAGTACCAGCTCCAGCGAAAGTGACTCCACCGCTTTTTTGATGGTGGCTTCGTTGAGGTCTGGCTGGTCTTTCAGTTTACGAAGGGTGCGGGCAATGACTTCCGGGTTGCTGGCCGCTTCGCCGTTTGGCGAAATGCTGTGGTATTGCTCAGCGGTATTTGCCAGGTTCAGGAACTGGCTGAATGCGCGTGCAACGGGCAGCAGCTCGTCGTTCGAGAGGTTCTGCAAGGTGGTGAGCAGCTCCTGACGACTGGCCTCGTTACCGGCACGGGAAGATTTAGACAGCTTGCGGATGGTTTCAACGCGGTCGAGGATGTTCTCCCCCAACGCATCTTTGATGGTATCTCCAAGCACTTTGCCGAGCATACTGACATTACTACGCAACGCGGAATATTGTTCGTTCATAAAAACCCAGTCACCCCATCATTTTTGTTTATGCCCAGGCGAAAATCTTCTGGACATTATTTTGTCATCTCCCTTTATAAAGCCACGTAAAACCCCCGTCGTCAATTGCTGCGAAAACGGTTCAGCAAACGAATAAATGTGGGCAATTTACGAAATTTAATTCGCATTGCGTCAGATAAGAGATGCTTATGGAAATGTGACGGAGATCGCGGGATTTTCCCCTCTCTTCCGAGAGGGGAAAGGTCATTAATGCCAGCAGAAATGATGTACAACCTGGGTAATCAGTTCGCGGGTGGGCTTGATAAAGCGGGTTTCAAGATACTCATCCGGCTGGTGCGCCTGGTTGATGGAGCCAGGGCCAAGAACCAGCGTCGGGCACAGCGTCTGAATAAACGGTGCTTCGGTGCAGTAGTTCACCACGTCAGTCTTTTCACCGAGCAGCTTTTCCACCACTTCGACCAGCTGATGGTCCGGCGGGCATTCATAACCCGGGATCGGCGGGTGCAGTTCCGAGACCGTCAGACGGCCCGGCCAGCGCTCACTCACCGGGGCCAGCGCTTCGTTCAGTAAACCATCCAGATCGCTCAGGGTCATGCCCGGCAGCGGTCGGATGTCCATGTGCAGCTCGCAGCAGGCGCAGATACGGTTCGAGGCATCACCGCCGTGCAGGCTGCCGAGATTGAGCGTTGGATACGGCACGGTGAACGCCTCATAGTGGTAACGCTCTTTCAGATCGTCGCGCAGGGTCATGATGCGGCCGATGGCGTCATGCATCAGCTCAATGGCGTTGACGCCGCGCGCCGGATCGCTGGAGTGGCCGGACTGGCCGAGCACGCGCACGGCGGTAGAGATATGGCCTTTATGCGCGCGAATCGGTTGCAGAGACGTCGGCTCGCCGATGATCGCGCAATCCGGACGAATCGACGTGTTTTCTGAGAAGTAGCGCGCGCCCGCCATGCTGGTTTCTTCATCGGCGGTCGCCAGAATGTAGAGCGGTTTTTTCAGCTTCGTCACGTCCACGTCACGCAGCGCGTCGAGGATAAAGGCGAAGAAGCCTTTCATGTCTGCGGTGCCCAGACCGTAGAGCTTGTTGTCGTGCTCGGTCAGGGTGAACGGATCGCGCGTCCAGCGGCCATCGTCAAACGGCACGGTGTCGGTGTGACCGGCCAGCAGCAGGCCGCCCGCACCGGTTCCGGTACTGGCGAGCAGGTTAAATTTGTGACGAGTGCCGGGGACGGGCTGAACCTCAACGTTAAACCCAAGATCGCTAAACCAACCCGCCAGCAGATTGATTAAAGACTCATTGCTCTGATCCAGCGCTTCTTCCGTTGCGCTGATGGACGGTGTGGCAATCAGGGCGCGGTAGATCTCGATAAATGGCGGTAAGTTCATTTTCATTGTTGACACACCTTAGGTCGTGATAGTATCAATATTCATGCAATAAATGTGAATAAAAATACATTAACGTTGAGCATAAAGGAACCCGATGTTGAATACGCTGATTGTAGGCGCTAGCGGTTATGCGGGCGCAGAGCTTGTAAGCTACGTGAATCGCCATCCACATATGACCATAACCGCTTTGACCGTGTCAGCGCAAAGCAATGATGCAGGAAAGTTAATTTCCGATTTGCATCCGCAGCTTAAGGGCCTGGTCGATCTGCCTTTGCAGCCCATGTCTGACATCAGCGAGTTTACCGACGGCGTCGACGTGGTGTTTTTAGCCACCGCGCACGAGGTCAGCCACGACCTGGCGCCGCAGTTTCTGGCAGCCGGATGCGTGGTCTTCGACCTCTCCGGCGCGTTCCGCGTTAACGACGGCGCGTTCTACGAAAAATATTACGGTTTCACCCATCAGCATCCGGATCTGCTTGAAAAAGCGGTGTACGGCCTGGCGGAGTGGAGCGCAGATAAACTGAAAGAAGCGGATCTGATTGCTGTCCCGGGCTGCTACCCGACGGCGGCACAGCTTTCCCTGAAGCCGCTGATCGACGCCGGGCTGCTGGATCTGAACCAGTGGCCGGTGATCAACGCCACCAGCGGCGTGAGCGGAGCAGGGCGCAAGGCCGCCATCTCCAACAGCTTCTGCGAAGTGAGCCTTCAGCCGTATGGCGTGTTTAATCATCGCCATCATCCTGAAATCACCACCCATCTGGGCGCTGACGTGATTTTCACGCCGCATCTGGGCAGCTTCCCGCGTGGGATCCTCGAAACCATTACCTGCCGCCTGAAGCCTGGCGTGACCAAAGAGCAGGTGAATGAGGTCTTCACGCAGGCGTATGCGGACAAACCGCTGGTGCGCCTGTACGACAAAGGCGTGCCGGCGCTGAAAAATGTGGTCGGCCTGCCGTTCTGCGACATCGGCTTTGCCGTGCAGGGTGAGCATCTCATCGTGGTGGCCGCAGAAGATAACTTACTGAAAGGCGCTGCCGCTCAGGCAATGCAGTGTGCAAATATTCGTTTCGGTTTCCCGGAAACGCAGGCTCTTATTTAAGGTGTGATGATGAACCCATTAATTATCAAACTCGGTGGTGTACTGCTGGACAGCGAAGAAGCGCTGGAGCGTCTGTTTACCGCGCTGGTGAACTATCGCGAATCACACCAACGTCCGCTGGTGATTGTGCACGGCGGCGGCTGCGTGGTGGATGAGCTGATGAAAGGGCTCAACCTGCCGGTGATCAAGAAGAACGGCCTGCGCGTGACGCCTGCGGATCAGATTGACATTATCACCGGTGCGCTGGCGGGTACGGCGAACAAAACCCTGCTGTCCTGGGCGAAGAAACACCACATTGCCTCCGTTGGCCTCTATCTGGGCGATGGCGACAGCGTAAAAGTGACCCAGCTCGACGAAGCGCTCGGTCACGTTGGACTGGCGCAGCCGGGTTCGCCTAAGCTGATTAACACGTTGCTGGAAGGCGGTTTCCTGCCGGTGGTGAGCTCTATCGGCGTGACCGAAGAGGGCGAGCTGATGAACGTTAACGCTGACCAGGCGGCAACTGCACTGGCGGCAACGCTGGGTGCGGACCTGATCCTGCTCTCCGACGTGAGCGGCATTCTGGACGGTAAAGGCCAGCGCATTGCGGAAATGACTGCGGCAAAAGCCGAGCAGCTGATTGCGCAGGGCATCATCACCGACGGCATGATCGTCAAAGTGAACGCCGCGCTGGATGCGGCGCGCACGCTGGGCCGTCCGGTTGATATCGCCTCCTGGCGTCACGCGGAGCAATTGCCGGCGCTGTTTAACGGCACGCCGATTGGCACGCGTATTCTGGCTTAAGATTCTGTGCCGGATGGCGCTTCGCTTATCCGGCCTACGTGAATTGTGTAGGCCCGGTAAGCGCAGCGCCACCGGGCAAAAATATCATCATTAAGGAAATTCGTTATGGCACTTTGGGGTGGGCGTTTTACACAGGCAGCGGATCAGCGGTTCAAACAGTTCAACGACTCTTTGCGCTTCGACTACCGCCTGGCCGAACAGGATATTGTCGGCTCTGTGGCCTGGTCCAAAGCGCTGGTGACCGTTGGCGTACTGACCGCAGACGAACAGCAGCAGCTGGAAGAGGCGCTGAACAATCTGCTGGAAGAAGTGCGTCTGGATCCGCAGCAAATTCTGCAGAGCGATGCCGAAGATATTCACAGCTGGGTGGAAGGCAAACTGATCGACAAAGTCGGTCAGTTGGGTAAAAAGCTCCACACCGGGCGTAGCCGTAACGACCAGGTCGCCACCGACCTGAAGCTGTGGTGTAAAGATACCGTCGCGGAGCTGCTGGCGGCTAACCGTCAGCTGCAGACCGCGCTGGTGGAGACCGCACAGAACAATCAGGACGCGGTGATGCCGGGTTATACCCACCTGCAGCGCGCGCAGCCGGTGACCTTTGCGCACTGGTGTCTGGCCTACGTTGAGATGCTGGCGCGTGACGAAAGCCGTCTGCAGGATACCCTGAAGCGTCTGGACGTCAGCCCGCTGGGCAGCGGCGCGCTGGCGGGTACCGCTTACGAAATCGACCGTGAACAGCTGGCAGGCTGGCTGGGCTTTGCCTCCGCCACCCGTAACAGCCTGGACAGCGTCTCTGACCGTGACCACGTGCTGGAGTTGCTCTCCAATGCCTCTATCGGGATGGTGCACCTGTCGCGCTTTGCCGAAGATCTGATCTTCTTTAACTCCGGTGAAGCGGGCTTCGTTGAGCTGTCCGATCGCGTGACGTCAGGCTCATCCCTGATGCCGCAGAAGAAAAACCCGGACGCGCTGGAGCTGATCCGCGGGAAATGTGGCCGCGTGCAGGGCGCGCTGACCGGCATGATGATGACCCTGAAAGGGCTGCCGCTGGCGTACAACAAAGATATGCAGGAAGACAAAGAAGGGCTGTTCGACGCGCTCGACACCTGGCTCGACTGTCTGCATATGGGCGCGCTGGTGCTGGACGGCATTCAGGTGAAGCGTCCGCGCTGTCAGGAAGCGGCGCAGCAGGGCTATGCGAACGCGACCGAGCTGGCGGATTATCTGGTGGCGAAGGGCGTACCGTTCCGTGAAGCGCACCATATTGTCGGTGAAGCGGTAGTGGAAGCCATTCGTCAGGGTAAACCGCTGGAAGATCTGGCGCTGGCCGATCTACAGAAATTCAGTGCGGTTATCGGGGATGACGTCTATCCGATACTGGCGCTGCAGTCCTGCCTCGACAAGCGTGCGGCGAAAGGCGGCGTGTCGCCTAAGCAGGTGGCGCAGGCAATTGCGGAGGCGAAAAACCGCCTGATTTGATGCCTGAAACGTCGGGTGGCGGCTTCGTCTTACCCGACAAACCCCAGCCCAACCCTGAGTTGGGCTTTTTTACGCAAAAAAAAGCGGACCACGGGGTCCGCAAAAGTTCACGTTGGCTTTAGTTGTTCGAGTTTTGAGAGAAACTCGCTGACGGTGCGGGGACGTCAAGGGTAAACACGTGCCGCCTCGTCTATGTGGTGTATTATTCAACAGAATGCTTGATAGGGATAATCGTTCGTTGCTATGCTATCTATCGCCTTGAACTATCGTGGCGACGGAGGATGAATAATGAATATTCGTGATCTTGAATACCTGGTAGCGTTAGCCGAGCATCGTCACTTTCGCCGCGCGGCAGATTCCTGCCACGTCAGCCAGCCCACGCTGAGCGGCCAGATCCGCAAGCTTGAAGACGAGCTGGGCGTGATGCTGCTGGAGCGCACCAGTCGTAAGGTTCTGTTCACACAGGCAGGTCTTCTGCTGGTGGATCAGGCGCGCACCGTGCTGCGCGAGGTCAAAGTGCTCAAGGAAATGGCAAGCCAGCAGGGGGAGGCGATGTCCGGCCCGCTGCATATTGGCCTGATCCCAACCGTTGGCCCGTACCTGCTACCGCACATCATTCCGATGCTGCACCAGACGTTCCCGAAACTCGAAATGTACCTGCACGAAGCGCAGACGCATCAGCTGCTGGCGCAGTTGGACAGCGGCAAGCTCGACTGCGCCATTCTGGCACTGGTAAAAGAGAGTGAGGCCTTTATTGAAGTGCCGTTGTTCGATGAGCCGATGATGCTGGCGATCTATGAAGATCACCCGTGGGCGAACCGCGATCGCGTGCCGATGGCCGATCTGGCGGGTGAAAAGCTGCTGATGCTGGAAGATGGCCACTGCCTGCGCGACCAGGCGATGGGCTTCTGTTTCGAAGCGGGTGCTGATGAAGATACCCACTTCCGCGCAACCAGCCTGGAAACCCTGCGAAATATGGTCGCGGCGGGAAGCGGTATTACGCTGCTGCCTGCGCTGGCGGTGCCGCACGAGCGTAAGCGTGATGGCGTGGTCTACTTGCCGTGCATTAAGCCAGAGCCGCGTCGTACGATTGGCCTGGTTTATCGCCCGGGTTCACCGCTGCGCAGCCGCTATGAGCAGCTGGCAGAGGCCATCCGCGGTGCGATGGATGGCCATTTTGACAGCGCGTTAAAACAGGCGGTTTAAGCCGTTCAGCGCGGCTACCCGATAGGCTTCCGCCATGGTCGGGTAGTTAAAGGTGGTGTTGACGAAGTACTCAATGGTGTTACCACCACCTTTCTGCTCCATGATCGCCTGGCCGATATGAATGATTTCCGCGGCGCGTTCACCAAAGCAGTGAATCCCAAGGATCTCTTTCGTCTCGCGATGGAACAGAATTTTCAGCGTACCCACGCTCATCCCCACGATTTGCGCCCGCGCCAGATGTTTAAACTGCGCACGACCCACCTCGTAAGGCACCTTCATTGACGTCAGCTGCTGCTCGGTTTTGCCGACTGAGCTGATTTCCGGGATGGTGTAGATACCCGTCGGGATATCTTCAATCAGATGCGCCGTCGCTTCGCCCTTCACCAGCGCCTGAGCCGCAATGCGTCCCTGGTCGTAAGCGGCGGAGGCCAGGCTTGGGTAGCCAATCACGTCGCCGACCGCGTAAACGTGCGGCAGGGCGGTCTGATACATGCTGTTGACCTTCAGCTGACCGCGGCTGTCGGTTTCAAGCCCGATATTTTCCAGCTGCAGGGAATCGGTGTTGCCGGTACGGCCGTTGGCGTACAGGAGGCAGTCCGCTTTCAGCTTCTTGCCGGACTTCAGGTGCATGATCACCCCGTCGTCACAGCCTTCGATCTTCTCGTATTCTTCGTTGTGACGAATCACGACGCCGCTGTTCCAGAAGTGGTAGGAGAGGGAGTCCGACATCTCCTGATCGAGGAAGGCCAGCAGGCGGTCGCGAGTGTTGATCAGGTCAACTTTGACGTCCATTCCGCGGAAGATCGACGCATATTCGCAACCAATGACCCCTGCGCCATAGATAATGACGTGGCGGGGTTCATGGTGCAGGCTCAGAATCGAGTCGCTGTCGTAGACGCGCGGGTGCGAGAAGTCCACGTCGGCCGGATGGTACGGGCGTGAACCGCAGGCAATCACAAATTTTTCAGCGGTGATGGTTTCAACCGATCCGTCGTGGCATTCGAGTGCCAGGGTGTGTTCATCCACAAAATGCGCGTTGCCCTGCAAAATTTCACAGTGGTTACGCTCATAAAACCCCTGACGCATGCGCGTCTGCTGGTTAATGACGGTATCCGCGTGATTCAGGATGTCGGCAAAAGAGGAACGAAGAAGTCGGGAGTGGTCGCTGTAAAGAGGATTCTGGTTAAATTCGATAATGCGGCTAACGGCGTGGCGGAGGGCTTTCGAAGGGATGGTGCCCCAGTGGGTGCAACCGCCGCCGACATTATGGTAGCGCTCAATGACCGCTACTCTGGCTCCCTGTTTCACCAGACCCATAGCAGCACCTTCGCCGCCGGGGCCGGAACCAATAACTATTGCGTCGTAATCGTAGGAATGTGGCATGGTAAGGCTTACCTGTTCTTATACATAAAAGCAACAGAATCATAACATCATTGCCAGAGTAACCCAATTATCGTTGTGCTTTTTTCCGGCAGTGGAGCACAAACCGCACGTAAACAATCATTCACAAAGCCAGGCAAACAGATTAATTTTATTCTCTGGTATAGTGCCATCAGGCCTTTGGAAGGATTCAACTATCGTGATGGGCGTAAGAGCACAACAAAAAGAGAAAACCCGGCGTTCGCTGGTGGAAGCCGCATTCAGTCAACTGAGTGCTGAGCGAAGTTTTGCCAGTTTGAGCCTGCGCGAGGTTGCACGCGAGGCCGGGATTGCGCCAACGTCCTTCTATCGTCACTTCCGTGATGTGGATGAACTGGGCCTGACCATGGTCGACGAGAGCGGTTTGATGCTGCGCCAGCTGATGCGCCAGGCGCGTCAGCGTATCGCCAAAGGGGGCAGCGTGATCCGTACCTCCGTGTCGACCTTTATGGAATTTATCGGCAATAACCCCAACGCGTTTCGTCTGCTTCTGCGCGAGCGTTCGGGCACGTCGGCGGCGTTTCGTGCCGCCGTCGCGCGCGAAATTCAGCACTTCATCGCGGAACTTGCCGACTATCTTGAACTCGAAAACCATATGCCGCGTGCGTTTACCGAAGCACAGGCCGAGGCGATGGTGACGATTGTTTTCAGCGCAGGTGCCGAAGCGCTGGATGTCAGCATTGAACAACGCAAGCAGCTTGAAGAGCGACTGGTATTGCAGCTCAGGATGATCTCCAAAGGCGCGTACTACTGGTATCGCCGTGAACAAGAGAAACTGGCACATCAAACCGAAGAGTGAAGGTGAGTAATGAAACAGTCAGGTCAGGATAAAGGGACGCTGTTGCTGGCATTGATCGCTGGCTTATCCATTAATGGTACGTTCGCCGCTATTTTTAGCTCCATCGTGCCGTTTTCGATTTTCCCGCTGATTGCGCTGGTGCTGACGGTGTACTGCCTGCATCAACGCTACCTGAACCGCACCATGCCGGTGGGGTTACCGGGGCTGGCCGCCGCCTGCTTTATTCTGGGCGTATTGCTGTACAGCACGGTGGTGCGCGCGGAGTATCCGGATATCGGCTCTAACTTCTTCCCTGCGGTACTGTCTGTTGCGCTGGTGTTCTGGATTGGCTCGCGCATGCGTAGCCGTAAGAGCCAGTTACCGGAGTAAAGGTTTTTGTCATTGTAGGCCGGATAAGCGAAGCGCCATCCGGCTTTTTTGGCAGGTGGCGCTTCGCTTACCTGCCCTACAAGGCCACATTACTTCGCCGTGAGCAGTACGCCGCACTCCATATGGTGCGTATACGGGAACTGATCGAACAGCGCCAGACGTTCAACCTTGTGCGTCTGGCCTAACGTTTCCAGGTTTTTGCACAGAGTCTCCGGGTTACAGGAGATGTACAAAATACGCGGGTACGCCTGCACCATCTTCTCGGTTTCGCTGTCCAGGCCACTACGCGGCGGGTCGACAAAAATCGTCTCACACTGGTAGCTCTTCAGATCGATTCCTTCCAGACGGTTAAACTGGCGTACGCCGTTCATTGCCTGCGTGAACTCTTCTGCGGCCATACGAATGATCTGCACGTTGTCGATATGGTTGGCGGCAATGTTGTACTGCGCGGCGGCCACCGACGGTTTGGCGATTTCGGTTGCCAGAACGCGCTCGAAGTTACGCGCCAGTGCCAGCGAGAAGTTGCCGTTACCGCAGTAGAGTTCAAGCAGATCGCCCTTAGACTCTTCCGTCGCCTTCAGCGCCCACTCCAGCATCTGCACGTTCATCGCGGCATTCGGCTGGGTAAAACTGTTCTCCACCTGACGATAGACCATCTCTTTACCCGCCACCGGCAGGCGCTCGTCGACGTAGTCCTGATCCAGCATGATTTTGGTTTTTGTCGCACGGCCAATCAGGTGAACGTTGATGTTCTGCGCACGCAGCGCATCACGCAGGGCTTCGGCCTGCTCGCGCCACTCGTCGTTCAGGGCTTTGTGATACAGCAGTGAGACAATGGCCTGATTGCTTTGCGTGGTCAGGTAGTCAATCTGGAACAGCTTGTGGCGCAGCACCGGGTTGTTACGCACGCCTTCAACGATCAGCGTCATCAGCTGATTGATAAGCTCGCTCGCTGCCGGGAAGCTGTCCACGCGAATGCGGGATTTCGTCTGCTGATCGAAAATGATGTGGTACAGGTCGTCACCGTCGTGCCAGATGCGGAACTCTGCACGCATGCGGTAGTGGCTGACAGGAGAGCGGAACACCTCGGGAACGGGCGCGTTGAAAGGCGTCATCATACTTTGCAGGCGGACGACTTTCTCTGCCAGCTGCGCGTCGTACTGTTCTGTCGGGAGGTGTTCTGGGGTCATGATGCGTCCTGAGTGATAAAGAATTACGCGGCGATTGTAGGCATTGTTCAGGGGATGTCCAGAGTTAATGGCCAATAGCTGTCTGGACATCCATACGTGTCTAATTGTAGCATTCTGTTTCCGGTCTCCTGAGAGTGAAAAGGGAATCCAGTGTAAATCTGGAGCTGACGCGCAGCGGTAAAGACTGGCGGGATGAGCGTTGTAGACACTGTGAAAATGGGAAGTCTTCATCCTTATATAGCCACCTAGCCCGAAGACCTGCCGGGATCACGTCGCATTTGGTTTCATCATCGCGTGCTATCGATGAGGCCTGCGGCATCCTTCTTATATTGTGGATGCTTTAACAATGATTAAAAAAGTATCGCTGCTGACGGCGTTGTCCGTCACGGCATTTTCGGGCTGGGCGCAGGATAGCGCAGACTCGTTGGTGGTGACGGCAAATCGTTTTGAACAACCTGAAAAAACTATTCTGGCAGCAACCTCGGTTGTGACGCGTGCCGATATTGACCGTTGGCAGTCAACCTCGGTGCTGGACGTTATGCGTCGCCTGCCCGGCGTGGATACGGCGCAAAGTGGTGGGATGGGGCAACTCTCCTCTCTCTTTATCCGTGGCACCAACTCCAGCCACGTCCTGATCCTTGTTGATGGGATCCGCCTTAACCAGGCGGGCGTCACGGGGTCGTCCGATCTCAGCCAGTTCCCAATCTCCCTGGTGCAGCGAATCGAATATGTTCGTGGACCGCGTTCGGCGGTATACGGCTCAGACGCGATTGGTGGTGTCGTAAACATTATTACTACTCGTGCGAAGGACGGTACCACGCTGAATGCTGGCGTAGGCTCACACGGCTATCAGAATTATGGCGGCAGTACTCAGCAAACACTGGGTGACAGCACGCGCGTCACGCTTGCGGGTGATTACACCTATACCAAAGGGTTTGATGTGGTTGCGGACGGCAACAATGGTGGCCTTGCCCAGACCGATCGCGACGGTTTTATGAATAAAACGCTCTACGGCGCACTGGATCACGCATTCTCAGACCAGTGGAGCGGTTTTGTTCGCGGCTTTGGCTACAGCAACCGTACGGCCTACGACGGCTACTACAGCTCCTTTACCCCTGACGTACTGGTCGATACCCGCCAGCTCTATAGCCAGACCTGGGATGCAGGATTGCGCTTCAACGATGACATCTTCCATTCGCAGCTGCTCACCAGCTATAGCCACAGCAAGGACTATAACTACGACCCAAATTTAGGCCGCTACGATTCGACAGCCACGCTGGATGAAATCAAACAGTACAACGTCCAGTGGCTCAACTCCGTTGATGTTGGCCATGGGAACATTGGCGCGGGCGTTGACTGGCAGAAGCAGAGCACCGAGCCGGGTACAAACTACGTGACCAACGGCTACGACCTGCGTAACACCGGCGTCTACCTGACCGGGCTGCAGCAGTTTGGTGACTTCACCCTGGAAGGGGCGGTTCGCAGCGATGATAACTCTCAGTTCGGTCGTCATGGCACCTGGCAAAGCAGTGCGGCCTGGGAGTTCGTGGAGGGTTACCGTTTCGTTGCTTCTTATGGTACGGCCTATAAGGCACCGAATCTGGGTCAACTCTACGGTTTCTATGGCAATGACCATCTTGATCCAGAAGAGAGCAAGCAGTGGGAAGGTGCGTTTGAAGGCCTGACGGCGGGCGTGAGCTGGCGCGTATCCGGCTACCGTAATGACGTTGATAATCTCATCGACTTCGATAATAACCTTCAGCAATATTACAACGTCGGTAAAGCGCGCATTAAAGGCGTGGAGGCGACAGCATCGTTTGATACGGGTCCGTTGACGCATACTGTTGGCTATGACTACGTGGATGCCCGAAATGCCGCAACCAACGAACTTCTGGATCGTCGTGCTAAGCAGCAGGTGAAATATCAGCTCGACACGCAGATCTATGATTTCGACTGGAGCCTGACTTATCACTATCTCGGTACGCGTTACGACACTGACTTTGGTACTTACCCGTCTGAGAAAGTAAAAATGGGCGGTGTAAGCCTGTGGGAGGTCGCAGTTTCGTATCCTGTCACCTCACACCTTACAGTTCGTGGTAAAATAGCCAACCTGTTCGATAAAGATTACGAGACAGTTTATGGCTACCAAACTGCAGGACGGGAATACACCTTGTCTGGCAGCTACACCTTCTAATCCGCGCCCTACCGTGCTGGTGTTTGATTCCGGCGTCGGTGGGCTTTCGGTCTATGATGAGATTCGGCATCTCCTGCCGGATCTCCATTACATCTACGCCTTCGATAACGTCGCTTTCCCGTATGGGGAAAAGAGCGAAGATTTTATTGTCGAGCGCGTGGTGGAAATCGTCACTGCGGTACAACAGCGTTATCCCCTTGCGCTGGCCGTTATCGCGTGTAATACGGCGAGCACCGTTTCTCTTCCCGCCCTGCGTGAAAAATTCCAGTTCCCGGTTGTGGGCGTCGTCCCGGCAATAAAGCCTGCCGCGCGTCTGACGGCGAACGGCATTGTGGGCCTGCTGGCCACGCGAGGTACGGTAAAGCGTCCTTATACCCGCGAGCTGATCGACCGTTTCGCCAACGAATGCCAGATTGCGATGCTCGGTTCGGCTGAGCTGGTAGAGATGGCGGAAGCGAAGCTGCATGGCAAGGCGGTATCACTCGACGAGCTGCGTCGTATTCTTCGTCCGTGGCTGCGGATGCCTGAACCCCCGGATACCGTTGTGTTGGGCTGTACCCACTTCCCGCTACTCCATGAAGAGTTATTAGAGGTGCTGCCGGAGGGGACACGCCTGGTGGATTCCGGAGCGGCTATTGCCCGTCGTACGGCCTGGTTGCTGGAGCATGAAGCCCCGGATGCGAAATCTACGGATGCGAATATCGCGTTTTGTATGGCGTTAACAAAAGAAACTGAACAACTTTTACCCGTTTTACGCCGTTATGGCTTTGAAACGCTCGAAAAACTGGCGCTATAGCACGGTTTTGAGCAAAAAAGAGACGGTTGAAAGTTTTTTTTTAAAGAGGGGTTGTCAACGTCTGAGAACTCCCTATAATGCGCCTCCACTGACACGGAACAACGGCTTACAGGCCGCCGGGTTAGCGGGGTTCAGAGATGAACGCCAACAGAGAAAAGCGAAAATAATCACTTGACTCTGAATGAGGAAAACGTAATATACGGGACCTCGCAACGGTGAGCGAA
>NZ_ALNS01000020.1:0-135920 GCF_000286655.1 Enterobacter sp. SST3 | reverse complement strand
CCGCCATATTTATTTGTGAAGATACGATATATTGTCTTTAATTACTGGACATGACTTTTCGCGCCATCATCCCCGATGAGCCCGAAAACGATAAAAAAAATGACGTTTACTTTTTTTGCTGTTTTTTGTACTTCCCACCACCAGGCATGACGATACAGGATATATCGTACCGGCGCCGTTTTATTAAAACTGGCGTTTAAAAATAGCATTAAGTTTTAGCTACAGGAATTCCACATGCTTGATTTGGATCACTTAGAAAAAGCCCAAAGGGTTAGCCTTACCATGCAGGTTGAACACAGTTTGAAAGGGGCGTTAATTACAGGCTCTCTCAAACCAGGAGCACGACTGATTACGAAAGAGATAGCTGATAAATTAGGCACCAGTATTACGCCGGTCCGCGAAGCGCTGCTGCGCCTGGTCTCCTCAGGCGCGCTTCACGCCACGCCCGCACAGGCATTTCTGGTCCCTGAAGTGACGCTGGAGCGTTATAACGAGATTAACGCCATCAGAAAACAGCTTGAGCCAATGGCGGTCGCCGCAGCATGCCAGAAGATGTCAGACGGCAAGCTGGAGGCGTTGCGCAAAATGTCAGAGGCCTTCCATTAGGCCATGCGCAATGGAAACGTTCAGCAGGCATTGCATGCGAATCGTATCTTCAGGTTTACGCTTTATCAGTATGCGGAAATGCCTACGCTTAATGCCTTAATTGAACAGCTATGGGTCCGCATCGGGCCCTGCATGAACTACCTGCATCACGAACTTAACGACATCAAAACGGCAACGTATCACTATGACGAGCTGCTTTCGGCCCTTGAGCGGAGAGATGTTGATGCGAGCCAGAAGGCGATTGATAAGTTGATTGATGAAGCAGATTCTCTTTTACAGCGACAATATTTTAACTGAGAGATTATTTATTAGAGCGACTATATACCGCCGCTAATTATTTATCTGGTGAATAACTCCTGATGGCTTAATGCCATCAGGAGGGTTATTTCATTTATAAAATAAACTTTTCTTTTTGCTTACTCGAAGCGATAAGAGACCGACAGCCCGACGCCATAGTTTCGGCCTGGTGCAGGCTCGTAATAACGACCGTTGGACTCGTTGACAATTACCGAGCCCGCGTACTCTTTGTCGAACAGGTTATCGACGCGGCCAAAGAAGTCCATTCCCCAGTTGCCGTAGTTAAATTTATACCCGGTATTCAGCCCGACTACCGTATAGGACGGCGCTTTCGCGTTGTTTTCGTCGTCGGCCATGATATCGCTCATGTAGCGCACGTCTGTCCCCGCATACCAGCCTTCCTCTGGCTGCCAGCCAAACGAGGCGAAGCCCATGTTGCGCGCAATCCCCGGCATTCGGTTACCGTTACAATCTGCGTCGCTGCAGACGTTAGTCCGGTAGGTGGCATCCAGGTACGTCCAGGCCATCTTCAGCTTCCAGTTCTCAGCGAACTGCTGATCCAGGGAAACTTCGACACCCTGACGACGGGTTTTCCCGGCATTTTTATAGGTTGTACGGCCGCCGGAACTGGAATCCACCACGATCTCGTCATCCGTGTCGGTGCGGAACAGCGCCGCCGTCAGCAGGCCGTTGCCGATGCGGGTTTTGCTGCCCACTTCATACGTATTATTCGTGGACGGCTTCAGGCCAATATTCAGACCGCCCTGGTTATCGGCGCGATAGGAGAGCTCGTTGATGGTTGGCGTTTCAAAGCCACGCCCTGCGGCAGCGTAGAGGTTCCACGCATCCGTCACCGCATACTTCACGGCGCCCGCCGGGAGCCACTTGTGGTAGCTCGCGTCACCGCTGTCATCGCCGTTGCCCGGCGTAACGTAGTGGTCGTTGGAATCAAACCAGACCGAACTGTAGCGGACACCCGCGTCGACAGAGAGTTTCTGCGTCAGCTGCCAGCTCGTTTGCAGATAAGGATCGACGTTCCACATCAGGTTGCGTTCGTCACGACGTTTATCGCCTTTGACGCCGTAGTCCGGCACGCCGTTGCGCATCACGAAGTTCTCGTATCCGCGACGGTCTTCGCTCATGTTTTCGTAGTTCAGACCGGTGGTGAAGGTCACCGGCACCAGCAGCTCGCCGCGGTGTGTCCAGCGGGTATCCACGCCCTGATAGTGGCGCTGCATATCAATCACCCCGCCGGAGTGAGTGGCTTTTAGCTGCGGCTGATACGGAATCGACTGGTACTGCGTCATTTCACGCTCGCCGGCGTACATCATCACGCTGAGGTCGTCCTGAGCGCTGAGCTGGCGATCGTAGCGCAGGCCTGCCTGGGTCTGCTTGATGGTCTTACGGGTGTTGTACTGATCGCCGCGCGGCGACTGACGCGGGTTGTCACGCCACTCCTGATAATTCAGTCCACCCGGATCGTTGGCCTTCATGTCCACGCTGTTGAAAATCAGCGTCAGCTTGCTGGCGTCGTCAATCCGTACACCCAGTTTGGCGTTAGCGAGATTTTTCCGCGCGCCGCTGTGGTCGCGATAGCCTTTGGTGGTGAAGCGGGTGGTGGAGACGGTGTAATCCACGTCCCCGGCGTGGGTGCCGTCACCCATCGCGCCGGTGGCTTTCATGCCATAGCGCCAGGTTCCGTAACTGCCGTAATAGCTGCTGGCTTCAATGGTTGGCGGCTGCTGCCCGGTCTGGGTGTTGATGTTGATTACGCCGCCAGAGGCGTTGCCGTACAGGGCAGAGAAGGGACCGCGCAGCACTTCAACGCTCTCCACGCTGGAAAGGTCGATGTTGGAGGTCTGGCCCTGTCCGTCCGGCATGGTGGCTGGAATACCATCGACGTACATACGGATACCGCGCACCCCGAAGGTTGAGCGGGCGCCAAATCCGCGCATCGAAAGCTGGAGATCCTGGGCGTAGTTTTGACGGTTCTGAATTTGCAGCCCGGGTACGCTGCCAAGGGATTCAGACAGGTTAATGCGGGGCGCGGCCTGGCGCATATCGTCGCCATTGACGACGCTGACCGCGGCCGGAGTATCGAGCTCCGATACGGTTTGCGGCGTGGCGCTGACGATCATGGTCTGTTCCTCTGCGCTCACGGCGGTGAGCGGCGCAAAAATAACAGGAACCAGCAGCAGCGGGAGAGAAGCCTTACGGGCAGAAATGATTTTCATGAATAAAACCGGTTGTGGTGTATAAACGAACCAAATGGAACATGTCCATATATGTTAAAGGTTTTGTAAAAGTTTTGAAAACTATAACCGCACATTGCGTTAATGGAAGGCGAAGCGGGAAAGAAAAACTCCACATTTAACCCATTAAAGATTACTATTCTCATTATCAAAAGATAATGCCATGACGTTGTCTGCCGGAAGTGATGTCAGCCCAACCCCACTTTTCAGAAAAGGAATTGATATGTCTTTACGTCAACTGTGCTCGCCGCGTCTGAGCCTGTCGCTGCTGTCTGCCACTTTACTGCTTGCCGGGACGTTCCAGGTGCATGCCGCCGAAGAGGTACTGCGTAAAGCGGTGGGCAAAGGGGCGTATGAAATGGCCGTGAGCCAGCAGGAGAATGCGCTGTGGGTGGCGACCTCGCAAAGCCGTAAAACCGACAAGGGCGGGGTTGTCTACCGCCTTGATCCGGTCACGCTGGACGTGACGCAGGCAATCCATAGCGATCTGAAACCCTTTGGTGCCACGTTTGACAAGGCGACTCAAACGCTGTGGTTCGGCAATACGATCAACGGCGCGGTAACCGCGATTGATGCAAAAACGGGTGACGTAAAAGGGCGGCTGGTGCTGGACGGGCGTCAGCGCAGCGAAACCGTCAAACCGCTGCAGCCGCGCCAGCTGGTGGCAGATGACGCGAGCAACACGATTTACATTACCGGTGTCGGTAAAGAGAGCGTGATTTGGGTCGTGGATGGCGCCACGCTGAAGCTGAAAGAAACCATTGCCAATACGGGCACCTACAGCACCGGCCTGGCGCTGGATGCGCAGGCGAAACGTCTGTACACCACGAATGCGGACGGCGAACTGGTGACGATTGATACGGCCAGCAATAAAATTATTGCCCGTAAAAAGGTGCAGGATGACGGTAAAGAGCACTTCTACCTGAACCTGAGCCTCGACGCTGCCGGTCAGCGCGCGTTCCTGACCGATTCAAAACAGCCGGAAGTGCTGGTGGTGAGCCTGAAAGACGGTAGCGTGATCGAGAAAATCGCCGCGCCGGAATCTCTGGCGGTCCTGTTTAACCCGACCCGCAATGAAGCCTACGTGACGCACCGTGAAGCCGGCAAGGTGAGCGTGATTGACGCGAAATCGTATAAGGTCACTAAAACCTTCGACACGCCGGTCTACCCGAACAGCCTGGCGCTTTCAGCGGATGGCAAAACCCTGTACGTGACGGTGAAACAGAAATCTACCCGCCAGCAGGAAGCTACCCAGCCTGACGATGTGATGCGTATCGCGCTGTAAGATGGGATTGCCCGGTGGCGCTGCCGCTTACCGGGCCTACAAAACCATGAAATGTAGGCCGGGTAAGGCGAAGCCGCCACCCGGCTTTTTTATTAACGCGAGGTTTCTTCTACCAGCGGGGCGTCGTGTTTTTCATCGTCAGGATGAACCGGCGCGGTGCTGTGAATTTCATGAACGCGTTTACGCACGCCGAACCAGCCCGCAATCAGCAGCACGGCCAGCAGCGGAATGGTCGCGATGGTGTAGGTGCCGTTCGGGTAGTCGAACGCCATTAGCACCAGCACGCTGAACAGGAAGAGCAGGGTGAGCCAGGAGGTCACCGGCGCGCCAGGCAGCTTAAAGCTGACGTCAGCGGCTTTGCCTTCTTTAATCGCCTTGCGCAGACGCATCTGGCAGACCACGATAAAGCCCCAGGACGCGATAATCCCCAGTGCCGCCACGTTCAGAACGATTTCGAATACCTGAGACGGCACCAGATAGTTCAGGAACACGCCGAAGACATAGACCACCAGCGTCGCCAGAATACCGGCGTACGGCACGTGCTGCTTGCTCATCTTGGACATGAACTTCGGCGCAGAACCGCCCATGGACATGGAGCGCAGGATACGACCGGTCGAGTAGAGGCCGGAGTTCAGGCTGGAGAGCGCTGCGGTCAGGACCACGATGTTCATGATGCTGCCCACGTATGGCACGCCCAGCTTCGAGAAGAAGGTGACGAATGGACTCTGACCCGCCTGATAGGCGTTCCACGGCAGCAGCAGCACCAGCAGCACCACGGAGCCGACGTAGAAGAGACCGATACGCCAGATCACGCTGTTGATGGCTTTTGGCACCATCGTCTGCGGATCTTTACATTCACCTGCTGCGGTGCCCACCAGCTCGATGGAGGCGAAGGCGAACACGACGCCCTGAACCAGCACCAGCGCAGGCAGCAGACCGTGCGGGAAGAATCCGCCGTTATCGGTTATCAGGTGGAAGCCGGTGGCATTGCCATCCAGCGGCTTACCGCTGCCGAGGAAGACGGTACCCACGACCAGGAACACCACGATGGCCAGCACTTTAACCAGCGCAAACCAGAACTCCATCTCCGCGAACCACTTCACGCCGATCATGTTCATGGTGCCGACAATCGCCAGGGCGCCAAGCGCAAAGACCCACTGCGGCACATCGCCAAACGCGCCCCAGTAGTGCATATACAGCGCAACGGCGGTGATGTCGACGATACCGGTCATCGCCCAGTTGACGAAGTACATCCAGCCCGCGACGTAAGCGGCTTTTTCACCGAGGAATTCACGGGCGTAAGAGACGAAGCTGCCGCTGGAAGGGCGATGCAGTACCAGCTCGCCCAGCGCGCGGAGAATGAAGAAAGAGAAGATCCCGCACACCAGATAGACCAGGGCGAGAGCCGGGCCAGCCATCTGCAGACGTGCACCCGCACCTAAAAACAGACCCGTTCCGATAGCGCCGCCGATGGCGATCATTTGAACCTGACGGTTGCCCATCGCTTTGTGGTAGCCCTCTTCGTGGGAGTTCAACCAGCGACGTTTAGCAGCGTGATGATCGGCTGCGCTTTTATTGCTTGTTTTCATTGAGTTACCTGTTTGCCTGTCTGAACCATTATCGTGATAGTCCTGCCTGGCAGAGCGCAATACAAACGATTGCTTCTGCGCAAACACATGTCGCCTTCCCAGTCATTCTGCGTATGGATAAGGCGAAACATGGCGAGGCATCCTACCTGCAATTCATAAGCGACGCAAAATATAACCGTGCCGAAAGTGATGCACGTCGAAGGAAATCGTGTGGTCAGAGCAGACGGGGATCACAACACGCTGAAACGTGATGAGTTTTTAGTCAAAACAATGGCGGGGTTGATTATTTAATCATCAGATTCTCTTAATTATTACCAGATGGTATAAATTTTTGCTGCTGCAGGGCATCGAGAAGTAACCTGAACGCGGTTGTGTGCTGCCGACGGCTCGGATAATAGAGGTGGTATCCTTCAAACGTGGGGCACCACGATTCAAGGACCCTGACCAGCCGTCCCTGATTCAGAGCGTCCAGAACCGAGGACTCGGGCACGTAGGCTAATCCGAGACCATTCTCCGCGGCGTCGATGCGCTGCGACAGGTTATTCAGCGTAAGCTGTCCGTCAACCCGCACGCGAAGCTCGCGCCCGTCGCGCTCAAATTCCCAGTCATACAATCCCCCTCGGGTGGGCAGGCGGAGATTGATACAGCGGTGTTCACCCAGCTGCTCCGGCACGAGCGGCACGCCAAAACGAGCCAGGTAATCCGGGGAGCCGACAACCGCCATGCGCATGTCCGGCGCAATCCGCACCGCAATCATGTCTTTTGCCACCTGTTCACCCAGGCGAACCCCTGCGTCGAAGCGGCCATCGACGATATCTGTCAGGCCATTGTCGACCGTCACTTCGACGTTAATGTCAGGATACTGCAGCATAAAAGCCTTCAGTACCGGCCAGAGCACAGCGTCCATCGCGTGCTCGCCGGCGACGATGCGGATAGCGCCTGCGGGTTTGTCGCGGCTGCTGCGAAGCGCCGTGAGTTCCTGTTCGATCTCCAGCAGATGCGGGCTGAGGCGCGAAAAAAGCTGCTCACCCGCGGGTGTCGGAACCACGCTGCGGGTTGTGCGGGTTAACAGGCGAACGTCTAATCGCGCTTCAAGCTTGCGCATCGCATGGCTCAGTGCCGATTGCGAGACGCCCAGCTGCGCCGCTGCGCGCGTAAAGCTGCGCTCGCGGGCCACCACCATAAAGGAGAGCAGATCGTTGAAATTATCTTTTAGCATCGCGGTTCTATTTATGAGTTTCAGTCATGTGTCCTATCTGATTATGCACCCTAATGCTGCGGAGTGCTTTGCGCTACTGTTAACGCAACAGTCAACGAGGAGCAAAAGATGAAAATTATCCGCAGCGGTTCATTACCTTCAGTACGAGGACCGGAAGCCTGGTTTACCGGGGCTGTTCGCATTGACGCGCCCTTTCAGGCGACCGAACCTGCCAGCGTCGGCGGGGCAACCGTAACCTTTGAGCCGGGCGCGCGCACGGCCTGGCATACGCATCCCCTGGGACAAACGCTGATTGTGACGCAGGGTCGCGGCTGGTTACAGGAATGGGGCAAAGAGGCGGAAATCCTGAATCAGGGCGATATCGCCTGGATCCCACCCGGCGTGAAGCACTGGCACGGCGCAAGTGCGCAAACGGCGATGACGCATCTTGCCATCGCCGAAGCGGTAAACGGCAGCCCGGTAACATGGCTGGAAAAAGTGACCGACGAGCAGTACCCGAACGGCTAACCGCCAAAAACGGCAATCGCCTGCTGCAGGCGCGTCGTCCGCTGCATCAGGTGATTCGCCGCGTGAGTGACGTTATCCACCATCCCCGTATTGCTCTGGCTCATTGCGCCGATACGGGAGAGGGAGGCGTTGATGAGCGTCAGCGCCTGAGTTTGCTCCTGCGTGGCGAGGCCAATCTCCTTAATCAGGGTGGAAACCTGCAGAACATGGTCGATCATAACCGTCAGCTGTGATTCGGTTTGTCCCACCTTCTCCACGCCAGCGTTGACGCTGGCAACGTTTTTCTCGATCAGCGCTTTGATCTCTTTCGCCGCCGTCGCGGAGTGCTGCGCAAGATTGCGCACCTCAGCCGCGACCACGGCAAAGCCGCGGCCGGCTTCACCCGCGCGCGCCGCTTCCACGGCGGCATTCAGCGCAAGAATATTGGTCTGGAAGGCAATACGATCGATAACGCTGATAATATCGACGATCTGGCCGTTATCCTGCGAAACGGACTGCATCATACCGATGGTCTCTTTCATCATCGCTTCACCGCAGTGGGCGCTGTCGCGGGTGCGATCCGCCATCTGAATCGCCTCGTTTGCGGTTTCTGCCGTCTGCTTCACGGCGCTGGCGATCTCTTCCACCGCAGATGCGGTTTGCTGCAAGAAATCGGCGGTTTCTTCAGAACGCGCCTGCAGCGCCGCGCCTTCTTTCGCGACCTGCTGGCTGATGGTGCCAATACCGCTGATTTGCGCCCCGACATCATCAACCAGCGAGTTCAGGTTTAAACCAGACTGATTCACCAGGCGCATCATCAACCCGATGTCATCGATCCTGTCAAAATGGTAATAGTCCGTTTTACGTCCTGAAACCACGCGCTGCATCTGTTGAACAATGGATTTTACCGGCCGGGCGATCTGCGCGTGAAGATAACAGGACAGCGCAGAAAAAAGCAGCACCAGAGTGGTGGCCTGAACGAGACGATCGCGGAATAAATACATCGCCAGGCAGGAAAGTAATGCTGTCACAGTAATACCAAGCTGAATTCGTTTTCCGGTACTGAGACATTTAAAGAGCGACAAAAAGGAAAATATACCGCGCCGAACGAACAGTCCTTTATAAAAACGATGATGTTTTAATTCATTATTACGCACTTTTGCATACAGATTTTCACTGGCCGCGATCTCCTCCCGTGAGGGGATATTGCGCACCGAAATATAGCCGGTCAGGGATTCCCCCTGCCAGACCGGCGTCACGTTGGCCCGCACCCAGTAGTGATCGCCATTATGTCGACGATTCTTCACCAGCCCTGTCCAGGTCTCGCCCTGCTGGAGGGTAAACCACATGTCGCCAAACGCTTCGGCAGGCATGTCGGGATGGCGGATGAGGTTATGCGGCTCCCCCAGAAGATGCTCTTCTTTATATCCGCTGGCTTCTATAAAAGCCGAGTTAGCATAGGTAATATGACTTTTTATATCGGTAGTGGACATTAACGTCGAACCGGCGTTAAGCAAAAACTCGTTTTGTGTAACGGGGGTGTTACGCCTCATGAGTAACTCCATGATGTTGTGCAAGAATAAAAAATCCGGAAAGCGCTCCGGCAAGATAAGTATGATTATTTTAATAACGGCCTGGATATATTCTCGCTGAAATTGAGACTCTCCGAAATACCCGGCATTCATTATTTTTAATCTGTTAATGTTGTCGAATGTAATAAAATTGAAAATATTTTAGTGGGTGTTATTCTGTATCGGCTTAAATAAATGACATAAGCCAAACTGCAAGAGGGAGATCGTCTCTCTGGAAAAATTGTCATGCTGAAATAGCGTTTCGTTAACAGGATGAAAACGCTATCATTTGGTCACATTTTCGTAAATACAGGGAGGCTGAGGTGAAAATTAACGTCATCGGTACCAGCGGGAGCGGAAAAAGCACGCTGGCGAAGCAGATTGCGACCGCGCTGTCTATTCCCTGTATCGAGATGGACAGACTCTACTGGCAGGCTAACTGGCAGGGCACGCCGGACGACGAGTTTCAGGCAAAGCTGGCGCAGGCGCTACAGGCTTCGTCAGACTGGGTGCTCGACGGTAACTACAACCGCACGCGACCGCTGAAATGGCGCGATGTCGATGTGGTGGTCTGGGTGGATTATGGGTTTACCCGCACCCTCTGGCAGGCCGTCACCCGAGCAATAAAGCGGGCCTGGCATAAACACGAGCTTTGGCCGGGAACGGGAAACAAAGAGAGTTTCCGGCGCGCGTTCTTCAGCAGAGAATCCATTATCATCTGGACGATCAAAACCTGGCGTAATAACCGCACGCGCTATGAAGCCGACCTGCAAAACCCGCAATATAGCCATATTCGCTTCGTCCGCATTACCCGTCGGGAGCAGGTGGAATCGCTGATTGCTTCCTTAAAGTCTTATTCTTAGCAGGGTTTTATATATCTGTTTTCCGGCAAACTAAATGTAAATTAATTGTTTCTCAGTGGTGAAATGCGCCTTTAATAATGTCGACATGTTAAGTCAAACGAGAACGCAACATGTCATGGCGAATCAGCATTCTGGATAAAAGCCCCATCGCTGAAAACGAAACGGCTGCCGATGCACTGGCGCGTACCCTGGCGCTGGCGCAGCAGGCAGAAAATCTGGGCTATCACCGCTTCTGGATTGCCGAACACCACAACACCCCACAGCTTGCCAGCCCCTCGCCGGAGCTGCTGATTGCCTGGATCCTCGGGCAAACCACGCGCATTCGCGTCGGGTCTGGCGGCGTAATGCTCCAGCACTACAGCCCCTATAAAGTCGCCGAGAACTTCAACGTGCTGGCCGCGCTGGCGCCTGGCCGCGTCGATCTCGGCGTTGGGAAAGCCCCCGGTGGATTACCGCTCTCAACCCGCGCGCTACAGCAGGGCCTGAATCAACAGGAAAAGGGCAGCTTTGCCGAACAGCTGGCCCAGCTCGACCGCTGGATCCGTCCTGAGCATCACGCTATTGAAGAGGCCGTCCGCGCCACGCCGCTGCCGCCGTTGCCTGCTGAGGGTTTCCTGCTGGGCGCGAGTACCGAAAGCGCGCTGCTCGCCGCCAGGCTCGACTGGCACTTTGTGTTTGCCGCACACCTGAACGGTGACCCGGACCTGCTGCGCGAGGTGGTGTCGACCTGGCGTGAGAACAGCGCGCGGGACGTCATAGTGGCGGTGCAGGCGATTGTCGCGCCGACGCAGGCTGAGGCAGACGCGCTGGCGCAGAAGGTCGAAGTGTGGGGCGTTGAGCTGGCAAACGGGCAGCGTGTCACCGTGGCCAGCGAAGAGCAGGCCTACGCGTTTGCGCGCCAGGCGGGCAGTGAGCCGGTGCGCATTGCACGTCGCGCGCAGTCGCTGCTGGCGGGCACCGCTGAGTCGGTAGTGGAACAGCTCAACGCGCTGCACCAGCAGTGGGGCATTGACGAATTTATCATCGACACGCCGGTGGCGGAGGGGGCTACGCGCGTTGCGTCGCTGCGCCTGCTTGCCGGGGCGCGTCTTAACAAGGAGGTCACCGTATGAGTTTTGGCGAACAACTGATTGCCTGGCGCCGCGAACTGCACCAGAACCCCGAGCTGTCCGGCCAGGAGGTCGAAACCACCGCGCGCCTGCGCCAGTGGCTGACGAATGCCGGGATCGCCCCGCAGCCTTACGATCTGTCGACCGGGCTGGTGGCGGAAATCGGAACGGGCAGCAGGCTGGTTGCGCTGCGTGCCGACATTGACGCGCTGCCGATCGAGGAGCGCAGCGGCGTGCCGTTTAGCTCACAGCATGCCGGGGTGATGCACGCCTGCGGACACGATATCCACACCATCGTCATCCTTGGCGCCGCGTTAAAGCTGAAAGAGCGGGAGGCCTCGCTTAACGGCCGCGTGCGCATCCTGTTTCAGCCTGCTGAAGAGAACTTTGGCGGTGCGAAGAGCATGGTGCGGGCCGGTGCCCTGCGCGATGTCAGCGCGATTTTTGGTATGCACAACGAGCCTGGCCTGCCGGTTGGTGAGTTCGCCACCCGCGGCGGGCCGTTCTACGCCAACGTCGACCGCTTCGTGATCCGCATTACCGGTAAAGGCGCGCACGCCGCACGTCCTCATGAAGGCAACGACGCCATCGTGCTGGCAAGCCAGCTGGTAACGGCGCTGCAAAGCGTCGCCAGCCGCAACGTCAACACGCTGGATTCGGTGGTGCTGAGCGTGACCCGCATCTCGGGCGGTAACACCTGGAACGTGCTGCCGGAAAGCGTCGAGCTGGAAGGCACGCTGCGTACCCATCGCACGGAGGTACAGCAGAATGTGAAAGCCCGCGTGGGTGAAATTGCCGCCGGGTTTGCCAGCGCCTTCAGCGCGCAGATTGATATCACCTGGTATGCCGGGCCTACCGCGCTGGTGAATGACGAACGCTGGGCCGACTTCGCCACCTCGGTCGCGCGTGAGGCCGGTTATGAAACCCGTCACGCGGAACTGCATATGGGCGGGGAAGATTTTGCGGTCTATTTGCAGTCTGTTCCCGGCGCGTTTGTCAGCATTGGCAGCAACAGTCCGTTTGGTTTACATCACCCGGCCTTTAACCCGGATGAAGCACTGATTGAGCCCGCCGCCCGCTATTTTGCACAGCTTGCGGAAAAAGCCCTGCAACACGTTTAATTCAGGAGAGGTAAAGATGTCAGCAACCCGACAACTGCGGCTGGGCACCATTCTGCATGGTGCATCCGGGAATATGTCCGCCTGGCGCCATCCTGCGGCGATTGCCGACGCCAGTATTAACTTTGACTTCGTGAAAGCGACGGCGTTAAAGGCCGAGGAAGGGAAGCTCGATTTCCTCTTCGTGGCCGATGGTCTCTATATCAACGAGAAATCGATCCCCCATTTTCTGAATCGGTTTGAACCGTTAACCGTGCTTTCCGCACTGGCCAGCATTACCTCGCGCCTGGGGCTGGTGGGAACCTTATCCACCTCCTACAGCGAGCCCTTTACCACGGCGCGCCAGTTCGCCAGCCTCGATCACCTGAGCAATGGCCGCGCGGGCTGGAACGTGGTGACCTCGCCGCTGGAAGGGTCAGCAAAGAACTTTTCCCGCGAAAAACACCCCGAGCATGCGCTGCGCTACCGGATTGCGGATGAGTATCTCGACGTGGTGAAAGGGCTGTGGGATTCCTGGGAAGGGGATGCGTTTATCCGCAACAAAGAGAGCGGCCAGTTTTTTGACCCGGCCAAACTGCATACGCTCGATCACCACGGTGACTTCTTCCAGGTTGCCGGTCCGCTGAATATTGGCCGCACGCCGCAGGGTCGCCCGATTGTCTTTCAGGCCGGGGCGTCGGACGACGGGAAAAAGCTGGCGGCGAAACATGCCGACGCCATTTTTACCCACCACGAGACCTTCGACGAGGCAAAAGCCTTTTATCAGGACGTAAAACAGCAGCTGGAAACAAACGGCCGCCGCGCGTCGGATCTGCATATTTTCCAGGGCGTTAGCGTGATTGTGGGGAAAGATGCCGATGACGTGGAACACCAGTACCAGACCACGGCGGCGCTGGTGTCGATTAATGACGCCCTCAATTACCTCGGTCGTTATTTCGAACATCACGATTTCAGCCAGTATCCGCTCGACGAGCCGTTCCCGGATATCGGCGACTTAGGCAAAAACAGCTTCCGCAGCACCACGGATGAAATCAAGCGTAACGCCCGCGAACGCAGCTTAACCCTGCGTCAGGTGGCGCTTGAAGCCGCTTCGCCGCGCCCGCGCTTTTCCGGCACGCCGGAGGAGGTGGCTGACGGTCTTCAGGCCTGGTTTGAAGGTTATGCCGCAGACGGCTTCATCATTCAGGGCGGTACGCCGGACACCTTCCCGCGCTTTGTTGACCAGGTGGTACCGATTCTTCAGTCTCGCGGGCTGTTCCGTACCGACTACCCGGGCACCACGCTGCGCGAAAGCCTTGGCTTAGACCAACCGAAAAACCAGTACACACAACAATAAAAGAGAACCCCGCTATGCAGAAATCATCGCTTGTTCTGGCGCTCGCGCTGGCCTTTACCCCTGCCGTCTGGGCAGAGAACGTCAATATTAACGGCACCGGCGTGAGCATCGAGGCCAATAAAACGCCGATTAACACCGCGAAAAATAGCGAGGCAGTGGCGCAGCTGCCGAAAGACTATCGCTTTGCCGTGCCGGGGAAATTTACCGTGGCGGTGGCGGGACTCAATCAGCCGCCGCTGACGGTCTTCTCCGACGACAACAAAACGCTGCTGGGAAGCGAAGTTGACGTCGCGCGTCTGGTCGCCGACAGCCTCGGGCTGGAGCTGAACGTGGTGCCCACCTCCTGGGAAGACTGGCCGCTGGGCGTCGCGTCCGGGAAATACGATGCCGCCATCAGCAACATCACCGTCACTAAAGAGCGCAAACAGAAGTTTGATTTTGCCACCTACCGTAAGGATTCCCTCGGTTTCTACGTGAAATCGACCAGCCCGATCAAATCGCTTCAGAAGGCGGAAGACATCGCCGGGCTGAAGATTATCGTGGGCTCCGGCACCAACCAGGAGGCCATCCTGCTGGCATGGAATGCTGAAAACCTGAAGAAGGGACTGAAGCCCTTTACCCCGATCTACACCAAAGACGATGCGGCCCAAACCCTGGCGCTGCAGTCCGGGCGCGCGGATGCCTACTTTGGCCCGAACGTGATTGGCGCCTGGAAAGCGGCGCTGAACGGGAAAACCAAACTGGTGGGCAGCGTCGACGGCGGCTGGCCGAAGGCGGCGCACATCGCGGTGACGCTGAAAAAAGGCAGCGGGCTGGTTGAGCCGGTGCAGACCGCGCTGAACGGCGTCATCAAAAACGGCGATTACGACAAAGTGCTGAACCGCTGGGGAGAAGGGGTTGAGCGCATTCCTCAGTCCGAAGTGAACCCGGCGGGCCTGGGCGATTAAGGAGGCGTGATGAGCGAACGATTTCGTGATGTTTCACCGGAAGATGCCGAACTTCAGCCCATTATCGAGGGGCTGTTCGGTGAATATGCGGCCCGCTACGGGGACTACTTTTCCAAAGACGCGGAAGTGGAGCTCACCGAGTGGTATTTAGCGCCGCAGGGGCTGTTTATCGTCCTGGAGCGCGACGGGAAGATTATCGCCACCGGCGCGTACAAACCGTTCGACGAACGCACCGCGGAAATCAAACGCATCTGGACGGACAAAACCCTGCGTCAGCAGGGGCTTGCCGGGCGCGTAGTGCAGGAGCTTGAGCGCAGGGCGGTGCTGGCAGGGTACAGCCAAATCTACCTGACAACCGGCTTTCGTCAGCCGGAGGCGGTCAGGCTCTATCTCAGCCAGGGCTATCAGCCGCAGTTCGATCTGAACCGCGATCCGGAAGAGTATAGCCAGCCGCCGTTTGACGGTCGGCTGCGTTTCACCAAAACGCTGGTACGTGAAGCGTTCAGCAAAACCGCATGAGGAACGACGATGAGCAACGTTGAAACCATTAAGGTGGTCCCGGCGCGTTATCCGCTGCGGGCCGTCGGCGCCGCGGTGGCGCTGTTTGTCCTGGCGGTCGTGATTCAGTCAGTCGCCTTTAACCCGCGCTGGGAGTGGGCGGTGTTCGCCCGCTGGTTCTTCGACCCGGTGATCCTCGAAGGCGTCGGGCAGACCCTGCTGCTGACGCTGATCGGCACCGTGCTGAGCGTGGTGTTTGGCGGCATGCTGGCGCTGGCGAGACTCTCTTCATCCTGGCTGCTGAGCAGCCTGGCGTGGGCGTACATCTGGCTGTTTCGGTCGCTGCCGCTGATCGTCGTGCTGATTATCCTGTACAACTTTTCCTATCTCTACGACACGCTTTCGCTCGGCGTGCCGTTCACCGGTATTACCTGGGGCAGTTTTGAAACCATCAACGTGCTGGGGCAGTTCTCTACCGCCGTGGTGGGGCTAACGCTGGTGCAGAGCGCCTATACCGCCGAGATCATTCGCGGTGGTTTCCTCGGGGTCGATCACGGGCAGTATGAGGCCGCCGCCGCGCTCGGCCTGCCGGCCTGGCGCCGCACGGTGCGCATCATTTTGCCTCAGGCGCTGCGTACCATTCTGCCGTCGGGGTTCAATGAAATCATCAGCCTCGCCAAGGGCACAGCGATGGTCTACGTCCTGGCAATGCCGGAGCTGTTCTATACCATCCAGATGATCTACAACCGCACGCAGGAGGTGATCCCGCTGCTGATGGTCGGTGCCGCCTGGTACCTGGCGATCACCACCGTCCTGTCCGCTATCCAGTACGGTGTTGAACGCGCACTTGCCCGCAGCGAACGCCGCTCAGCGGTTAATCAGAACCGTGCCGCCCGTCGTACCCGTTCCGTCACCACCACGCCAGCACAGGAGCCTATCCATGCAAGCCTCTCCTGAAGGACATATCTCGATTACCGGCGTCAGCAAATATTTTGGACGCCATAAGGCGCTCGACAACGTGTCGCTTGAGATCCCGCCGGGATCCGTGACGGTCATCCTCGGGCCGTCCGGGTCGGGAAAATCGACGCTGCTGCGCACCATAAACCACCTGGAGCGCGTCGACGAAGGTTTTATTCAGATCGACGGGGACTACATTGGCTACCGTCGTCAGGGCGACAAGCTCTACGAGCTGAAGGAGAAAGAGATCCTCAAACAGCGCGTCAACGTGGGCTATGTGTTCCAGAACTTCAATCTCTTTCCCCATCTCACGGTGCTGGAAAACCTGATTGAGGCGCCCATCGCGCATAAAAAGCTCAGCAAAAAAGAGGCGGTGGAAAGCGCGTACAGCCTGCTGGACGTGGTCGGGCTGCGGGATAAAGCCGACGCCTGGTCCCGCCATCTCTCCGGCGGCCAGCAGCAGCGCATTGCCATTGCCCGCGCGCTGGCGTTACGTCCCCGCGTGATGCTGTTTGATGAACCCACCTCGGCGCTGGATCCGGAGCTGGTAGGGGAAGTGCTGGACGTGATCAAAAAACTGGCCCGGTCCGGCACCACTCTGGTGGTAGTGACCCACGAGATCGGCTTTGCCCGGGAAGTGGCGGATCAGGTGGTGTTTATGGTCGACGGAAAAATCGTCGAGCAGGGCAGCAGTGACGAGGTATTAAACCGTCCGTCACATGCGCGAACGCGCCAGTTCCTCTCCAAAGTCTTGTAAGGAGTGCCAATGAAATATGGACTTCTGGCGGGGCTGGTCTTCACGACGGCGAGCCACGCCAGCATTGATTTGAAAGCCAACGAGCAGCCGCTGCCGGTGACGGTGGATCGGCAGGCCGTGGCGAAGATCCCCGCCGGGTATAAATTCGTTGAGCCAGGTACGCTGACGGTCGCCGTCTCGATGCTGAACTCCCCGCCGCTGGCGCTGCTGGCCAGCGATAACCGCACGCGGATCGGCAGCGACCCGGATATTGCCCGCCTGCTGGCGGGCAGCCTGGGGCTGAAGCTAAAGCTGGTGCCGACGGCGTGGGAAGACTGGCCGCTGGGGATCGCTTCCGGGCGCTACGACGTGGCGCTGGTGAACATTGCGGTGACCGAACAGCGTAAAGAGAAGTTTGATTTTGCGACCTACCGCGTCGATTCGCTGGCATTTTCGGTGAAATCCACCAGCGAGATTCAGTCAATCAAAAGCGCGGAAGATCTGGCCGGTAAAAGGGTGATTGTCGGCTCGGGTACCAATCAGGAGCGCATCCTGCTGGGCTGGAACGAAGAGAATAAAAAGGCGGGGCGGGCGCCTGCGCTGCCGGTCTATCTTCACGACGATGCCTCGGGCAATCTCTATATCCAGTCCGGCAGGGCGGATGTGTTCTTCGGCCCCCAGTCGGTTTCAGCTTACAAAGCGGCGCTCACCGGCAAAACCCGCGTGGTCGGTTTAGGGCCGAAGAAAGCTTATGTCGCCACCACGACCAAAAAAGGCAATCAACTGGTTTATGCCCTGCAGGCCGCGCTGAACGGTGCGATTGAGCGCGGAGAGTACCAGAAGGTGCTGGCGCGCTGGGGCGAGCAGGGCGAAGCGGTGACGCAATCGGAGGTCAACCCGCCTGGGATAACCTACTAATGGTGCTCTACACTTAGGATTTTCACTCCTGAGGGGGCAACATGATTAAACTTTATGGCGTACCCGGCTGGGGCTCGGCAATCAGTGAGGTGATGCTGACCCTGGCTGATATCCCTTATCAATTCATCAACGTGGACGGGTTTGACCAGCCCGGTCCGCAGCGTGAATTGCTGCACAAGCTCAATCCGCTGTGCCAGGTGCCGACGCTGGAGCTGGAAAATGGCGCCATCATGACCGAAACGGCGGCGATTGCCCTGATGGTGCTCGACCGGTGTCCCGATCTCGCCCCGCCCGTGGGGCAGGCTGAACGTCAGCCGTTTCAGCGTTTGCTCATTTGGTTCGTAGCCAACGTCTATCCCACGTTTACCTATGCAGACTATCCCGAACGCTGGGTGCCGGATGCGCCGGAACAGCTGCAGAAAAACTGCATCGCATACCGGAAATCCCTCTATTTGTGGTTCGAAAGCCAGCTTAAGGCTGCCCCGTTTGCGCTGGGGGAACGGCTGACGCTGCTGGATGTGTATATTGCGGTGGCGCGCACCTGGGGGCCCCGTCACGCCTGGTTTGCCGAAAATACCCCTAAATTCACGGCGATTGCGGACGCCGTATGCCAGCGACCGGAACTGCACAAGGTGTTAAAGGCAAACAAAATTATCTGATAACGTGGAACCCACATTCACAACCGGAAGCCTGCACATGCCACACGTAGATATTAAATGTTTTCCCCGTGATTTAAACGACGAACAGAAAGCTGCCCTGGCGGCAGATATTGCTGACGTGATTATTCGCCATTTCAACAGCAAAGACAGTTCCGTGTCGGTGGCGTTGAAGCAGATCGCGCCTGAAGACTGGAAGGCGCAGGTCTGGGATACCGAAATTGGACCGAAGCTGGAGGAGCTTATTAAGAAGCCCGGGTATTCGATGTAAGATCTTCTGCCGGGGAGCGGATAAATCCTTCCCGGCTCGTCTTCCCGTTTTTCGCAAAAATCGATAAAAATGCGTTTTGTCTTATCCGCTACAATTAACGTTTCTGACTGGCATATTATTCATCCTTAGGAAAGATCTCCAACAGAATCAATTAAGGACAGACACGTTAAAGGATAATTTTCTGATGACAAAATTACCCCGTTTTTCATTCGCCTTTCTTCATCCCCGTTACTGGCTAAGCTGGGCCGGCATTGCGGCTCTGTGGCTCATCATGCTGCTCCCTTATCCGCTTCTGTTCAGAATCGGTCATGGCCTGGGTCGACTGGCGATGCGCTTACTGCCTCGCCGCGTTGAGATTGCCCGCCGCAACCTGGAGCTTTGTTTCCCGGAGATGAAAAAGGATGAACGCGAGTCATTGCTGCAGCGTAATTTTGAATCGGTTGGAATGGGGGTAATCGAAACCGGAATGGCATGGTTCTGGCCTGCGTGGCGGGTAAAGAAATGCTTTACCGTGCAGGGTTATGAGCACATGGAAAAGGCGAGGGCGCAGGGAAAAGGCGTGGTGCTGGTAGGGATACATTTTCTGACCCTTGAGCTGGGCGCGCGGATATTTGGCATGCTTAACCCCGGTATCGGGGTCTATCGCCCTAATAACAATGCTCTGCTGGACTGGCTTCAGACGCGCGGGCGCCTGCGCTCCAACAAAACCATGCTCGATCGCCATGATTTAAAGGGCATGATCCGCGCGCTGAAGCAGAATGAAATTTTGTGGTACGCCCCGGATCACGACTATGGCAAAACCAACAGCGTGTTTGTGCCGTTCTTTGCGGTGCCGGATGCCGCGACGACGGCGGGCAGCTATATGCTGGTCAAAAGCGCTAACCCTGCCGTTATCCCCTTTGTGCCGCGCCGCAGGGCGGATGGCACCGGTTACGAGCTGATTATTCTGGAGGATATCAGCGAGGCGATGCAGGGCGGCGATAAAGAAGCCGTGGCGACGCAGATGAACAGGGCAATTGAGCAGGCCGTACGCATGGCGCCTGAACAATATATGTGGCTGCACCGTCGCTTCAAAACCCGTCCTGAAGGGGTACCTGACCGGTATGCCCGTCTGAAACAGGCGGCAACTCGGGGTGATAGTCTCACCGCCAGCGATTTTTCTGACCGTTCAGGCATACAGCACTGACACCACAGCGATGCCCTCACCCTGCGGTGAGGGCATGACCGACGCTACAGCGCGGATCGGCGGTACGGCGCATAGTCCGCCTGCCACCAGGTTTTCTCGATACGCGCCATCAGGGTTTCATCATCTAACGCTGGCGCCACGCCTTGTTCAATGGCGGCCCGGGCGACGGCAACGGCAATCTGGCGTGAAACCGTTTCAATCTGATCTACCGGCGGCAGTAATCCTCCTCTTTCCGTGGTCACGAGCGGAGACTGCGCGGCCAGGCTGCGGCTTGCTGCCATCAGCATCTCTTCCGTCACCCGGCGCGCGTTACAGGCCAGCACGCCCAGCCCAAGGCCCGGGAAGATATAGGCGTTGTTACACTGGGCAATCTCATAGTGCGCATTCTCCCAGAATACCGGGGCGAACGGACTGCCGGTGGCCACCAGCGCGGCACCCTGGGTCCAGGCGATTAGGTCCTGCGGCTGGGCCTCCGCCCGTGACGTTGGGTTCGAGAGCGGCATGATAATCGGGCGCGGACAGTGGCGATGCATCTCTTTGACGATCTCTTCGCTGAACAGCCCCGGCTGGCCTGAAACGCCGATCATCACCGTGGGATGTGCGTTTTTCACCACGTCCAGCAGGGAAATATTCTTCGCGTCTACCTGCCAGCGGCTTACGGCGTCGCGCGCGGTAAGCAGGTTTTTCTGGAAATCGAGCAGGTTGGTCATGTCGTCGGTCAGCAGGCCGAAGCGATCGACCATAAAGATCCGGCTGCGGGCTTCCGACTCGCTCAGGCCGTCATCGACCATCAGCGCCACAATTTTTTCAGCAATCCCGCATCCGGCAGAGCCGCTGCCCAGGAACACCACGCGCTGATCGCGAATGCGCGTCCCCGCCGCGTGGGCTGCCGCGATCAGCGTCCCTGCGGTGACGGCTGCCGTGCCCTGGATATCATCATTGAAGCAGCACAGCTGGTCGCGGTAGCGCTGCAGAAGTCGGGTGGCGTTTTTCTGCGCAAAGTCTTCAAACTGCAGGAGGACGTTGGGCCAGCGCGCCTTAACCGTACTGATAAACATATCCATAAATTCAGCGTACTGGTCATCGCTGATGCGCGGGTGACGCCAGCCCATGTACATCGGGTCGTCGAGGTGTTGCTGATTATTGGTGCCGACATCCAGCATAATCGGCAGGGTGGAGGCCGGATGGATCCCTCCGCAGGCGGTATAGAGCGACAGCTTGCCAATCGGTATGCCCATACCGCCGATACCCTGGTCGCCGAGGCCTAAAATGCGTTCTCCGTCCGTTACCACAATCACCCGAACGTCGTTGCGCGAGAAGCTTTGCAGCATCTCATCAATGCGGTGGCGGTTAGGCCATGAAATAAACAAGCCGCGCGCGCGGCGATAAATCGTGGAGAAATGCTCGCAGGCTTCACCCACTGTCGGGGTATAGATAATCGGTAACGTCTCTTTCAGATGCGAACGCAAGAGGTTGTAAAAGAGGGTTTCATTGGTGTCCTGAATATTGCGCAAATAAACATGGCGGGAAATATCGCTTTTAAAATGGCAGAACTGCACCCAGGTACGCTCCGTTTGCTCCTCAATGGTTTCAACGTTATGCGGCAATAACCCATGCAGATTAAAATTATCCCGCTCTTCCTTAATAAAGGCGAGGCCTTTATTTAATAACGGATTTTCCAGCAGTACGGCGCCATTATAGGGCGTGTACAGAACGTCTTTACGAGACATGGTTAACTCCTGAATATTTAAACGAAACAGAAATAAGACTAGCAAAAACAGTGACTTTAAGGATGATAAAGACACGGAGTTTTCTGTGTTTTGTTGGGGAGCTAATTTAGCGCTTAGCTAACGTAGCAGGAGTGATAAGGGTCACATTATTTCTGGTTTTATTAATTTCAAAAGAATTGCATTGAATGCCATGAATAACTTTAGTTACATAATAATGAATTAAATTATTTAAAAGGAAAGGGCTGTTGTGTTCACATTTCTCTTCGAAAGCCCATGTTAATTTCACGCTGAGCCTGTTTTTGAGAAAAGGCCACCAAAGTCATTATTTTCTATTTAAGAACATTTATTCGAATCAGGAATAGTTTTCCGCTTATTCCTTTCTCTGTATATCCGAACACAAATTTCAGGTGATTATATGAAAGATAATCCTGTACCGACTTCCGCGCTGTCGACCTCGCGTTTTGCTTTTGGGCTTAACACGACCGAGGTGGGCGCGGTTCCGCTGATGCTGTTCGTCGGGATTGCCGCGATTGTGGCGACGTCCGCCTGGGCAGGGCTGCTGCCGAAAAATATGATAGGCGGACTGGCGGTCATCATGACCCTTGGCTTTGCGTTTGCCAAAGTGGGGCGTCAAATCCCCGTGCTGAAGGACATCGGCGGCCCGGCGATCCTGTGTCTGATGGTGCCTTCCGTGCTGGTCTATTTTGGCGCATTCGGGAAACAAACCCTTGATACGGTGCATCTGCTGATGAAGGAGGCGAATCTGCTCTATTTCGTCATCGCCTGCCTGGTGGTCGGCAGCATCCTGGGGATGAACCGGGTGCTGCTGATCCAGGGCATGATGCGCATGTTTGTTCCGCTGGTGGCGGGGACACTGATGGCCGTGCTGAGCGGGCTTATTGTGGGAACGCTGTTTGGGTATACGCCTTACCACACCTTCTTCTTTATCATTGTCCCTATCATTGGCGGTGGAATTGGCGAGGGGATTTTGCCCCTGTCTCTGGCCTATTCGGCAATCCTGGGGCAGACGCCGGACGTCTTCGTGGCGCAGCTGGCTCCCGCTGCGGTCGTCGGAAATATCTTCGCCATTATTTGTGCCGGCTCGCTGGCGCGTCTCGGGACGAAACGTCCTTCGCTTTCGGGAAACGGCATGCTCACGCGGAGTAAAGACGACGCCAGCCTGTTCGCCGGGGCGCCTGGCGCTCAGCAGACGGATTTTCATCTGATGGGCGGCGGATTGCTGATGGTGTGCGCGTTTTTCATCGTCGGAGGCTTGTTTGAAAAACTGGTCCATATTCCCGGCCCGGTGCTGATGATCCTGATTGCCGTCCTGTGTAAATACTTCAGGGTGATCCCGGCCTCAATGGAGCAGGGGGCGCACAGCTGCTATAAATTCGTTTCGGCTGCGCTGGTCTGGCCGCTGATGATCGGCCTCGGGATGCTATACGTGCCGCTTGAAAGCGTGGTGTCGGTCTTCTCGGTGGGCTATGTAGTGGTATGCGGATCGGTGGTGATTGCGATGGCGCTGAGCGGCTACGTGATTGCGTCGCGTCTGAATATGTACCCTGTGGAAGCGGCGATTGTAACCTGCTGCCACAGTGGGCTGGGCGGTACGGGAGATGTGGCCATTCTGTCCGCCTCCAACCGCATGTCGCTTATGCCGTTCGCGCAGATCGCGACGCGTATTGGCGGTGCCTCAACGGTGATTTTCGCCACGCTGCTGATGGGCTGGATTATGGCGCACTGATTCGAATCGTCAGGATACTGAATCGCAACGACATTTACAGCGTGTCGCTGCGGTTCAGTCCTTTATAAAACTCACCGCGCTGTATAGAATTACCGCAGCCACAGCGACGGGATAACACACGATGACCAGAAGAGTTGATTATCAGATTGAAAAATATCTCCTGACCGAAGCTGCCGAACCGGAGCGCCTGACGCGCCAGTGGGCAGAGGTTCTGGAGGAGTGTCGTGAGCAAAAGGCCGGTGCAGAGGAGCGGCTGCGCCTCGCGTTGCTTAATGTGGATTACGTTACCAGCTTCGAGCTGCCCTTCAGGCTGCTTCTCACCCGTGCGCCCCAGTTGATTGATGCCGTCAGGAAAGAGCTTCAGCTCAGTCAGAAAAATGTTCTGTTTAACGGCAAGCGCTTTGGCTGCGTCTACAGCCTTAAACGGGATCTGGACGGCATACCTGACGAGTTTACCTATCACCTGAAGACGCGGATCCAGCGCAGTGACGCCACGGGCGCGACGGAAGCGTCTTACCGACAAATTGCCCAGCAGGTGAAAGCGCCAAAGGAGCGCCTCAAACTGGCGCTGGACAACGGGCTGTCTGTAACCGCGCTTGACGGGCTTTTCTGGTTTGGCATTCAGCGCATCGCGGCTGATGTACAACGGTTACGCAAAACAGGGATGCGGATCGTGACGTCCAACGCCGAGGTGTTCGATACGCTTACCAAAACAACCCGGCAGGTCCCGGTCTATCGCCTGGAAGGAACTCAAATTACTTAACCTGCAGCAGGATCGCCATCAGCCCCGGAAAACGGGTATCCAGATCGTCTCGTCGCAATGAAATCATGTTTTCGCGTCCCTGCGGACGCTGCCAGATGACCCCGCTGTCGCGCAATACGCGCCAGTGATGGGTCATCGTGGACTTCACCACGTCCTCCGGGCGCAGCGCGTTACAGCTCAGTTCGCTGCCGTCGGCGAGCCGGCGAATAATCGATAGCCGGAGCGGGTTGCCGAGGGCAAACAGCACATTTTCCAGCAGTATTTGTTCAGTTTCAGGGTGGTTAGGGATCATCGTTTTCCTGCGTATGGCGTCAGATTGAGCTATATCAACAATAGGTCAACCCTTAAAAAATAGTTCGATAATACTCGTACAATAGGACTATTATAGCAAACGAACGAATGCACGACCATCCTGGTCGTCACAAACACGTCATACTGACTAAGGAAATATCATGCCCCGACCCATCCCTCTCGAACGTTATCGCAACATCGGTATCTCCGCGCATATCGATGCCGGTAAAACCACCACCACCGAGCGCATCCTGTTTTATACCGGGATGAGCCACAAGCTGGGTGAAGTACACGATGGCGCGGCAACCACTGACTGGATGGCGCAGGAGCAAGAGCGCGGGATCACCATTACGTCCGCGGCGGTTAGCTGCTTCTGGCCAGGCATGGACAGAGGCTATGAGCCGCACCGGATTAACATCATCGACACCCCGGGGCACGTGGATTTCACCATTGAGGTGGAACGTTCCATGCGCGTACTCGACGGTGCCGTGATGGTGTATGACTCCGTGGGCGGCGTGCAGCCGCAGTCGGAAACCGTCTGGCGTCAGGCCAATAAATATCACGTACCGCGTCTGGCCTTCGTCAACAAAATGGACCGTCCGGGTGCCGACTTCTTCCGCGTCGTGCGGATGATGCAGGAACGCCTGAAGGCCAATCCGGTGCCGATTGTCATCCCGGTGGGTGCCGAAGATCATTTCACCGGCGTGGTGGATCTGATCAAAATGCGCACCATTCTGTGGGACGATGCGACGCAGGGTATGGTGTTTACCTATGCCCCCGTGCCGGACGATTTAGCCAGTACCGCCCAGGAATGGCGGGAAAAAATGGTCTCTGCGGCGGCGGAAGCCAGCGATGAACTGATGGACAAATACCTGGAAACCGGCGACCTGACGGAAGCGGAAATTATCAAAGGGCTACGTATTCGCACCATTGCCGGGGAAATCCAGCCGATGCTGTGCGGCAGCGCGTTCAAAAACAAAGGTGTACAGCGCATGCTCGATGCGGTGATCGAGCTGATGCCGTCGCCGCTGGACGTGCCGGCCATTGATGGCGTGGATGAAAAAGGGCAGCACGCGGAGCGTCACCCGAGCGATGATGAGCCGTTCTCGGCGCTGGCGTTCAAGCTGATGAGCGACCCGTACGTCGGGCAGCTGACCTTTATCCGCGTCTACTCTGGCGTGCTGCGTAAAGGCGACGCGGTGTATAACCCGGTGAAAGGGAAGAAAGAGCGCATCGGGCGAATCGTACTGATGCATGCCAACGATCGCCACGAGGTGGATGAACTGCGCGCCGGGGATATCGCGGCCTGCGTCGGGCTGAAAGACGTGACCACCGGTGACACGCTCACCGATCCGAACGCCGTCATTACGCTTGAACGCATGGAGTTCCCGGATCCGGTGATTTCGCTGGCGATTGAGCCGAAAACCAAAGGCGATCAGGAGAAAATGGGCATTGCGCTGCAGCGTCTGGCGGCGGAAGATCCGTCTTTCCGCCTGCACACTGACGAAGAGTCCGGTCAGACCATTATCTCCGGGATGGGTGAGCTACACCTTGAGATTATCGTCGACCGCATGAAGCGTGAGTTTGGCGTCGAGGCAAATATCGGTCGTCCGCAGGTGACCTACCGTGAAACCCTGCGTAAAACGGTGAAGGACATCGAAGGCAAATTTGTCCGACAGTCCGGCGGTAAAGGGCAGTACGGCCATGTGGTCCTGAGTCTGGAGCCGCTGGAGCCCGGAAGTGGTTTTAAATTTGAAGATGCCACCAAGGGCGGCGTGGTGCCGCGCGAGTATATCCCGTCCGTTGAGAAAGGGCTGCGGGAAGCGATGAACAGCGGCGTGCTGGCGGGCTATCCGGTCGTCGATGTTAAAGCGACGCTGACGTTTGGCTCGTATCACGACGTCGACTCTTCGGAGATGGCGTTCCGCATGGCGGCGATCCTCGGTTTTAAAGAGGGCGCCCGCAGGGCGGATCCGGCGATCCTTGAGCCGATCATGCACGTGGAGGTGGAAACACCGGAAGAGTACGCCGGTAACATCATGGGCGATCTCTCTTCCCGCCGCGGCATGGTGCAGGGGATGGCTGAGCAGTACGGCAGCCAGATTATTCGCGCTGACGTGCCGCTGGCGGAGATGTTTGGTTATGCCACGACATTGCGCTCGATGTCCCAGGGACGCGCGACGTATACGATGGAGTTCCATCATTTTGCGGAAGCCCCGCGGAATGTTGCGGATGAGATTATTGCACGGCGTGCGAAGTAGTTAAGTAATTGTACAGGGTAGCTGCCAGGCTACCCTGTGCTTTTTCACCCTCACGAGGGGGCGCTTCTTTCCCTGGCCCGTGGTTACTTAATCAGCGTGGCCGAACGAACTTTCCATTTTCCTTTTTCCTGAACGAGACAATCTGCGACAACGTGATCTTGTTTCTGACCGAATGCGACATAAACGTTGGTGCAAACGGCATCAAAATCAGAATGCAGAACGGTTATCTGATCCCAGTCCTCATCCCAGTCCTGCGCTTTAATGAACATATCCGCATCGGGCATGTCTTTTTCGTTACTGTCTCCTGAATACATCTCCTTAATTGCAGCAATAGTCCCTGAGGCAACGTATTCATTCATAATGTCTGGATTCAGAACTGGCGGTTTTTCCTGCTTCAGCTGAGCGATATACCATTGATTGAATTTGAGCGCAGCCTGTCCCGGTGCATAAATGTTATCTGCGACAGCAAACGGAGACAGGGTGCAGAGTAAAAAGAAGAGTGTTTTCATTAGTCATGCCTGAACAGTTCGTAATGAGGCTGTTTGTTTCGGTAAGCCTGTCCTGGATAAAGAGAGTGTTGTACAAAATCGCTGATCCATTGCTGACCATCGTATAGGCAAACGTGCCCTCTATCGTGACCCGCAATATTTTGGATAACGGCTACGTCACCGGCATGAGGTTGATCGTATACCAGGCGAAAGCCAGCGTTGACCAATGTCCGCCCCATATCTTTTGCCAGACGCGTATTGGGGATTTTTAATCTTCCCCCCGTTCTGATCGCTTCGGTGACGTAGTGAGCACAATACCCCGTACTCTTCGGTTGGGCGTGTGATTTGGCATACGAGATTGCGCCATCTTTATTCCATGTCATTGATATTTCCTTAATGCGAGAGTGATGATGCTGCAACTCTGGAAATATCCTCCGTTTTACCACGCAAGAGTAAACATAAAGTGCCATAGAAATTTACTATAATTCAGTAGGATATGATTAAGAATATCAATCCAGCGCCTTCACCATCTTCCCGCTCGCCACAAACGTCCCGGCTCCAAGATGATGCAGGGTATTGAGCTTATCCCCGTCAAACTGCCAGCGTCCGGCAATAAAGGCCCGCTCATCCGCTGCCGCTGAAACCACTTCACCAAACAGCGTGTCATATTTCTCTGCCGCAGAGGTCACGGGTAATAACCGGCATTCCATCCACGCCAGGCATTTCTCTTCAATGACCGGCAGGCCGAGCTCCGGGCCATTCACGACCGGGATCCCGTAACAGTTGAATTTGTCCTCGTCGCGCCCGCTGACGCTGCCCACCGCGTAAGTCCAGTTGGCCGCCGCCACGCCGGGAATGACGATGCCAAATTTCCCGCTGCGTTCGATAAGCTCGCGTGACCAGGTACTTTTATCCACGACTATCGCGATGCGTGGCGGTTCAAACTCAACGGGCATGGACCATGCGGCGGCCATAACGTTACGTCTGTCGAGCGTTTCATCACGACTGGTAATCAGTACGGTAGGACCGTGGTTCAGCAGACGGCTGGCATGACGTAATTCAACAGGGCGAAAGTGGCTCATAGGATCTCCTCATCTGTAACGATGAGTATGACGAAAAAGCACGTAAATCAAAGTGAGCGCGTAGAATTAGTTTATAAACACAGCATCACTATCAAAGGAAACTGATATATGTCCCCCTTTCTGACCGCCTATTTCGCCCGCATCGGCTGGAAGCAACCGGCTTCTGCTGATATAGACACCCTGCGCGCACTGCATATACATCACAACTGCGCGATCCCGTTTGAGAATATCGATGTCGCCCTGCCGCGCGAAATCCATCTCGAAGACCAGTGTCTGGTCGACAAATTGCTGACCGCCCGCCGTGGGGGATACTGCTTTGAGCAAAACGGCCTGTTTGAGCGGGTATTGCGTGACGTAGGGTTTACCGTGCGCAGCGTATTGGGGCGCGTGGTATTAGCGAGCCCGCCGCAAATGCCGCCGCGCACGCACCGCCTGCTGCTGGTGGAGCTTAACGGTGAGCGCTGGATTGCCGACGTGGGGTTTGGCGGCCAGACGCTGACGGCGCCGATTCGTTTACTCGCTAACGAGGAGCAGGAAACGCCGCACGGTCTGTATCGTCTGCTGAGCGAGGGCAACGACTGGGTGCTGCAGTTCCGCCACCACGAGCACTGGCAGTCGATGTACCACTTTGACCTGACGACGCAGTATTTCAGCGATTACGTGATGGGGAATTTCTGGTCGGCGCACTGGCCGCAGTCGCATTTCCGCCATCATCTGCTGATGTGCCGCCATCTGCCGGACGGCGGCAAGCTGACGCTGACCAACTTCAACTTTACCCACTGGCAGAACGGTCATGTGGAGGAGCAGATCCATTTGCCGGATGCGGAGGCGCTGTATAAGCTGCTGCAGGAGCGGTTTGGCCTGGGCGTTGATGACCCGAAGCACGGCTTTACCCTGGCCGAGCTGACGGCGGTGATGGCGGGGTTTGATACGCATCCGCAGGCCGGGAAATAGCCCGGTGGCGGCTACGCCTTACCGGGCCTACGGGTGATCGAACACAGGCCGCCACCCGGCAGATTAGTTTAAACATCGTCAAAGGCATGCTGATATGGAAATCTTGTTGCGGAATAAATTCAGTTCAGTGGGAATGTTACTCGGGGTTATTGCACTGCTTCTCTCATTAGTGCAGTTCACCTTTGGTCCTTTTTCGACAAAGTCGACGGCGCTTGAAATTGTTGTGGCTGAAAAGGTTTCGGCGGTAAAAAAAGGGATCATTGCTGGCATAAAGGGAGAACAGCCGGTCGTTGAGGCAAAAAAGAAAGCGTTCGATATCGACAGCATTCTTATCAATAGCGGAATCATTTTATCCGTTGTGGCATTAGGGCTTGCCTTCACGGCTGGGATGCGCAAAGAGAACAGATGGGGGGTGAGTGGTGCACTGTTTTTTTCCGGGGCCACGCTCGCTTTTCATGCGGCGTTACTGGCTTTTGGTCTGATTGTCGCAGTGTTGCTTCTGCTGTTGGTTATTTCAGTCGTCAGCGGAAGTACTTTGTTCTGACATTGCGGCCCGGTGGCGTCTACACCTGACCGGGCCTACATGCGTGTGAACGTAGGTCGGGTAAGGCGTAGCCGCCACCCGACAAATCAACGGCGCGATCTCACCACCTGATACCGCCGCGTAAAGTACTCAAACGGCGCGCTCCACACGTGCACCAGGCGGGTGAAGGGGAAGATGAGGAAGATCGTCATCCCCAACACCAGATGCACGCGGAAGATCGGCGCCACGCCGCTCAGCATTTCTGATGAACCGCCCTTAAACGTCACGATCCCCTGCGCCCAGCCCACCAGCTTAATCATCTCGCTTCCGTCAGGATATTGCGCGGAGAAAGGAATGGTTGAAAGCCCGAGGATGCACTGTATCAGCAGGATACTCATAATGATGATATCCGGTGTGGTGGAGGTGGCACGCACCCGCTGGTTGAACAAGCGGCGAATCAGCAGCATCGACCCGCCGATCAGCGTCAGCACGCCGCAAATTCCGCCCGCAATCATGGCCAACTGCTGCTTAACCGCGACGGGTAAAAACCAGGCGTACATCCAGTGCGGGGTTAACATGCCGAACAGGTGCCCGAAGAAGATCCCCAGAATCCCGATATGAAACAGGTTAGAGGCCCAGTTCATCCCGCGCTTGCTGAGCATCTGGCTTGACGAGGCGCGCCAGGTGTACTGTCCGTAGTCGTAGCGCAACCAGCTGCCGAGGAAAAACACGGTGGCGCAGATGTACGGATAAATGTCATAGAAAAACACGTTCAGGTAGTGTGTCATTTTGGGCCTCCGGCGCTGACGTCCACGTACTGCGGCGCGACGTCCTGGCTAAAGCGTCGTTGATATTGCTGCATCGGCGAGCTGTCGCACGATGTGGCGTTGTCTTCGATAAACTTCACCTGTTCCTCTTCCCACACGGCGTCCAGCGCCTGACGGGTATCATCCCGTTTTTCACCGGACACCTGTTTCGCCACGCTGTCGCTGGAAAGCCGCGTTCCCGCCAGCGCCAGCAGAGCGTCAAACAGCTGATAGTGCGCCACGCCGCGCTGTTTCAGGCGGCCGCCAATCAGCGCCAGAATTGGTGCGACGTTTTGCAGCCCGTCACGCGCTTCGTCATCGGATACGATGCTCAGGTATTCCAGGTAGAGCGGCAGGTAGTCCGGCAGCTCGCGGCAGTCCAGCTCAAGACCCGCTTTCTCATACTGGCTCATCAGGTCGACCATCGCCTGGCCGCGATCGCGGGACTCGGCGTGAACGTGCTCGAACAGCAGCAGCGACGTCGCGCGACCGCGCTCAAACACTTCGCACCATTCGGCCTGTTTATCCAGCAGCGGGGCGCTCAGGTGCTGCCGGGCAAACGGCAGCAGCAAGGGCGCGTCCTGCGCAATTAACGAAAGCGCTTCATCACGGTTTTCCCACAGGGTCTCATCGGGATACTCGATCAGCAGCGCGATGATTTTGAGGATCTGCATTACTCTCCCTCCCCATGTTCGCGCACCTCGGTGATGTTGATCGCGTCGATGCGGCTGCTGTTGAAGAGGTTGAATTTCGTATCGGAGCCGTGGCAGCCGTCGCCGAAGGTGAAGCCGCAGCCGTTTTTCTCCGGGAAGGCGTCGCGCGCCATTTCGCGGTGGCTGGTCGGGATCACGAAGCGGTCTTCGTAGTTGGCAATCGCCAGATAGCGGTACATCTCCTCAACCTGCGCTTCGGTCAGGCCGACCTCTTCAATGGCGCGGGTATCGGTCACGCCTTCCACGGTCTGGGAACGCTTGTAGTGACGCATTGCCATCATGCGCTTCAGCGCGCGCAGCACCGGGCCGGTATCGCCCGCGCTGAGCATGTTCGCCAGATACTGCACCGGAATGCGCAGGCTTTCGACTGCGGGAAGAACGCCGTCGCTCTGCGGCAGGCCGCCGGCGTCCGCGTAGGACTGGATCGGCGACAGCGGCGGCACGTACCAGACCATCGGCAGGGTGCGGTATTCCGGGTGCAGCGGCAGAGCCAGCTTCCAGTCCATCGCCATTTTGTAGACCGGGGAACGCTGGGCGGCGTCAATCACGTTCTGCGGAATACCCTGCTTCAGCGCTTCCTCAATGACCGCCGGATCGTTCGGGTTGAGGAACACGTCGCACTGGCGCTCGTACAGATCGGTTTCATGCTCTGTGCTGGCCGCCTCTTCAATACGGTCCGCGTCATACAGCAGCACGCCGAGATAGCGGATGCGCCCGACGCAGGTTTCCGAGCAGACGGTCGGCTGGCCGGACTCAATGCGCGGGTAGCAGAAGATGCATTTTTCAGACTTGCCGCTCTTCCAGTTGAAGTAGATTTTCTTGTAGGGACAGCCGCTGATGCACAGGCGCCAGCCGCGGCATTTGTCCTGGTCGATCAGCACAATGCCGTCCTCTTCGCGCTTGTAGATGGCGCCGCTCGGACAGGTGGCCACGCAGCTCGGGTTGAGACAGTGCTCGCACAGGCGCGGCAGGTACATCATGAAGGTATTTTCGAACTGGCCGTACATCTCCTTCTGGATCTTCTGGAAGTTACGGTCGCGGGCGCGTTTTTCGAACTCGCCCCCCAGCAGCTCCTCCCAGTTGGGGCCCCAGACGATTTTGTCCATCCGCTTGCCGTCAATCAGCGAGCGCGGGCGGGCGGTAGGGAGATGATCCCCCTCCGGGGCGCGGTGCAGATCCTGATAGTCAAAGGTGAAGGGTTCGTAATAATCGTCAATCTGCGGCAGGACGGGGTTGGCGAAAATCTTCGACAGCACGCCCATTTTGCCGCCGAGGCGTGGGGTCAGCTTGCCGTGAATGCCCCGGATCCAGCCGCCTTGCCACTCCTCCTGATCCTCCCAGTTTTTCGGATAGCCGATCCCCGGTTTGGTCTCCACGTTGTTGAACCACGCATATTCCATCCCTTCACGCCCGGTCCAGACGTTCTTGCAGGTGACCGAGCAGGTGTGGCAGCCGATGCATTTATCGAGATTCAGAACCATGCCAACCTGTGAGCGTATTTTCATTTTTTCGCCTCCTGGACCTGATCCCGACCTTCGCCGTCCAGCCAGTTAATGTTTTTCATTTTGCGGATCATGATGAACTCGTCGCGGTTGGAGCCGACGGTGCCGTAATAGTTGAAGCTGTACGCCAGCTGGGCGTAGCCGCCGATCATATGCGTCGGTTTCGGGCAGACGCGGGTGACAGAGTTGTGGATCCCGCCGCGCCGTCCGGTCACCTCTGAGCCCGGAATGTTCAGGATGCGCTCCTGAGCGTGGTACATCATGGTCATGCCCGGCGGCACGCGCTGGCTGACCACCGCGCGGGCGGTGAGGGCGCCGTTGGCGTTGAAGGCCTCGATCCAGTCGTTGTCCTCAATGCCCAGCTCGCGGGCGTCGGTTTCGCTGATCCAGACGATGGGGCCGCCGCGCGACAGGGTCTGCATCAGCAGGTTTTCGCTGTAGGTGGAGTGAATGCCCCATTTCTGGTGCGGCGTCAGGAAATTGAGCGCTTTTTCCGGGAAGCCGTTCGGCGGGATCTCGCGCATATGGGTGACGCTGCGGGTGTCAATCGGTGGACGATAGGCCACCAGACTTTCGCCGAAGGCGCGCATCCAGGGATGATCCTGATACAGCTGCTGGCGGCCGGAAAGGGTACGCCACGGGATCAGCTCGTGGACGTTGGTATAGCCCGCGTTATAGGAGACGTGCTCGCTCTCCAGGCCGGACCAGGTCGGGCTGGAGATGATTTTACGCGGCTGCGCCTGGATATCGCGGAAGCGGATCTTCTCATCTTCCTTGTTCAGCGCCAGATGGGTGTGATCGCGCCCGGTCAGCTCGCCGAGCGCTTCCCAGGCCTTCACCGCCACCTGGCCGTTGGTTTCCGGCGCAAGGGCGAGGATCACCTCTGAAGCGTCAATGGCAGTTTCAATGCGCGGGCGGCCTTTCGCCGGGCCGTCGAGCTTGACGTAGTTGAGCTTTCCGAGGAAATCGACCTCGCTCTGCGTGTTCCACGATATGCCTTTCCCGCCGTTGCCGAGCGTGTCCATCAGCGGGCCGAGGGCGGTGAAGCGTTCGTAAGTTTCCGGGTAGTTCCGCTCGACGACCGCGATGTTCGGCGCCGTTTTACCGGGGATCAGATCGCATTCCCCTTTGCGCCAGTCCTGAATATCAAACGGCTGCGACAGCTCCGCGGGGGAGTCGTGCTGTAGCGGCTGTAACACCACGTCGGTTTCGGTGCCGAGATGCCCGACGCAGACCTCGGAGAAGACGTTGGCGATGCCCTTGTAGATCTCCCAGTCGCTGCGGGACTCCCACGCCGGGTCGACGGCGGCCGAGAGCGGGTGAATAAACGGATGCATGTCCGAGGTATTCATATCGTCTTTTTCATACCAGGTGGCGGTCGGCAGGACGATATCCGAGAACAGGCAGGTGCTGGACATGCGGAAGTCGAGCGTCACCAGCAGGTCGAGCTTGCCCTCAATGGCGGCGGTCTGCCACTCCACTTCCTCAGGCTTCACGTCGTCGGTTGAGCCCAAATCCTCGCCCTGAATCCCGCTCTCGGTGCCGAGCAGGTATTTCAGCATGTACTCGTGGCCTTTCCCGGACGAGCCGAGCAGGTTAGAGCGCCAGACGAACAGGTTGCGCGGATGGTTCTTGCCGTTGTCCGGCTGCTCGCAGGCGAAGCGGATATCGCCCGATTTTAACGCCTGAACGGTGTACGCCTGCGGCGTGATGCCCGCCGCGTCCGCGCGGGCTTTGATGTGCAGCGGGTTGAGGTTGAGCTGCGGCGCCGACGGCAGCCAGCCCATGCGCTCGGCGCGGACGTTGAAATCAATCAGGTGGCCGGTGAACCTCGAGGCGTCCGCCAGCGGAGAGAGCAGCTCCTGCGCGGTCAGCTTCTCGTAGCGCCACTGGCTGGCGTGGTTGTAGAAGAAGGAGGTGCTGTTCATCTGGCGCGGCGGGCGGTTCCAGTCCAGCGCGAAGGCCAGCGGCAGCCAGCCGGTTTGCGGGCGCAGCTTCTCCTGGCCGACATAGTGCGACCAGCCGCCGCCGCTCTGCCCGACGCAGCCGCAGAAGACCAGCATGTTGATCATCCCGCGGTAGTTCATGTCCATGTGGTACCAGTGGTTCACCCCTGCACCGAGAATGATCATCGACCGGCCGTGGGTTTTGTGCGCCGTGTCGGCAAACTCGCGGGCGATTTTTTCAATCAGCCGGGCGGGCACGCCGGTGATCTGCTCGCCCCAGGCGGGGGTATAGGCTTTGACCTGGTCATAGCTCTCTGCGGCGTTGCTGTCCTCCAGACCGCGGTCGAGACCGTAGTTCGCCAGCACCAGATCGTAAACGCTGACCACGCGCTTCTCGCTGCCGTCGGCGAGGGTCAGGGTTTTGCTCGGCACGCGGCGCGTCAGCACCGGCTCCTGCTTCACGCTGCGGAAATGCGGGTTCTCGTTGCCGCCAAAGTAGGGGAAGGCGACATCGGCCACGCTGTCGTGGGTAATGAGCAGCGACAGCGTCAGTTCGGTGTCGTGGCCCGCAGCCTGTGGCTCCAGGTTCCATTTGCCTTTTTCTCCCCAGCGAAAGCCGATGGAGCCGTTTGGTACTACCAGATTTCCGGCGATATCAAAGGCGACGGTCTTCCACTCCGGGTTATTGGCTTCCCCCAGCCCGTCGACAAGGTCCGAGGCGCGCAGCATACGTCCCGGCACCACGCGACCGTCTTCCTGCTCGTCCAGCAGCACCAGCATCGGCATATCGGTATAGCGGCGGCAGTAGTTAAGGAAGTAGTCGCTTGGGTTATCGAGGTGAAATTCTTTGAGGATCACGTGGCCCATCGCCATGGCGAGGGCGCTGTCGGTGCCCTGTTTGGGGGCCAGCCACTGGTCGCTCAGCTTCGCGACTTCCGAGAAGTCCGGCGTGATGGCGACGGTTTTGGTGCCCTTGTAGCGCACCTCGGTGAAGAAATGGGCGTCCGGAGTACGCGTCTGCGGCACGTTCGAGCCCCAGGCAATGATGTAGCTGGAGTTGTACCAGTCGGCGGACTCCGGCACGTCGGTCTGCTCGCCCCAGGTCATCGGCGACGCCGGCGGCAGGTCGCAGTACCAGTCGTAGAAGCTCAGGCAGGTACCGCCCAGCAGGGAAAGATAGCGCGTGCCGGCGGCGTAGGAGACCATCGACATCGCCGGAATAGGGGAAAAACCGGCCACGCGGTCCGGACCATAGTTTTTGATGGTCCAGACGTTGGCGGCGGCAATCAGCTGGTTCAGCTCTTTCCAGTTCGAGCGGATAAACCCGCCTTTACCCCGTGCCTTCCTGTAGCTTTGCGCCTTTTGCGGATCGCTCTGGATGGCGTCCCAGGCCAGCACCGGATCGGTATGCTGCGCCAGCGCCTCGCGCCACAGCTCAATCAGCCTGCGGCGCACCAGCGGGTATTTAAGACGGTTGGCGCTATAGAGATACCACGAGTAGCTTGCGCCACGCGGGCAGCCGCGCGGTTCGTGGTTGGGCAGGTCAGGGCGGGTGCGCGGATAGTCGGTCTGCTGGGTTTCCCAGGTCACGAGGCCGTTTTTAACGTAAATCTTCCAGCTGCAGGAGCCGGTACAGTTCACGCCGTGGGTGGAGCGCACGATCTTGTCGAACTGCCAGCGCTGACGGTAGCCGTCCTCCCAGTCGCGGTTGGTGTTATATACCTGCCCGTGCCCGTTGGCGAAGCTGTCCCCCTTTGTTTTGAAATAACGAAAGCGATCCAACAGTTTGCTCATGACATTTCTCCTGCTTCGGACGTGTAGTTATTCTTGTTTTGCGGATTTGCGGCCATACACCAGCCAGGTAACGAGCACGCAGACGATGTAAAACACGAGGAACACCTTCATGGCGCCGACCGGCGATCCGGTCATCGCCAGCGAGGTGCCAAAGGCTTTGGGAATGAAGAACCCGCCAACGGCGCCGATAGCGGAGATAAAGCCCAGCGCGGCGGCGGTCTCTGTCACCGCTTCGTGCTGCGCCTGCTCGTCCGTGCCGCCCTGTTTTTTGACGCGGTCGAGCGTGATTTGGCGGAAGATAATCGCGATCATCTGGAAGGTCGATCCGCTGCCGAGCCCGGCGGTGAGGAACAGCCCCATAAAGACCAGATAGAACGCGACAAAGCTGCCGGAGCCAGAGCCGGGCAGCGTCAGGAAGATCAGGGCGCTGAAGAGGGCCATAAAAACGAAGTTAATCAGCGTGACCCGCACGCCGCCCAGTTTGTCAGAGATCATCCCGCCCGCCGAACGCGCCAGCGCACCGATTAGAGGGCCAAAGAAGGCGAGGTGCAGAATGTTGACGTCCGGAAACTGGGTTTTTGACAGCATGGCAAAGCCCGCCGAGAAGCCGATAAACGAGCCGAAGGTCGCCAGATAAAGCAGGCTCAGCAGCCAGAGATGAAAGCGCTTCAGCACCGGGAGCTGGCTGGCGATAGAGGCCTTGGAGCTGGCGATATCGTTCATTCCAAAGAAGGCCGCAAGGGTGGCCAGCAGCAGCAGCGGCGCCCATATCCAGGCCGCATTGGCCAGCCACAGGGTGGAACCGTCATCCTGCGGTACGCCCTCCACGCCCAGGAAGGTAAACATCGGCAGGAAGATCACCAGCGGCGCGACCAGCTGCATCACGCTGACGCCCAGGTTGCCGAGCCCGCCGTTAATACCGAGCGCGCTACCCTGTTTTGCCTTGGGGAAGAAGAAGCTGATGTTGCCCATGCTGGAGGCAAAGTTGGCGCCTGCAAAGCCGCAGAGCAGGGCAATCACGATAAAAATCCAGTAAGGCGTCGCGGTGTTCTGAATGGCAATCCCCAGCCAGACGCAGGGAATGATCAGGATGACGGTACTCAATACCGTCCAATATCGTCCGCCAAATATGGGCACCATAAACGAATAGGGGACGCGCAATATCGCGCCGGAGAGAGAAGGTAATGCCGTTAGCATAAAAAGTTGATCGGTGGTGAAATTAAATCCGACTTTATTCAGATTGACGGCAATGGCGCTAAATAACATCCAGACGCAAAACGCTAACAGCAAACAGGCGACAGAAATCCACAGGTTTCTTCGCGCGATATGTTTTCCTTTGTTTTCCCAAAATTGCACATTTTCCGGTTTCCAGTTACTTAACAGATGCGGATTACTCTTCTCACTTTGTTGTGACATATCACCCTCTTGCTCGCCAGATGAAGAGAAAACAAATGAAAACAGTTAGATAGATGTGAGTGCGCTGGTTGGTTTATTGGATGTTTTTGGATACAACTGAAAGGATAGATAAAAAAGCGAACCCCTGAGATTCGAAAGGAAATATGGGTTCGCTTAATGTGTTACTAATTGTAAAACTCGCGGTAAATAATACTCCGTTGGGAGTATTAACCCAATTCGAGGGAGATAAGTTTATCGAGATGCTTATTAAATGCCGCATCGTCCATTTCGGGCATATTTAAAATCGTGATCCCATCAAGCCCACAAACCAGCCCGATCAAACGCCAGGCAATATTTTCCGCGCGATCGGTAAGCTTAAAGGCGTTGGCCTCCGCCCCGGCGCGGATAATCGCCACGGTCTCCTGATGCCACATCTCCATGGTCAGGGCGTAAGCCGCGTTGATTTCAGGATCCCGGCTGGCGAGAATTTGAGCTTCCCGCCAGAGGCGAATGTAAGGCTCAAGCCCGCCGTCGTCACTGCCGAGCATGCTGTGCAGCCGTTCCCGCCAGCTGGCGTTTTCACCCACCACGTCGGCATCCAGCAGCTCGCGGATCACGCGCACAAAGGCCAGCGATTTTAGCTCGCCGCCGGAGGCGAAGTGGTGGTGGACCTGTCCGGTCGCGACGCCTGCTTCTGCGGCAATTCGCCGTACCGTCATGGCTGCCAGCCCCTCGGCCAGCGCCACGCGCATCGCGGCCTGCAGGATCGCTTCCCGTCTCTCTTCCTTGCTCAAATATTGCATTTTTTCACTACTCTCAATAGGAATGAAACGAGTGTAACAAAAAGCTGGACACGCGTTCAACTTTACGTAGGATCGCAATCTGGACATGTGTCCAGGTTTGAGATGAAAAGGAAATTTATGTTTCGTCAGTGGTTAGCGTTAGTGATTATCGTGCTGGTGTATATCCCGGTGGCGATTGACGCGACGGTGCTGCACGTAGCGGCGCCGACATTGAGCATGACGCTGGGCGCCAGCGGCAATGAACTATTGTGGATGATCGATATTTACTCGCTGGTGATGGCGGGAATGGTGCTGCCGATGGGCGCCCTGGGTGACCGCATCGGTTTTAAACGGTTGTTGATGATCGGCAGCACGCTGTTTGGCCTGTCATCGCTGGCGGCAGCGTTTGCTCCCTCAGCAGGGTGGCTGATCGCGGCGCGCGCCTCGCTGGCGATTGGTGCGGCCATGATCATTCCTGCCACTCTGGCGGGGATCCGCACGCTCTTTACCGACGCGAAAGATCGCAACATCGCGCTCGGCGTCTGGGCGGCGGTCGGTTCCGGCGGGGCAGCGTTTGGCCCGCTGATTGGCGGTATGCTGCTGGAGCATTTTTACTGGGGATCGGTGTTTTTGATCAACGTACCGATTGTGCTGGTGGTGGTGTCGCTGGCCGCGCGTTTTGTCCCCCGTCAGCAGGGCCGACCAGAGCAGCCGCTGAATATCAGCCATGCCATCATGCTGATTGTGGCGATTTTGCTGCTGGTCTACAGCGCCAAAACCGCGCTTAAGGGCGCTCTGGCGCCGTGGCTGGTGGCGTGTACCCTGCTGACGGGGGCCGTGATGCTGTTTATTTTTGTGCGCATCCAGCTTCGCGCCCGCGTGCCGATGATCGACATGCGCCTGTTCTGTCACCGCATCATTTTAAGCGGCGTGGTAATGGCGATGACGGCGATGATCGCCCTGGTGGGCTTTGAATTGCTGATGGCGCAGGAACTGCAGTTTGTCCATGGCTTTACGCCGTTCGAGGCGGGCATGTTTATGCTCCCGGTAATGGTGGCCAGCGGGTTCAGCGGACCGATTGCCGGTGTGCTGGTGGGCCGTCTGGGGCTACGCATTGTCGCTGCGGGTGGCATGGGGCTGAGCGCGGTCAGCTTTATCGGCCTGTCGACGCTCGACTTCAGCACGCAGCAGTGGCAGGCGTGGGGGCTGATGGTGCTGCTCGGCTTCAGTGCCGCCAGCGCGCTGCTGGCCTCGACCTCGGCCATTATGGCGGCCGCGCCGAAAGAGAAGGCGGCTGCCGCCGGAGCCATTGAAACCATGTCCTATGAGCTGGGGGCCGGGCTGGGGATCGCCATTTTTGGCCTGCTGTTGACCCGCAGCTTCTCGGCGTCGATTGACTTGCCGCAGGGGCTGAATGCCTCGCTCGTCGATAAAGCCTCGTCATCGATTGGTGAAGCGATGAAGGTGGCGCAGGAATTGACGCCGACGCTGGCGGAGGCGGTGATTGAGGCGGCGAAAAGTGCGTTTATTACTTCCCACAGCGTGGCGCTGGGGAGTGCGGGCGGAATGCTGCTGTTGCTGGCAGGGGGGATCTGGTTCAGCTTGGCGAAGGTGACGAAGGGGTAAAACACGCCCGGTGGCGCTGCGCTTACCGGGCCTACGGGCGCGGTTGTCCGAGCCGCGCCACCCGGTTTATTTTTCCTGGGCCGCGGCCAACACGCTGTGCAACAGCACGTTTGCCCCTTTCTCTGACCACTCCGGCAGGATCCTTTCCGCTTCGTTATGGCTGATGCCCTTCACGCAGGGGATAAAAATCATGCTGGCAGGGGCAATTTTGCTCACATAGCAGGCGTCGTGTCCCGCGCCGGAGACCATCGGTTTCGCCGAGTAGCCCAGTTCCGCCACGGCCTTCTCCGTGCGGGCCAGACATTCGGCATCAAACGCGACGGGCGCGTAGTCAAAGATGCGCTCAACGACAGCCGCCACCCCGCGCAGGCTCAGGCTTTCAGCCACCTTATGCAGCGCTGCCTCCATGGCTTCCAGCGCCGTCTGCGCCGGATGGCGAAACTCCACGCTGCAGACCACCCGAGACGGCACGACGTTGCGCGAGTTTGGCGTAACCTGCGCCATACCGATCGTCGCCCGTCCGTCCGGCGCATGCCGATAGCCAATCTCCTCCACCTTCAGCGCCAGCTCCGCGAAGGCGGTCAGCGCGTCGCGGCGGCTGTGCATCGGCGTCGTTCCTGCATGGGCGGCAAATCCGTCCAGCGTCAGGGTGAACCAGCGCTGGCCCATTGCCGCGCGGACGAGCCCGATATCCAGACCTTCGTCCTCCAGAATCGGGCCCTGCTCGATGTGCAGCTCGTAGCAGGCGTGAACCGGAAACGCGCGGGCAGGGGCTTCACCCCGGTAGCCGATGTTATCCAGGGCTTCACCCACGGTGATACCGTTGCTATCCGCGCGGGCATGGGCGTACGCTTCGTTAAATTGCCCCGTCCAGACCCCTGAAGAGAGCATGGCTGGCGCGAAGCGCGCGCCTTCTTCGTTGGTCCAGTTGACCAGCACAACGTCACGTTCCGTCTCAATGTGATGGTCGTTGAACGTTCGCAGCAGCTCCAGCCCGGCCAGCACGCCGTAAACCCCGTCGTAGTTCCCCCCCAGCGGCTGCGTATCCACGTGCGAACCGGTCAAGACCGGGGCAAGCTGCGGATTTTTCCCCGCACGACGGATAAACATATTGCCCATGCTGTCGACGTCACAGGTAAAACCGGCGTCCAGCGCCCAGTCGCGAAGCAGGTCACGCGCAATACGATCTTCCTCGCTCAGTGCCAGACGGGTGACGCCACCGGCGGGCGTACCGCCGATCTGCGCCATCATCTCAAGCGTTGACCACAGCCGTTCGGCGTTGACGCGGATCATGGCTTGTCCTTACTGCTGCGGTAACGGAAATCACAGCACGCGCCGCCCTGCATAATGGTGGTGGTGCGGGTTAGCTCTACGTCGGGTGCATAGCCCACGATGAATTTTTCATCGCGCGCGCAGGAGAGCAGGTGACCAATTTCGCCCAGCCCCATCTCGTGGTACATCTCCGCGTAGCGACAGCGGGTCACGTTGTAGTTGTACTGCTGGTCGTCGGCGTCAATCACCTTCACCTCCAGGGCGTTATCTTTCTCCCACAGATACTGCAGGGCGATAAAGCTCTTGATGTTTGCGCCGTTGGGTTCTTTGCTGGCAAACCCTTTGCCAGCGTCAATCGCGGCCTGCTCAATGGCCTCACCAATCACCGCCTGGGCGCGGTCTTTCCCTATCTCGCGCACCAGGATTTCATAAATTGGCTTAATAATTTCGGCTTCAATTTTGCGGCGGGCGAGAATGCCCAGCTCATTATTATCACTCATCACATTGCCTCGCTGCGTTACTTCGCTTTTGCGCCGCCCAGCACGGTCTGCGGCTGCCATTTGCCGTCGACAACTCTGTAGACCGTGAACGACGGCGATTTCAGGTTGCCCTCTTTATCAAACGCGATCTGTCCGGTCACGCCGGAATAGCTGATGGCGCGCAGGGCGGGCAGATAGTCGGACGGCTCAACGGAGTCTGCTTTTTCCATCGCCGCCACCAGCACGCGGGTGGCGTCATAGGCGAACGGGGCGTGCAGTTCGATATGGGTGTGGTAGCGGGACTGGTACGCCTGCTCGAACGCTTTACCACCCGGCATCTGGTCAACGGGCAGACCCGGCTCCAGCGCCACAACGCCTTCGCCTTCTTTCTGCGCCAGCTTGAGGAACGTCTGGCTGACGAATCCGCCTGCGCCCATCAGCGTGGCATTCATGCCCAGCTGTTTGATGCGGCGCGCCAGCGGTGCGGCCTGGCTGTCGACGCCGCCGAAGAAGATCAGATCGGCGTTTTTACTGCGGATGGCGGTCAGTACGGCGCTGAAATCGACCGTTTTGTCATCCACGTACTGACGATCGACAATTTTCACGCCCTGCGCTTCCAGCGATTTAATAAACTGGTCTGCCAGACCCTGACCAAATGCGGTGCGGTCGTCGATCACCGCAATGCGTTTGGCTTTCAGGGTGTTAACCGCGTACTGACCGGCGAGCTGGCCGCCGTCATCGTCGTGGCCCATCACGCGGAAGCTGGTGTCAAAACCCTGTTGGGTATAGGCATGACCGGTTGCGACCGGCGCCACCTGGGCGATGCCTGCATCGTGATAAATGCGGGCCGCCGGAATGCTGGTGCCGGTATTCCAGTGACCGACCACGCCCGCCACGCCGCTATCCACCAGACGCTGCGCGACGGCTACGGCAGTGCGCGGGTCGGACTGATCGTCTTCGGACTGCAGTTTGAAGGTCACCGCTTTGCCGCCGATGGTCGGGTGCTGCTTGTTGATGTCGTCAATGGCCAGCTGCGCGCCGTTCTCCAGATCTTTCCCGATACGGGCAGACGGGCCGGTCAGCGGGCCTGCTAGTCCGATGACCACGGTTTCACCGTCAGCGGCCCACGCGGACGTTGAGGCAAAACCACCGAGCAGAATAGCGGCGCTGAGCGCGCTGATTTTTACTGTTTTCATTGTATTTCCCTGATGTTGGCTGGTGTGGTTAAACGGGCATTTCGCCCAAATAAATCTGTGCAATCTGGTCGTCGTTGAGCAGCGCTGTCGATTCGCCATGATGAACAATGCTGCCGCTGTCCATCACCCACGCGCTATCGGTCACCTCCAGCGCGAGCCGGGCGTTTTGTTCGATAAGCAGCAGGGCGACGCCGCGCTCGCGCAGCCCGGCAATAACGGCAAATATGTTCTCGACCATCTTCGGGGCAAGGCCCATTGACGGCTCGTCGAGGATCAGCAGGCGCGGGCGGCTGAGCAGGGCACGGTTAAGGGCCAGCAGCTGTTGCTCGCCGCCGGACAGCAGACCGGCAAGCTGATGCTGGCGTTCGCCCAGACGCGGGAAGCGTTCGAAAATCTCGTTCATCTCGCGCCTGGCGGTGACAGTGTCACGCCTGAGCCAGGCGCCCATCTGCAGGTTTTCCAGCACCGTCATGCGGGAGAAGATCCCGCGGCCCTCCGGGACCATCACCAGCCCGTCGCGAAGCAGGGTCTCCGGGCTCTGTTTGCATACCGCTTTACCGCTGAAGACAATGCTGCCGCTAAAGTTTTCCAGCCCGGTAATGGCGCGCACGGTGGAACTTTTCCCCGCGCCGTTAGCGCCGATCAGCGTAGCCTGTTCGCCCTCGCGCAGGGCAAATGAGACATCGCGTACGGCCTGAATGCCGCCGTAATGCACGTCCAGACGTTCTACCTTCAGTAATTCAGACATGGGCGTTGCCTCCAAGCCAGGCGGCGATCACTGCCGGGTCGCGCCGCACGTTTTCCGGCGTGCCGCTGGCGAGCGTTTTGCCGTAATCAAGCACCGTCAGGCGATCGCAGATGCCCATCACCAGCTTGACGTCATGTTCAATCATCAGCAGGGTTTTGCCGTGATCGCGGATGCGGATGAGCAGCTCGCCGAGCGCCACTTTTTCCGCCGCGTTCATCCCGGCGGCGGGTTCGTCCAGCGCCAGCAGCAGCGGATCCGTTGCCAGCGCGCGGGCGATTTCAAGGCGACGCTGATGGCCATAGGCCAGATCGCAGGCGCGATAGTGGGCGAACTGCGCAATGCCGGTATAGTCCAGCCAGTGCCAGGCCAGCTCGCGGGTCTGCTTCTCTTCTTCGCGAGCGCGTTTATGGCGGCTCAGCGCGGCCCACAGGCCGTTACGGGTGCGCACGTGGCGGCCCACCATCACGTTTTCCAGTACCGACATGTCGTTGAAGAGGCGCACGTTCTGGAAGGTGCGCGCAATCCCGGCGGCGGTCACTTTCTCTATGTGTTTTGGGAAATAGGGCTTATCCGCTATCGAAAACTCGCCGCTGTCCGCCGGATAAAGGCCGGTGATGAGGTTAAAGCAGGTGGTTTTTCCCGCGCCGTTGGGGCCGATCAGTCCGTAGATCTCGCCTTTGTTCACGGTTAAGGAAACGTCATCTACAGCAGTCAGCCCGCCGAAGCGTTTTGTCATGTTGCGTACGGTTAACAGTCTCATGCCTTCGCCTCCTTGTGGCGTACCGGCCAGATCCCGGACGGGCGCACCAGCATAACCAGCACCAGTGCCAGACCGTAAAACAGCTGGCGCAGCACTTCCGGGTCAATCAGCACCGTACCGAACAGCGCCTGCTGAACCGGTGCTGCCTGGCTGCGCAGCAGTTCCGGCAGGGCGGTAAGCAGTACCGCGCCCAGGATCACGCCCGGAATGTGCCCCATGCCGCCCAGCACCACCATCGCCAGTACGGCAATCGATTCCTGTAACGTGAAGGACTCCGGGGAGACAAAGCCCTGAAACGCGCCGAAAAGCGCACCCGCCACGCCGCCAAAGGAGGCGCCCATCGCAAAGGCGAGCAATTTATAGTTACGCACGTTGATGCCCATCGCGCGCGCCACATCTTCATCCTCGCGGATGGCGTGCCAGGCGCGACCAATTCGGGAATGCTGCAGGCGCAGGCAGACAAAAATAATCGCCACAATGACCAGCATCAGCAGGTAGTACCACAGCCACAGGGCAGGCACTTTGAAACCAAACCAGTGGTATACGCCGCTGAACTTCAGGCCGAACAGGTTCAGCGTATCCACTCCGGTTATGCCCTTTGCGCCGTTGGTGATGTTCACCGGACGGTCGAGGTTACGCATCAGGATGCGGATAATTTCGCCAAAGCCGAGGGTCACTATCGCCAGGTAGTCCCCGCGCAGCTTGAGCGTAGGAGCACCGAGTAAAATCCCGCAGACTGCCGCGACGAGGGCGGCCAGCGGAATAATGAGCAGATACGAGGTGTGCAGCCCGTCCGGGAACCAGACGCAGAGGATCGGAAACACCTCCAGCAGGTGTGGGGAGGCCATCAGTGCCGCGAGGTAGGCGCCGACCGCGTAAAAGGCGATAAAGCCCATGTCCAGCAGGCCGGTATAGCCCACCACAATGTTTAGCCCGAGCGCCAGCATGATGTAGAGCAGGGCGAAGTCGATAACGCGCACCCAGTAGTTGCCGCCAAGCTGCGTGGCCACTACGGGAGCAATCAGCAGCGCGAGGCAGAACAGGCTCATGCCTGACCAGAATTTGCGTGTCGTCGTCGGGGTCTGGAGTTGAAGTGTTGTCATGGTATTCCTTACGCCCTGTGCGCCACGCGCTCGCCCAGCAGGCCAGCCGGACGGAAGACCAGCACCAGGATCAGCACCACAAAGGCAAAGACATCCTGATAGTTGCTGCCAAATACGCCGTGGGTCAGTTCACCCAGGTAGCCTGCGCCCAGCGCTTCGATAATGCCGAGCAGGATGCCGCCAATCATGGCGCCCCGAATGTTGCCAATGCCCCCCAGCACGGCGGCGGTAAAGGCTTTTATCCCGGGCAAAAAGCCCATCGAGAAGCTGGCGTTACCGTAATTGCTGGCCATCATCACGCCTGCCAGCGCGGCAAACGCCCCGCCAATGGCAAACGTCAGGGTGATGATGGCGTTTGGGTTAACCCCCATCAGCGTGGCCACGCGCGGGTTTTCCGCCACGGCGCGCATGCCGCGCCCCAGGCGGGTGTATTCCACCAGTAGCCACAGCCCGGTCATCACCGCCAGCGCAAGGACAACGGTGACGATACCGGTGACGGTGACGATGGCAGGAGGATGCGCTTCGCTGCCGGACGTGACGCCGATAGGGTCCATCGGCAGGATCTGCGGGAACATCAGCGGGTTGCGCGTCCAGATAATCATCGCCACGGTTTGCAGCAGGACCGAAACGCCGATACCCGAGATCAGCGGCGCGAGGCGCGGGGCGTTGCGCAGTCGACGGTAGGCAAAGCGTTCCACGGCCATCGCCAGCAGGGCGCAAACGGCCATGGCAATCATCAGGGCAACGCCGAGCTGCAACAGCTGCGGCATATGCGGAAAAGTGGTATTCAGGGCGTTACTGGCGGAGAGCGTGGTGAGCGCGCCGACCATCAGAATATCGCCGTGAGCAAAGTTAATAATGCGCAAAATGCCATACACCATGGTATAGCCCAGCGCGATCAGCGCGTAGATGCTTCCCAGCATCACACCGTTGATCAGTTGTTGTATGAGTGTATCCAACGTCTGTACCCGCAAAGTGCTCGTTCTGCGGCTACCATCCAATAAATGAATTAAATTGTAAAATACGCATCTATTATTTCTTATGATAAATAGATATTGTTCTATATTTATGATTTATATAAATATAATTAAGGCCTGCTTTTGGGTGAAAAGCCTAAAGAAATCAACATATGAATAAAACAGAACAATTGGTTGGCCTGCCTGCGTATGCAGAAAGTCGCCTGGCAAACGATCCGCCGCTTCGGGCTGTGCGTGCCTTTGAGGCCATCGCCCGGCTGGGCAGCGTCACGCTGGCCGCGCAGGAGCTGGACATTTCTCCGTCGGCCGTCAGCCATCAGCTCAGGGTGCTCGAAGGGTACCTGCAAATGCCGTTGACGGAGCGTCAGGGGCGCAGGCTGGTGCTGAGCCAGCACGGGCGTGAATACTACCGCTCGATCCGTGCGGCGTTTAACGTGCTGCGCCAGGCGACGGAGCACCTGGCGGAGCAGGCGCAAACGCGTCAGGTCACCATCAGCCTGATCCCGCTTTTTGGTATGGGGTGGTTTATCCCGCGCTTGCCTGCGTTCATGCGCGCCAACCCGCAGACCGAGATCAACGTGGTGTATGCCAACCATCGTAACTATCTGAGCGACGCGTCGGATATGTCGATTCGTTTTGGCAACGGTCAGTGGGCGGGCTATCAGAGTGAAAAGCTGATTTCCGGACAGATGGTGCCGGTGTGCAGCCGCGCGTTTTTGCGTATTCACGGCCATATCGACACGCCTGAGCAACTGCTGCAGATGCCGCTGCTGCACGATGAGGAGCGCACGACGTGGGCGCAGTGGTTTGTACAGCAGGGGGTGAAGCGTCCCGTTCGCCGCAGCGGTCCAATGTTTGAGGACGGTCTGCTGACGCTGGCGGGCGTACAGGCGGGTCTGGGGTGTGCGCTGATGCGGGAGCCGCTGATTGCGCCGTATCTTGAGAGCGGCGAGCTGGTGAAGATCTTTGACCTACCGATTGATGACGGACGCGACTATTACCTCTGCGTGCGCTCAGATTCAGAGATGACCGAAGACGGCAAGCTGCTGCAAAACTGGCTGCGGCGGGCAGCGGGCGGGGAGTCGTCTGGCGGGTAAAAGAGGGCGATAAAAAAGCCAGCTGTTCAGCTGGCTTTTGGAGAGACAAGATTTAGAACTGGTAGGTCAGACCCAGCGCTACGATGTTGTCGGTACCGATGCCTGCCTGGCGAGTGAACTTGTTGTCATCGAGCAGGTTGATTTTGTAATCCACGTAGGTGGACATGTTTTTGTTAAAATAATAGGTCGTGCCAACATCGATGTATTTCACCAGATCCTGGTCGCCGAAGTTTTCGATGTCTTTGCCTTTAGACTGCAGGTAAGCGATAGACGGACGCAGGCCAAAGTCGAACTGATACTGGGCCACAACTTCGAAGTTTTGCGCCTTATTTGCAAAGCCGTAAATGTCGGTACGCTTGTTGTTAGAGGTACCGAAACGGGTTGCATTGTAGGTCTGAGAGTATTGCGCCGCGAGGTAAATGTTGTTCGCGTCGTATTTCACACCACCGCTGTATACTTCTGCGCGGTCGCCTTCACCGTATACGCCAGCCGCATTCTGGTCAGCGGTACGACGGGAGGAGGACATTGCACCACCTACGCTGAAGCCTTCGCCCAGATCGTAAGTCAGGGATGCGCCATAGCCGTCACCGTTCTGGTTCAGCAGGCTGCGGCCGCTGGTGTTTTCACCACTTACGCTGCCGTTTTTACCCTGATACTGCAGAGCAAAGTTCAGGCCGTCAACCAAACCGAAGAAGTCCTGGTTACGGTAGGTTGCCACGCCGTTAGCACGAGACTGCAGGAAGTTGTCGGCACCGTAGGTGTCACCGCCGAATTCTGGCAGAACGTCGGTCCAGGAGGTCACGTCGTAAATCACGCCGTAGTTACGACCGTAATCGAATGAACCTGCTTCCGCGAACTTCAGACCTGCAAACGCCACACGAGTCCAGGACTGGTTGTCGCCTTCGTCCTTGTTGCCCTGAATCTGGTATTCCCACTGGCCGTAACCGGACAGCTGATCGTTAACCTGGGTTTCACCCTTGAAGCCGATACGCATGTAGGTTTTATCGCCATCTGCGCCAGCATCATCAGAGAAATAGTGCAGACCTGTCACTTTACCGTACAGATCCAGTTTGTTACCGTCTTTGTTGTAAATTTCGGCAGCGTTAACAACGCCTGCTGCCAGCATGGAAGTGACTGCCACTGCAACTAATTTAAGTTTCATCTTAAATGTTCCTTATAATTTTTTTCGGTATTTCCTGAACCACTTTGAACGATTTCTAAACGAGGCTGTTCGTCAATGGCATGCTATTCTTAAAAATCTCGTAGTCTTATTTCAATAATAAGTTTCAAAATATTAGAGATAATTTCAATTAGTGTGATCTCGATCGTGTGAGAAGGCGATCATTCAAACAATATGGTCGGAATTTATACGATTAATAGTTATTTAGTCAGTGGGATTATTGCTTTTACTATAATTTCTGATGGTTTTTGTTTATCGCGTTAAATTTCGCAATTTCCGAGGGTTTAATGAGGGTGGCATTGCTGCTTTTCTTTAAAAACAATGGGTTGTTTTAATTTTTCAGCGTCTATTCCGCATATTATCATTAAACTGTCAGAGCTGAATTATTGCACGCCATGCTATCCAGAGCGTTAATATTCATCACTCACTAATTTCATTGGGTTGTCAGTTTGTGTCAACTCGCTTCAGGTGGCTTTACAGAAGGCGTTCAATATAAACCGAACTTAAACAGATGCTCTATTATCATGATAAATATTCTGATGTCTGATCACATTTTAAATTTATGTTAATTATGTTGCCGGGTTGAAATTCCCCCGGCCAGTCGAGCAGCGTTATTTTCGTGTGGCGTACCAGCAGAGCAACGACCCGGCGCAAACCATCAGCGCGCCTTGCCAGAACGAGAATGAAAGGGGGGAGCTTAGCACCGCGGCGGCAAGCGCGGCAGAAAGCACGGGGGTAAAATAGGATACGGCAGCCAGAACCGTGACGTTACCGTGCAGGATGCCAATATTCCAGGCGGCGTAACCAAACCCAAGCGCGATACCGCACATAACCAGCTTCACTACTACCGGAAGCGTGAACACCATGTCGGGCTGATCGCTCAGGGCATATTTCACCCACAGACTCAGCGCGGTCAGCAATACAAACAGGGTGATGCCGTTTTGCCCTTTCGCAAATTTGCTGGTGACGGTGCAATAGGCGGCCCAGATAAAGGCCCCGGCAAACGCCAGCGCATAGCTGAGAGGGCTGGAAACGACATTGCGGGTTATTTCCTCAAGGTGTAATCCCTCTTCGCCACCCAATACCCAGCAGACGCCCAGCAGCGAAATGACCAGGCCTGGGATCACCCACAGGGTAGATTTTTGCCCGTTGAACAAAATCGCAAATACGATCGTCAAGCTCGGCCAGAGGTAATTCACCATACCGACTTCAATCGCCTGCGCGCGCGTGGCGGCATAGCCCAGCGACAGCGCCAGACATATTTCGTAGCTGACAAATAAAACGCTGCCGGCAATAAGATAGCGGGGAGAAAACCGTCGGATATCAGGAAATCCTACCGTCACCAGACACAGTAATCCGCTGAGGGTGTAAATCATCGCGGCACCGCCAACAGGCCCCAATCCCTCACTCACGCTGCGAATAAGGCCGACCATGGTGCTCCATAACAGTATTGCCGCCAGCCCAATAAGCGTTGCTCTCTTTCTGTCCATTACTCGCCATCACAATAAAAATTAAAGGAAAAATGTATCGCATTACGCCTGTCGCTGTCGTGAATTATTCTCTTAAGCCGTTAATCAAAAAGGGGTAATGAAACGTTGCGGAGGTGACTATTAAGGGGGGGAAGGCTGATGACCTTGATTTGACGCAAAAAAATCAGGGGCTTTGCTGTTAGTTTGCGGCGCGAAGTCTTTTCAGATAACGAGGACAGCAATGGACGTCAGCCGCAGACAATTTTTTAAAATCTGCGCGGGCGGTATGGCCGGAACAACAGCCGCAATGCTGGGATTTGCTCCCAAAATGGCGCTGGCTCAGGCACGCAACTATAAACTGCTGCGCGCCAAAGAGATCCGTAACACCTGCACATACTGCTCCGTGGGTTGTGGGCTTTTAATGTATAGCCTGGGCGATGGCGCGAAGAACGCCAGAGAAGCGATTTATCACATTGAAGGGGATCCGGATCATCCGGTGAGCCGCGGGGCGTTATGCCCGAAAGGGGCGGGGCTGCTGGACTACGTCCACAGCGAAAACCGCCTGCGCTACCCCGAATACCGCGCGCCGGGCTCCGACAAATGGCAGCGTATCTCCTGGGATGAGGCCTTCTCCCGTATTGCGAAATTGATGAAAGCCGACCGCGACGCCAACTTTATTGAAAAGAATGCGCAGGGCGTGACGGTCAACCGCTGGCTTTCCACCGGCATGCTATGCGCTTCGGCAGCCAGTAATGAAACCGGCATGCTGACGCAAAAATTTGTGCGCTCGCTCGGCATGCTGGCGGTAGACAACCAGGCGCGCGTCTGACACGGACCAACGGTAGCAAGTCTTGCTCCAACATTTGGTCGCGGTGCGATGACCAACCACTGGGTTGATATCAAAAACGCGAACGTCGTGGTGGTGATGGGCGGTAACGCCGCTGAAGCCCATCCGGTGGGGTTCCGCTGGGCGATGGAAGCGAAAAACAACAACGATGCGACGCTTATCGTCGTCGATCCGCGCTTTACGCGTACGGCATCGGTGGCCGATATCTATGCGCCGATCCGCTCCGGTACGGACATTACGTTCCTGTCCGGCGTGCTGCTGTACCTGATCGAAAACAACAAAATCAACGCGGAATACGTTAAGCACTACACCAACGCGAACCTGCTGGTGCGGGATGATTTTGCCTTCGAAGACGGGCTGTTTAGCGGCTATGACGCCGAAAAACGCCAGTACGATAAAACGTCCTGGAACTATCAGTTCGATGAAAACGGCTATGCGATGCGCGATGAAACGCTCACGCATCCGCGCTGCGTGTGGAACCTGCTGAAGCAGCACGTCTCCCGCTATACGCCGGACGTCGTGGAGAACATCTGCGGCACGCCGAAAGCGGACTTCCTGAAGGTGTGTGAAGTGCTGGCTTCCACCAGCGCCGCCGACAGAACCACCACGTTCCTGTACGCGCTGGGCTGGACGCAGCACACCGTGGGCGCGCAGAACATCCGCACCATGGCGATGATCCAGCTGCTGCTCGGCAACATGGGGATGGCAGGCGGCGGCGTGAACGCGCTGCGCGGCCACTCAAACATTCAGGGCCTGACCGATCTCGGTCTGCTCTCCACCAGCCTGCCGGGCTACCTGACGCTGCCGTCTGAAAAACAGACGGATTTGCAAAGCTATCTGGCGGCGAACACGCCAAAAGCGACGCTGCCGGATCAGGTGAACTACTGGAGCAACTATCCGAAGTTCTACGTCAGCCTGATGAAATCCTTCTACGGCGATGCGGCGCAGAAAGAGAACGACTGGGGCTTTGAGTGGCTGCCGAAGTGGGATCAGGCTTATGACGTCATCAAGTATTTCAACATGATGGATAAGGGCGACGTCACGGGGTATATCTGCCAGGGCTTCAACCCGGTGGCCTCCTTCCCGGACAAAAACAAAGTCGTTCGCAGCCTGAGCAAGCTGAAGTACATGGTGGTTATCGATCCGCTGGTGACCGAGACCTCCACCTTCTGGCAGAACCACGGGGAGTCAAACGATGTCGATCCGGCGTCAATTCAGACCGAAGTGTTCCGCCTGCCGTCCACCTGCTTTGCGGAAGAGGACGGCTCTATTGCCAACTCCGGCCGCTGGCTGCAGTGGCACTGGAAAGGCCAGGACGCCCCGGGCGAAGCGCGTAACGACGGCGAGATCCTGGCCGGGATTTACCACCGCCTGCGCGAAATGTACCGCACCGAAGGCGGCAAAGGTGCAGAGCCGCTGCTGAAGATGAGCTGGCACTACAAGCAGCCGGATCGTCCTGAATCCGAAGAGGTCGCGAAAGAGAACAACGGCGTGGCGCTGGCGGATCTGTATGACGCGAACGGCAATCTGGTGGCGAAGAAAGGCCAGCTGCTGAACAGCTTCGCGCTGCTGCGTGACGACGGTACCACGGCATCATCCTGCTGGATCTACACCGGCAGCTGGACGGAGCAGGGTAACCAGATGGCCAACCGCGACAACGCTGACCCGTCAGGCCTGGGTAACACGCTGGGCTGGGCTTGGGCATGGCCGCTGAACCGTCGCGTGCTGTACAACCGTGCGTCCGCCGACGTGAACGGCAAGCCGTGGGATCCGAAGCGCATGCTGATCCAGTGGAACGGGACGAAGTGGACGGGGAACGACATCCCGGACTACAGCACCGCCGCGCCGGGCAGCAACACCGGGCCGTTTATCATGCAGCCGGAAGGGCTGGGACGCCTGTTCGCCCTCAACAAGCTGGCGGAAGGGCCGTTCCCGGAACACTACGAGCCGATGGAAACGCCGCTCGGCACCAACCCGCTGCACCCGAACGTGGTCTCCAGCCCGGTGGTGCGTATCTACGAAGACGACGTGCTGCGCCTGGGCAAAAAGGACAAGTTCCCGTACGTAGGGACGACCTACCGCCTGACCGAGCATTTCCATACCTGGACCAAGCACGCGCGGCTTAACGCCATCGCGCAGCCGGAACAGTTTGTGGAGATAAGCGAAACGCTGGCGAAAGCGAAGGGCATCGCCAACGGCGATCGCGTGAAGGTGAGCAGCAAGCGCGGCTTTATCCGCGCGGTGGCGGTGGTCACCCGCCGCCTGCAGTCGCTGAACGTGCACGGCCAGCAGGTGGAAACCGTCGGTATCCCGTTGCACTGGGGCTTTGAAGGGGTGGCGCAGAAAGGCTACATCGCCAATACCCTGACGCCAAACGTCGGCGATTCCAACTCGCAAACGCCGGAGTATAAAGCGTTTCTGGTCAACATCGAGAAAGCGTAAGGAGCGATTAAATGGCGATGGAAACACAAGACATTATTAAACGCTCCGCGACCAATCCCATAACGCCCGCGCCCCGCGCGCGGGACTACAAGGCAGAGGTCGCCAAGCTTATCGACGTCTCCTCCTGCGTGGGCTGTAAGGCCTGTCAGGTGGCCTGTTCGGAGTGGAACGATATTCGCGACGAGGTAGGGCACTGCGTTGGGGTGTACGACAATCCGGCGGATCTGAGTGCCAAATCCTGGACGGTGATGCGCTTTAGCGAAACCGACCAGAACGGCAGGCTGGAGTGGCTGATCCGCAAAGACGGCTGCATGCACTGTGAAGATCCGGGCTGCCTGAAGGCGTGCCCGTCTGCCGGGGCAATTATCCAGTACGCCAACGGGATCGTCGATTTCCAGCAGGACAACTGCATCGGCTGCGGGTACTGCATCGCGGGCTGTCCGTTTAATATCCCGCGCCTCAATAAAGAGGATAACCGGGTATACAAATGCACCCTGTGCGTGGACCGCGTCAGCGTCGGGCAGGAGCCTGCCTGCGTGAAGACCTGTCCAACCGGCGCCATTCATTTCGGCACCAAAAAAGAGATGCTGGACGTGGCGCAAGAGCGCGTCGATAAGCTCAAAGCGCGGGGCTACGACAAAGCGGGCGTTTACAACCCGCAGGGCGTGGGCGGCACGCACGTCATGTATGTGCTGCACCATAGCGACCAGCCGGAGCTGTACCACAACCTGCCGAAGGATCCGGCGATCGATACCGCCATCAACCTGTGGAAAGGGGCGCTCAAGCCGCTCTCCGCGGCGGGCTTTATCGCCACCTTTGCCGGGCTGATTTATCACTACATCGGTATCGGGCCAAACAAAGAGGTGGATGACGACGAGGAGGAGCATCATGAGTAAGTCGAAAATGATAGTGCGCACCAAATTTGTCGATCGCGCATGTCACTGGACGGTAGTGATCTGCTTCTTCCTGGTGGCGGTATCGGGAATTTCGTTCTTCTTCCCGACGCTGCAGTGGCTGACCGAAACCTTCGGTACGCCGCAGATGGGGCGCATTCTGCACCCGTTCTTCGGCGTGCTGATTTTCGTGGTGCTGATGTTTATGTTCGTGCGCTTCGTCCATCACAATATCCCGGACAAGCAGGATATCCCGTGGGTGAAAGGGATCGTTGAAGTCCTGAAGGGTAACGAGCACAAAGTCGCGAAGGTGGGGAAATACAACGCCGGGCAGAAGATGATGTTCTGGACCATCATGAGCATGATTTTTGTGCTGCTGGTGACCGGGGTGATGATCTGGCGTCCGTATTTTGCACACTACTTCCCGATACAGGTGATTCGCTACGCGCTGCTGATCCACGCGACGTCGGCCATCATTCTGATTCACGCCATCCTGATCCATATGTATATGGCGTTCTGGGTGAAAGGATCGATTAAAGGCATGATTGAAGGGAAGGTGAGCCGCCGCTGGGCGCAGAAACACCATCCGCGCTGGTACCGTGATGTGGAACGGCTGGAAGCGAAACAGGAAAGTACGGAAGGGATGAAGTAAAACCTGCGCCGTCGGCTTTGCCCGGCGGCGCTGCGCTTGCGCGGGCCTACTCTTCAAATCAGAACCGCTCTTCCACATACCGGAACGGATATTTCGTGGGTTTGACCTTGCCGATTTTGCGCTTCGGTAAATCCACCTTGTCGACGTGAATTTCTTTATACGGGATCTGCGAAAGCAGATGCGAAATAATATTCAGGCGCACGCGTTTTTTATCCTCTGAACGCGCCACAAACCACGGCGCCCAGGCGGTATCGGTGGCTTCAAACATGGCGTCGCGCGCAAGGGTATACTCATCCCAGAGGTTAAAGGATTTAATATCCATCGGCGACAGCTTCCAGATCTTACGCCCATCGTTAATACGGTCGCGCAGGCGGCGCTCCTGCTCTTTCGGCGTCACCTCCAGCCAGTACTTCAGCAGGATAATGCCGGCATCGACCATCGCTTTTTCCATAACCGGCGCGCCGTCTAAAAATTTCTCCGCCTGTTCCTCCGTGCAGAACCCCATCACTCGTTCCACGCCCGCGCGGTTATACCAGCTGCGATCGAAGATCACGATTTCACCCGCCGAAGGCAGGTGGGGCACATAGCGCTGGAAGTAGAGCTGGCTTTTTTCTTTTTCCGTTGGGGCAGGGAGCGCAACAACGCGAAACACGCGCGGGCTGACGCGCTCGGTGATCGCTTTAATGGTGCCGCCTTTGCCGGCGCCATCGCGTCCTTCAAAAACAATACACACTTTTAAACCTTTGGCGACGACCCACTGCTGGAGCTTAACCAGTTCGACGTGCAGGCGGCGGAGCTCTTTTTCATACTCTTTGGTCTTAAGCGGTGCATTCGATACAACATCAACAGCGACAGGGGTTTTCTTTTTGCTTCCCATGATTGTCATCCTCAGGTTGTTCGGCACGGAAAAAAGCGAGGCCGCACTATGAAGTGTAATCCACCTGAATTAATGGATTAACCTGTCAGCCACCTGATTTGAACTGGCTCACCATACAAGATTATTTAATAATGCCCGCTGCGAGTGATTAACCCGTGGTTGAGGTATGAAAAAGACAATATTTTCGTTGGCGCTTGGCACATTTGGCCTGGGCATGGCTGAATTTGGCATCATGGGCGTGTTAACCGAGCTGGCGCATGACACCGGTATTTCGATTCCCTCCGCCGGGAATATGATCTCGTTTTATGCCTTCGGCGTGGTGATTGGCGCCCCGATTGTGGCGCTCTTCTCCGGCAAGTTCTCGTTAAAAACCACGCTGCTGTTTCTGGTGGCGATGTGCGCTGTTGGCAATGCCCTGTTTACGTTTTCTACGTCATATTTCTGGCTGGCGCTGGGGCGGCTGATTTCCGGTTTCCCGCACGGCGCGATTTTCGGCGTAGGGGCGATTATTCTGTCTAAAATTGCGCCGCCGGGGAAGGTTACGGTCGCGGTGGCCGGGATGATCGCCGGAATGACCGTCGCCAACCTGGTGGGTGTGCCGCTCGGCACCTGGCTGGGGCACCAGTTCAGCTGGCGTTATACCTTTTTCCTGATCGCCCTGTTCGATGCGCTGGTGATCCTCTCGGTGCTGATCTGGGTGCCGGACATTCATGACAAATCAGAAATTAAACTGACCGAGCAGTTCCAGTTCCTGAAGAAACCGGAGCCCTGGCTGATTTTTGCCGCCACCATGTTTGGTAACGCCGGTGTATTCGCGTGGTTCAGCTTCGTTAAACCGTTTATGGTCAACCTTTCTGGCTTTTCTGAAGGCATGATGACGATCATCATGATGCTGATGGGCCTTGGCATGGTGTTGGGCAATCTGTTGAGCGGCAAACTCTCGGGACGCTTTAGCCCGCTGCGCATTGCGGCGACTACCGACATGGTGATTGTCGCCTCGCTGCTGCTGCTTTTTGCCTGCGGTGAACTGAAAACGGCCTCGCTGGTGATGGGCTTTATCTGCTGCGCCGGGCTGTTTGCGCTCTCTGCGCCGCTGCAGATCCTCCTTCTGCAAAATGCGAAGGGCGGCGAGATGCTGGGGGCCGCGGGCGGGCAGATGGCGTTTAATCTCGGCAGCGCGATCGGGGCGTACTTTGGTGGGATGATGATTACCCTCGGCTTTAGCTGGCGCTACGTCACGCTGCCTGCGGCGTTACTCTCGTTCTCGGCCATGAGTGCATTACTGATCTACGGTTACCTGCGTGCCAGGCAGGCTCAGGCTAACGCGCGTGCGCTAGCCTGATGGAAGTCAGGCAAGCCAGGGCTCGCCCAGGGTCAGCATCAGGCGGTTGGCCCAGGCGAAGAACGCGGCGGACTGCACCAGATCAAGCTGGGCTAAGGTGTCCAGCCCCTCTTTTTCCAGCGCGGCAAGGTGCAGCGGCGTGGCGGCCGGCGGCGTAACCGACAGCGCTGCCGCAAAATTAATCTCCGCCTGCCAGCGCGCAGACTGCCCCTCGCTCAGGGACTGTTCCGGACGCACGGCCAGCAGGGCCTCTACCGCCGCGTCATCCTTAGACAGCTGGCTGGCTTTCCGCGCATGGACAGATGCGCAGTAAATGCAGCCGTTGATTTTACTGGCGACCGTTGCCGCCAGCTCGCGCTCGGCGCGCGGCAACCCCCCCGGCGTATAAAAAATCCCCATATCCGTTAGCGTGCGCTGTTCAAGCACCGGCAGGTTGCGCCCCAGCAGGCGGAAATAGTCGGAATCGGTGTGGCCAAACTTCGCCAGGATCGCAACCTCGTCATCACGAAAATCCGCCAGCGGTTTGGCGGCGATCCACGGCTCCCAGCCCAGCTCCTGCTGGGTGAAGGCGACGGGAGCCGCCTTCACGGTGGCCGTGGTGGCGGTCGTGTGCCAGACGCCTGCCGCCACTGGCGCATCGCTTTTGGCGACGGGCCTGTCGTTCAGCAGCCGCAGCCCGGCAATCAGTCGGCTCTGGAAGCTGACAAAGGCGATAAGCTGCGCCAGCGTCACGATGCCTTCCTTGCTCCAACCCGCCTGGGTCAGCGCCCTTAACGATGTCGGCGTGGCTTCAACGGGCGAGAAGGTCAGCAGGCGCGCGAAATTCAGCGCCGGGGTCAGACGGTCTGAGGTCGGGTCTGCCAGGCCAAACCCCGCATAGTGCGCGGCCAGCGCCTCCGCGTTGTGCCACCTGGCGACTTTTGCCGCGACGGCGAAGCGCTCGTCCAGCGCAAAATCGCTATCCTGCTGAGTAAATAAGATTTCGTAGCTGCCTTGGGCGTGGCGCGTGGCGGCGTCCCGCGTGGCGCGCGCCTCTGCCAGAGGGGAACCGGGTTTGATTTCCGCCAGCTCGGCGAGAATGTCGTGACTTAATGACATAGGTGTCTCCTCAAAGGATGTGGGGGGCAATATGTTCGGCGATCAGTTCGATAGAGCGCAGGGTGTCGCGATGGGTGGGCTCGACCGAATGGACCTGGAATGAGATGTCCGTGGCGCGCCGGAGAACGGAATCGGCCTGCAGCGAACGCAGCACCGTCTCGGGCGAACCGATGTGGGCGTCGAACTGGCGACGAAAATCGGTGACAGTGTCACCTTTAACCGCGTGTCCGGCAGCGCGATGCTGCTGGGCCTGTCTGGTGAGACCCGGCGTCGCAACCTTCAGCGCATAGTCATCGCTGTCGGCGACGAATGCCGTACGGGAGGCCAGAATACGCGGTGCGATACCGGCAGGCAGGGCCTCAAGGTAGGCATCCACAATCGGGTTCTGGATCGCGTCGAGCGTGAGATCCAACTGGTCTGCCGGACGCGGCTGCGTGCGGGAGAGCATCAAACCGTGTCCGGCCCGCGCGGCGCGAACGGCGCCGTCGACGGAAAAGGTGGCAATCCAGATCCTGTCAGCCAGCTGTGGCGCTGGCGGGTAGAGGTGGTTATCCGGATGGGTAAGCGAATCCCCGCGCCAGGCGCTCTGGATCACATGTAAATGGTCGGCAAAGGCCGCGCCGCGCTGTTCAAACGTCAGTCCGAACGGCAGGAAAGAGGTCGGCGTGCCGCCCGAACCAAAACCGACTTCGAGACGTCCATCGGCGAGTAAATCCAGCACCGCCGCATCTTCCGCCACGCGCAGCGGGTTTTCCATCGGCAGGGTGATGATGGCCGTGCCCAGCCGGATGGTTTCGGTATGCGCCGCAACGTGGGCCAGAAACAGCAGCGGCGACGGCAGGCCGCCTTCACTTTCGTGGAAGTGGTGCTGGGCAATCCAGGCGCTGTCAAAACCGTGGCGTTCAGCGTGGCGGATCTGTTCTGTAGCCAGTCGATAGCGCTCTTTCGGCGTGGCGTCGTCAAGCAGGCGGGTGAAAAATCCCAGGCGTTTTCGCGTCATGCGAACTCCTCCGTAGCGGGTGAAAAATGGGGAATGGCGGCAATCAGCTCGCGGGTATAGTCGTTCTGCGGTGACGTGAATAAGGTCTCGACGTCACCGTGTTCGACCACCTGACCGCTGCGCAGCACCGTGACGCTGTGGGCGATCCGGCGAACGGTAGAGAGATCGTGCGTGATGAACAGGTAGGTTAATCCCAGCTGCTGCTGCAGCTGCTGAAGCAGCGCCAGGATCTGCGCCTGGACGGTGACGTCCAGCGCGGAGGTGGCTTCGTCCAGCACCAGAATGGTCGGCTCCAGGATCAGCGCCCGGGCGATGGCCACGCGCTGTCGCTGCCCGCCTGAAAGCTCTCTGGCGGTGCGGGTCAGGAGTTCGACGGGCAGGGCAACCCGCTGCGCCACGGTCTCCACCCGGGCCTTTCGCTCCGCCTTGGCGAGGCGAGAAAAGTTCTTCAGGGGCTCTTCGATGATGTCAAACAGCGTCTGACGCGGGTCGAGAGAGGCGAACGGGTTCTGGTAGACAAACTGGATCTTCTGGCGCAGTTGACGGCGGGCCTCGCGGCTGAGCGCGGTGGCATCAATGTCATCAATAATGACCTGTCCGTTATCCGCCTGTTCAAAACCCAGCAAAATACGGGCGAGAGTGGTCTTCCCGGAGCCGGACTCACCGACCAGCGCATGGGTGCTGCCGCGTCTGACGTCAAACGTCACCCGATCCAACGCCTGAAGCTGATGACCTTTACCCAGCGAGAACCGTTTGCTGATGGCCCGGGCGCGAATGGCCGGTGACGCGAGCGGGAGACCGGCTACCGGGGCGATGGTCAGGCGCTGGCCCTGAAGATCGCTCAGCAGCTGACGGGTGTAGGCGTGCTGCGGCGTGCGGACGATATCGGCGGTGTCGCCATGCTCCTGAACCTCACCGTTGCGAAACACCAGCAGCCTGTCCGCGCGCTGGGCTGCCAGGGCCAGATCGTGGGTGACAAACAGAACGGCGGTGCCCGATTCCCGGCGCAGGATATCCAGCAGGTCGAGAATGCGTTTTTGCACCGTCACGTCCAGCGCGCTGGTGGGCTCATCGGCAATGATGACGTCCGGGCTCAGGGCAATGGCGATGGCAATCAGCACGCGCTGTTTCATCCCGCCGGAGAGCTGATGCGGATACTGCGTCATGCGCTGTTCGGGGTGGCTCAGGCCGACCTTTTTCAGCAGGGCGAGCACCTGCTCGTCGCGTTGGGCGTGAGTCACCTTCTGGTGCAGCTGAATAATTTCCCCGACCTGCGCGCCGATCGTCTTCACCGGATTGAGTGAATTACCCGGATCCTGCGGAACCAGGCTGATTCGCGCCCCGCGAAGGGTATCGAGTCGCTTCGCTGACCACCGGCTAATCTCCTCGCCGTTGAGCACGATTTTCCCCGCATCCCGACGGGCGTTATCCGCCAGCAGGCCGATGATCGCCTGCGCCGTGGTCGTTTTGCCGGAACCGGATTCGCCGACAAAGGCCAGCATTTCCCCCCGCTGAAGGGCGAAGCTGACGTTATGCACCACCTCGCGCCACCGGCGCGCGGTACGGTAGCTGATGGTCAGGTTTTCTACCGAGAGTACGGTCATTTCAGGCCTCCGCTGAACTGCTGGCTGATACGGTTGGTGGCCAGCACGACGGCGATGACGACCACGCCGGGGAAGGTGGTTAACCACCAGGCGGTAGAGAGATAGTTACGCCCTTCGGCAATCAATAAGCCCCATTCCGGTACGGGCGGCGGGGTGCCGTAGCCGAGAAAGCTCAGCGTGGACAGGGCCAGAATGGCCTGACCAAACTGTAGCGTGGCAAAGGCAAGGACGGCGGTTAAGGCGTTGGGCAGGATGTGTCGCCATAGCACCGCCAGGAACGTCCCGCCGCTGCCAAACGCCGCCTCGACATAATCCGTATGGCGGATGCGCACCACTTCACCGCGCGCGAGGCGGGCGAAGCTGGCAATGGAGGCCACGCCGACGGCAATGGCGGCGTTAACGGTGCCAAACCCGAGCAGAATAATGACCGTCAGCGAGAGCAGCAGAGACGGAATGGACAACAGCACGTCGACAAAACGCATCAGGAAAGACTCGACGCGTCCTGCGAACGCCCCGGCGATCACCCCGAGACCGGTGCCCACCACCAGCCCCATCGTGACGGCAGCGAGCGCCGCGCTCAGGGAGTGGGACGCACCGTACACAATACGGGTGTAAACATCGCGGCCAAGCTGATCGGTGCCGAGCCAGTGGCCCGCCTGCGGCGCCAGACGTTGCGCTCCGGCGATGCCCTCAATCGGGCTGTAGTGGGTTAACAGGCCGGGCGCCACGGCGGCAAAAACCGCGAGAATAATCACCGCCCACGCCAGCCACAGTCCCGGCTGCCATGCGACGCCCTGCCAGCCGGGAACGTGTTTTCGCGCCGCGGCAGCGTAATCGACCAGGCTCATGATGCACCTCCGGTAACGGTTTGCAGGCGGGGATCCAGCAGCGGCATCAGCAGGTCCACCAGCAGATTGATCAGGACAAAGCCGAGGGCGGAAATCATCACCACCGCCTGAAGCACGGCGATGTCCTGGTTATTTACCGCCTGCTGGGTCAGCTGCCCGAGCCCGCTGCGGCCAAAAACGGTTTCCGTGATCAGCGCTCCGGCAATGAGCTCGCCCAGCAGCAGCCCGGCAATATTGAGTACCGGCAGCAGCGCGTTGCCGGTGACGTGGCGCCACAGGACGGCGGTTTCACTCAGCCCTTTGGCGCGGGCAACGGCAACAAACGGCTGCGTCGCCACCTGGTCCAGGCTGCGCATCAGGATTTGCGCCAGCGGGGCGGAGATCGGGATGGCGACGGTCACGATCGGCAGGATCAGCCCCTGCAGCGGCGTCGGGTTAATTACCGGGATCAGCCGCAGCTGAAAAGAAAAAAGCTGGATCAGGGCAATTCCCAGCCAGAACGTCGGTAACGAGATAAACAGGACCGGCAGCGACTGGAGGGTATTACTTAGCCAGCGCAGACCCGGCAGGCGCGACGCAAAGGCCAGCGCAAACGCCAGCAGGACCGCGAGTAAAAAGGCGGGCAGGGCGAGGCTCAGGGTATCCGGCAGATTGCTGGCAATCAGCTCGCTGACCGGCACCCCGGCCTGTAACGAATAGCCGAAATCCCCGTGCAGCATCGCCAGCAGCGTATGGCCGTATTGCTGCCACAGCGGGCTGTCCGCGCCGTAGGCCACGCGCATCTCCTCGATTTGCGCCGGGCTTAAGCCCAGGTCCGGGTTCTGAAATTTAATCAGCACCGCGTCGCCCGGCAGCACCTGGAGCAACACGAACGAGAGGGTAAAGGCGGCCCACAGCACCAGCAGCCCGTGCCCAAAGCGTTGAAGAAGTGCGTGGCGCATCGTCAGCTCCTCAGTGTTTCTCAAGCCACGCGCCGTAGAACGACGGGCGGCCGACCGCTTCAAAATTCACGCCTTTCAGCCATGGCGCACCGGCAAAGACCTGTGGTTCCTCGAAGATCGGAATGACGTAGGCGTTATCCAGCAGGTAGCGCTGGGCATCGCCGGTCAGCTGCAGGCGTTTTTGCGGGTCGACTTCGGCGGAGATATCCACCAGCAGCGCATTCAGCTTGTCGTCACGGAAGCTTTTGACCTTGTCGCTGGAGCCGCCTTTTTGCAGCAGCGCGTCGCGGTTAGCGGGGTAGAACATGCTTTTCACCACGTCAGGATCGGCGCGGCCTACTTCGGAGACGGTTAACGGGGTTTTCAGCGGGTCAAGGTTATCCAGCGTACGGCTGCCTGCGTCACCGGCTTTCACGCTCAGCGCCACGCCCACCTGACGCCACTGCTGGGCAACCAGCTGCAGTACCTCTTTATTTTGCGGCTGCGGCAATGACTCATATACCGTCAGCGCCAGCCGCTGGCCGTCTTTGGTGCGGATGCCGTCGCTGCCCGCTTTCCAGCCCGCCTCGTCCAGCAGCTGGTTAGATTTAGCCGGGTCAAAGGTCAATTTGTCGCTGAGATCGACAAAGCCAGCGGCGGAATCGGCAATCACCGACTTCGCCTGCGGATAGTTAGCCGAGAAGAGGGTCTCAACCACCTGTTTTGCATTCGTGGCATGCAGCAGCGCCTGGCGCACGCGAATATCGGAGACCAGCGGGTTATCCGGGCGGAAACTGATGCTGTCGTTCACCCCGCGCGTTGGGGCAGCGTAGATTTTATAGCCCTGGTCTGTCGCCTGCTTTTCGTCATACGCCTGCACCTGGCGAATAAAGTCGGCCTGACCGGCCAGCAGGGCGCCGACGCGCACGCTGTCTTCCTGAGTCACGATAAACTTGATGCCATCAAGATTGGCTGGCCCCTGTTGCGCCAGATTTTTGGGCCCCCACTGGTAATCTTTGCGGGCTTCAAGCGTCACTTCGCGCCCCAGCTTTTCGTCTTTCACCACAAACGGGCCGGAGCCAATGATGTGGTGCGCATCCCCCAGCTCTTCAAAGTTGCGTTTCAGGGTGCTGAGCGACACCAGACCCGAGCCAATGGTGGCAGTGCCCTGCAGGAACCCCGGTGACGGTTTTTTGAAGTAGAACTTCACGGTCAGCGGGTCGACCACTTCGCTGCGATCGTAGTTATTGATCACTTCTGACACCGGCAGGCGCTGCGCCTTGTTACCTAAGCCGTAGGTATCAAAGTTTTTTGCTACGGCGTTGGCGTCCAGCGGCGTGCCGTCGGAGAAGGTGATCCCCGGGCGAATTTTGAAGGTGTATTCGGTTTTATCGGCGTTGGTGGTCCAGCTTTCGGCCACCCACGGTTCGACCTGCAGCGTCTTTGGGTTCTGCCAGGTCAGCTTGTCGGTGATTTGGTTCAGGATGCCGCCGTTCGGGTAGAAGCCGCCGGCGGGCGGGTAGAGGTTGGTGTGCGCCTGTTGCTCCAGATAAATCAGCGTACCGCCTTTGACCGGCGCATCAGTGGACCAGGCTGCGGTGGTCGTCAGAATGAGCACCGTCAGCAGCGGCAGACGAAATGGGGTTTGCATGGTGAATTCCTTTGTTATCTTCTTGTTAGCGTCGGATTCATCATCGGGCGCGGGGGAAAACAAGGGAACAAAGGAATTAAGATAAGGATTGCCGGAAAATGGCTATAAAAAAACCGCCCCGGAGAGGAGCGGCGATGTACGGTGGGTGATTACGAACGCAGGTCAATCACCATACGGCCACGGATCTGGCCCTGTTCCATCTCTTTAAAGATGGCGTTGATGTCCTCGATCGGACGCATCGTTACTTTCGGCACCACTTTACCTTCAGCGGCGAACTGGAACGCCTCCTGCAGATCCTGACGGGTACCGACCAGCGAACCCACCACCTGAATGCCGTCCAGCACCAGACGCGGAATATCGAGGCTCATCGCTTCCGGCGGCAGGCCAACCGCGACCACGCGGCCACCGGCACGCACGGCATCAACGGCAGAGTTGAATGCTGCTTTTGCGACGGCAGTGACGACTGCGGCATGCGCGCCGCCGGTTTTTTCCTGCACAATCTTAGCGGCATCTTCGCTGCGGGAGTTGATGGTGAGGTCCGCGCCCATGCTGGCCGCCAGCTTCAGCTGTTCGTCGTTCACGTCAAGGGCGATGACTTTGGCGTTAAAGACGTTTTTGGCGTACTGCAGCGCAAGGTTGCCCAGCCCGCCGAGACCGTAAATCGCAATCCACTGGCCCGGCTTAATACCCGACACCTTCACCGCTTTGTAGGTGGTCACGCCAGCGCAGGTAATGCTGCTGGCCGCCGCCGAATCCAGACCGTCCGGCACTTTTACCGCGTAATCCGCGGTGACGATGCACTCTTCCGCCATGCCGCCGTCGACGGAGTAACCGGCGTTTTTCACGTCACGGCACAGGGTTTCATTGCCGGAATTACAGTATTCGCAGTGGCCGCAGCCTTCAAAGAACCAGGCCACGCTTGCGCGGTCGCCGACTTTCAGCGACTTCACGCCAGGGCCGACTTCTTTCACGATACCAATTCCTTCATGGCCCAGGATAACCCCGGTCTTGTCGCCAAAATCACCGTTCTTCACGTGAAGATCGGTATGGCATACGCCACAGCACTCCATCTTCAGCAGGGCTTCCCCATGCTTAAGCGGGCGTAAGGTTTTTTCGGTGACGTTGACCTGGTGGTCCTGAGTGACAACAGCAGCCTTCATGTGTATCTCCTTGTTCATGATAAGAATCTGCATAGCAGGTGTAATACCCCTTAAGGATTAATACATTAGCCTGGTAATGCAAGGCTGCGGCAACATAATGTCATCATTTGATTCGATTTCAGATTAAGAATACGGCGATCCTCTAATAATTAAGGGGGGAAAATGCTGGCCCGGCGAGGTGCTCGCCGGGCGCAGACTTACAGCTGGGCTTCTATCTCCTCAATCTCTTTACGCCATTGCGCCTGGAGCTGCGGCTTTTGATGCTTTGGCTTGCGCGCCAGATCGTCTTCCAGCAGCGTTTCCAGCGCGATCAGCCGCTCAAGCAGATCGTCATGCGGCGAGGGGTGAACCGTCGCGGCGACAGCGGGCGCAGTGGCTGTCACCAGCCCCGCGCGTTCACGCAGCCGCTCAAACACCGCTTCTGCATCGTGCCATTCGCTCAGCGTACCGTCCTCAATCAGCCAGAAACGGTTGCAGCTTTGGCTAATTAACTGACGGTCATGGCTGACCAGCAGGACGCCGCCTTCGAACTGTTGAAGGGTGTGCGCCAGCGCCTCTTTGCCTTCCATGTCCAGGTGGTTGGTGGGCTCATCCAGCATCAGCAGGCTGTAGCGGGCAAGCGTCAGGCCCACGAACAGCAGGCGCGAGCGTTCGCCGCCGCTGAGCGTGCTGACTTTCTGCCCATGGCGGGACCACGGGAACCCGGCGCTGATGAGCGCCATTTTGCGGTTCTGCGGATCCGGTGCAAAAGGCTCCAGCGCGTCGAGCAGCGTGGCGTTGTCCGGCAGCTGATGCAACGTCTGGTCGTAGTAGCCCGGCGAGACGCGCGGATGGATTTTCAGCCCGCTGTCCGCCGGTTCATCGGAAAAATGTCGCCAGATAAGCTTCATCAACGACGATTTACCGCAGCCGTTACGACCGACAATCGCCACGCGATCGCCGCTTTTCAGCCGCGCCGTTTCGATGTTAAACAGCGGCGGTAGCCCAGGCGCGGGCGGGACGCCGAGGTTTTCCATCTCCAGCAGACGGTCAGCCCGCAGCGCGTCGCCGCGCAGGGTTAACGTCCACGGGCTGCCCGCCGTGAGCGCGGTCTGGCTCTCTTTGAGCCGTTCGACCTGTTTTTCCATCTGTTTGGCTTTGCGGGCCAGGTCTTCGTTATCGTAAACCTTACCCCAGGTCGCCAGACGTTTGGCGCTGGCGGTCACGCGGTCGATCTCCTTTTGCTCCGCCTTGTGGCGCTGCGCGTCGGTCTCATCTTTGGCTTCCAGCGCCTGACGTGCCGCCGTGCAGGGAAGGGCAAAGTAGTGCAGTGTTTTATCGCGCAGGATCCAGCTGCCGTTGGTGACGGCATCCAGCAGCTGTCTGTCATGCGAGACCAGCACAAAGCTGCCCGACCAGGTCTGTAAAAAGTGCTCCAGCCAGAGCATGGTCGGCAGGTCAAGGTGGTTGCTGGGTTCATCCAGCAGGAGCAGGTCCGGCTCGTGAATCAGCGCCCGGGCCAGCAGCAGGCGGGTGTGCTGCCCGCCGCTCAGCGTGGCGGAGTACAGCATCATATCCTGCGGCGTAAAGCCCATGCCTGCCAGCAGCGTTTCGGCTTTCCAGCGCAGGCTGTCCCGTTCCGCTACGGGCAGCTGGGCCAGGACGGCATCCAGCATGGTGAGCGGTAAAATAGCGTCCGGGAGATGTTGCTCCACGCGCGCCATCAGGCAATGCCCGGCCAGCGCTACCGTTCCGGCAGCAGGGGAATCCGTGCCGTCCAGCACCTTCAGCAGCGTACTTTTACCGCAGCCGTTGTCGCCCAGCAGGCCAATGCGGTCGCCTTTTTTCAGCGTAAAGGAGAGTGAGTCGAAGAGCGTGCCAAACGCCGTATCAACGCGTAAAGATTGTGCAGTGAGTAAAGTGCTCATTGTTGCTTACCCAAGAGTTACAGGCATGTTTATGCCTCGTCAAACATCGCTGACGATAACTCAGTAAGCCCGAGAGAAGGGATTTCAGGGGTTGGTGTCTTCGCTCAAGCCGAAGTTATCGCAGCACGATACCGATAACGCTTGAGCGGGTGCGATCACCAAATGTATGTGAAACATTGAAAATTTCACGATACAGCATAATTGGCCTCCTTATATATTCAGTGGGTTAATGGATGAAAGGAGTGTAGCGGGGGAAAAGGGGTTTGGCTAGTGGGTATTCGAGGGTGCGGTTTGTTGCCCTCACCCTGACCCACAGGGAGAGAGATATGCAAACTCGCTGGCTATAATTTAATCGCAGAATTGTTGTAACACGCTGATTAAAAAGAAGAGTAAAAATAGCATTTTGAAGTATATAAATTCCGGATTGCAAAATTCAACAATTCGGATTTTATTTAAGTTAATCCAGTATGATATGCATCATAAAGCTGATATTTATTTCCTCTATTGCTGTAGTCATTTATAACGATTAAAAAATAGAGGGATACTATGTTCAGATTATGTGAGATCTATGACTTTGAGCGAGATGCTACTCTTTTGGACTTCGAAAATATAGTGAGTCCAAAGCGGGGCTTGGAATTGGCATGTTATTACTATGTGTTAGACTACAGCGCGTATAAGTCAAGGTTATATTTTGATATACCTAATAGAAAATGGAATGGCGATAGGCATTTTGGTGAGAAATTTAAAAGGCAACCTTTAACGTACTATGATCCGATTTATGATGATTTAGAAAGGGAGTTGTTGCTCGGTCGAATAGTTGCTGTAGATACAGATAAACATTGGACTTGGTATAATAACCCTTTTTCTTTTGATGATAACGGTGAAATAGTTTACGAGCCGTTTATGCCTGGTTCTTGGGAATGTTCATTCCGTGATTCAGTGTTGAGCGCATATCATGTAGTGCTGGAGCGTAATCAACGTATCAAACCACGTCCTACACAGGAAATACAGTATGGCGCACCTGGATATGTTGAACCTGAGCAACATGCTCAGTCAGCAAAGACCATAAATAACAAGAATGTAGGGCGTCTGTTAGCCGCTGGCGGCGTTTATAATGGTAACGTTGAGGGATTTAGAAAGACTGCTGAACAACTGGGTGGAGAAGCTTTAGAAGGTTATAAAGGCGTTATGACCGATACTAACATTGGAATGGGTATAGCTGCTGCATCAATTCTTTTGGTAAAAAATCCTGCGATGGCTGAAGAACTAACAGGATTTTTAGGGAAAACAAAAAATACAAAAGTCTTCTTACAGAATGTAAAAGTTGAACAAATAAATTACTTACGCAGACCACGTGATGAATATTTATCACTTAGAAAAGAATTTGATAATACAGTCAGAAAAAATTTTATGAAAAGCTTATCAGTCGAACCAGGTATTGATCATTACTTTAATACTTCTCAAATTGAATTAATGGCACATGGAGGTGTTCCTGATTCCTGGCAGGTTCATCATAAATTACCTCTTGATGATGGGGGCGACAACAGTTTTGGAAATTTGATACTAATACAAACAAAGCCATATCATAATGCATTAACTGGGGCACAAAAATCCGTTACTAAAGATTTGATGCCAGGTCAAAGCATTGATACATTATGGCCTATGCCAAATGGAACATTTTTCAGTAAATAGGTGATGGAAATGGAAAATATAAGTTTTCAAGATATTGATAAATCAGTTGAAATTTTAAAAAACAATATGATTAAATATCATTATAATATTGCAACACCGCTTCCTCAAGAAATACAGGAATTTATTCAAAGCGACGTGCCTCCCGCAGACTGGAATGAAATAAAGAAAAATATACACAAAGACATAAAAACATTATTTGACGAAGTGGAGGAGGTTAAATATTTTTATACAAAAATTGATGGTTTAGAATTTAATGCAGCGACGATATATGGGTTCAGTCAGATTGCTGATGGGGAAATGCTGTGGTCAAATATCTATACAATGAACTTTTATAATAGAGATAATGAAATATTCATTGATCCGGACTTAAAAGATAACATTGTTATTGGTGAAGATAGCATGTCATACTTTTTATATAATATGGAATGTAAAACCTTTGAAATTAGAGATAAGATTGCCCCTGGCGTTCTAGAATCATTCATTGAATTCAACGGCATTCTGAAGTATATAATTAGAACGACAGAACTTTGAAGATAAAAAGGGGCTCTATTGAGTCCCTTTGCTATTTTATTCCAGCGCACCATATATTGGTTCAGCAATCCAGCCATACGTAGCTGCCGGAAGCAAGCCACTAACCCCGTAAGGACGCAGCAGGGAACGTTCTTGGGCTGGCGTGAAGATGAGTATCAGAAATTTGTTTTAACGGGCCAGGTCGAAGATTAATAAAAATCCCGCCATTTTTGGCGGGATTTTATTTTTTCAACTTTTAATAGAAGCTTTAACTTCTCAACATCATCATTGCTTAAAGCTCTTTTGAACTCCACACTTCCACATCATAAGCAATCATAAGCAATCATAAGCAATCATAAGCAATCATAAGCAATCATAAGCAATCATAATGCTCATTTCGTAAACCGTTGCAGTGGGGACTTACCGATTTACGTACACTAATTATTTGTTGCTTCTTCCAGCAAGATGAATGCATACGATAATGAGGCATTACAACACCCACAACAGCAGCCATTCAATTTTTTTTCAATGACTATTATTCGAGTAAGTGATTAAAAATATAAGCCTTTGTTTTAAATTTGTCTTATACGACCCTCTCCCACCGGGAGAGGGAACGGGCGGAGCGGATCAAATCGACGTACGGCGATAGCTGCGGTATTCAGGCTTCCAGAAGTTGTCGTCGATGGCCTGCTGCAGCGCGTCGGCAGAGGTTTTCACCGCCACGCCCTGCTGCTGCGCCATTTTACCCACCGCAAACGCGATAGCGCGCGACACCTTGTGAATGTCCTTCAGCTCGGGCAGAACCAGACCTTCGCCGTCGTTGACCAGCGGCGAGTGGCCCGCCAGGGTCTCGCTCGCCGACATCAGCATTTCGTCGGTGATGCGGGACGCGCCGGAGGCGATAACGCCCAAACCAATGCCCGGGAAGATATAGGAGTTGTTGCACTGGGCAATCGGATAGGTTTTATCCTTCCACACCACCGGATCGAACGGGCTGCCGGTGGCCACCAGCGCATTACCTTCGGTCCAGGCGATGATGTCCTGCGGCGTCGCCTCCACGCGGGACGTCGGGTTAGACAGCGGCATCACGATAGGGCGCTCGCAGTGCTTGTGCATCTCGCGAATAATCTCTTCGGTGAAGAGACCGGTTTGCCCGGAAACGCCGATCAGAATATCCGGCTTCACGTTGCGCACCACGTCCAGAAGGGAAAGGACTTCGTTGTCGGTATCCCAGTTTTTCAGGTTTTCGCGTTTCTGCACCAGCTTCGTCTGGAACGGCAGCAGGTTCGGCATGCCGTCGGTCAGCAGGCCGAAACGGTCCACCATAAAGACGCGGGAGCGGGCCAGCTCTTCGCTTAAGCCTTCGCGCTGGGTCTGGGCGATAATCTGCTCGGCAATACCGCAGCCCGCGGAGCCTGCGCCCAGGAAGACGATTTTCTGATAGCTCAGCTGGCTTCCCGCTGCACGGCTGGCGGCGATGAGCGTACCCACCGTCACGGCCGCGGTGCCCTGGATATCGTCGTTAAAGGAGCAGATCTCATCGCGATAGCGGTTCAGCAGCGGCATCGCGTTTTTCTGCGCAAAGTCTTCAAACTGCAGCAGCACGTCCGGCCAGCGGTGCTTCACGGCCTGAATGAAGTCGTCGACAAACTGATAGTACTCGTCGTCGGTAATACGCGGATGGCGCCAGCCCATATAGAGCGGGTCGTTGAGCAGCTGCTGGTTGTTGGTGCCGACGTCCAGCACCACCGGCAGGGTATACGCCGGGCTGATGCCACCGCAGGCGGTATACAGAGAGAGCTTACCGATGGGGATCCCCATCCCGCCAATGCCCTGGTCGCCGAGGCCAAGAATACGTTCGCCGTCGGTCACCACAATTACTTTGATATTGTGGTTCGGCACGTTCTGCAGAATATCGTCCATGTTGTGACGGTTCTGATAAGAGATGAATACCCCGCGGGAGCGACGGTAGATCTCTGAGAAACGCTCGCAGGCGGCACCCACCGTCGGGGTGTAGATCACCGGCATCATCTCTTCGAGATGGTTTTGCACCAGGCGATAGAAGAGGGTTTCGTTGGTGTCCTGGATGTTGCGCAGGTAGATGTGTTTGTCGATTTCCGTTTTGAAACCCTGGTACTGGATCCACGCGCGCTCTGCCTGTTCTTCAATGGTTTCAACCACTTCTGGCAGTAGACCCAGCAGGTTAAAGCTGCTGCGCTCTTCCATGCTGAAGGCGCTGCCTTTGTTGAGCAGGGGGAATTCGAGTAAAACCGGTCCGGCGTATGGGATGTATAAGGAACGATGTTTTTTCAGTTTGTTGTCCATGTCACTCACTCTTTTTATGAAGATCCGTCCCTGACACTGCTGTTTGTCATCTTTCTGGCCTGTGCGATGGGGTGCGGTCCGGCGGTATTATAAAGGAGCTAAATATTAATTACCGCAACACATAAACAAAAACACCATCGGGATTACCGATGGTGTTCTGGATCTCAGTCTGGAACTTACTTGCCGGCGTGGCGTTTTCTGCCGGTGGCGTGAGTGACTTGCGTTTCATGGTCGCCTTCAATCACCACTTTGCGCTGATTAGAAAGCTTGTAGTTCAGTCCCAGAATATGGCGTGCCTGACGGTTCGATTTCATATTAACTCCTCAATCCTGTTGATAGTTTTAAGGACCAGTTTGCTTACGCAAACGAAATGTAACCCCTTAGGTTGCAGATCCAGCTTAGCAGGTTTTTACAAGGGTGCGTTTTGCCCGCTGACGACGTAGTTAATGGTCTGCTGGTAGATGTCACTGAGGATGTCATTATCTGTGGATTCCACCCACCTGGTCAGTTCCATCAAAATGTCATCTTCAGTCACAGCACCGTGCTCGGCGTGAAGACCCTGTGCAATCGCGTTAACGAGTTCAGGTTGTGCTGCTGCGGTATTTGCCGGGTAATAAGTAAACATGCTGCCTCCGTGTCGTTGTCTGTTTAATGGTACGGCTCGCAAAAAATTTAATTCACAAACAGAATGGCAAATATTTTCACGGTTGTGGCTCAGATTCATCTTAGAAATAAAAATGACATAAGTGTATGCTTTTGTGTGCTTTTGAAATGCGGGGGTAAATCGACGTGGCGCTGAGAGAATATTATGACGGTGCTCCTGCTATCTCGAAAAAATAGCAGGAGCAGCGTTTAAATTACCACTTCATTTCGCCGGTATTCACCTTAGCGCTTAATTCCAGCGAGCTCTCTTCAGCCAGATTCGGATACTGTTTTTTCAGGGTGCTGATGACGCCCGCAGAATCTTTATGAACGGACAAGGCCTTTTCAAAGCGCTGGAGATAGTCACGGGTAAAATCAATCGCACCCGTCCCGGCTGGCGGGGTACCCAGATAGTGACCCGGGATCACGCGCTCGGGTTTGTGCGCCGCCATGTTCACCAGCGTTTCCCGCCACTGCTTACGGCTTTCCGCTGTCTGGGTGTCCGCCGTCCAGACGTGAATCCCCCAGGCTACGCCAGTGCCGCCGAGGATGGTCTTTGCGGACGGGATCCATACATAGGCCGCATAGCTGTCAGGCTGTTCGATGTCGATCTTCTCCCCGTCAACCATAAACGTGGTGGAGGCGAGCACCTGCGGGACGACCAGCTCCGTTGGCGCGCCGTCTTTCATCTGCGGACCCCAGAAGGCGAGCTTGGCGTCTTTAGTGGCCTTGATGTGATCAACCACGTGCTGCGTGGCCACCACTTTGGCGTTCGGGAAGGCTTTGACCAGCGGCTGCAGGCCAAAATAGAAATCCGGATCGCCGGAGGTGATCACAATCTTGTTCAGGGTCTTACCGCTTTGACGAATTTTCTCTACCAGCGCTTCGCCATCCTTCACGCTGAACTGCGCGTCAAACAGCACCGCTTCTTTCGGGCCGGAGACCAGCGTGGAGGAGACCGCGAAAATGCCTTTCTCCTGCGGGTTATAGGTATCAATGCTTAACGGCGCGGCAAAAGCAGCCGGCGTGAAAAGCGTGGAAAGCAGGGCAAGGTGAGTGAATTTCATGCTGTTGTCTCTGTTGTTCAGGAATGTCTCTATTGTACGGAAATTCGCATTTGCCAGAATTCCTGAAACAAGACATGCTTAGTTTCATAAATCGAGCAGATGGAGTTGATATGGATCGCGTGATTGCCGCTCAGGTTTACAACCGAATATGCGAGCTGGGAAGTTTGAGCGCGGCGGCCCGGGCGCTGGGTATTTCCCGCCCAATGGTGAGCCGCTATCTTGAACAGATGGAGAAATGGGCGGGCACGCGGCTGGTAAACCGCTCCACGCGCAAGCTGACGCTGACCGCGGCAGGCGAAAAGGTGCTGCAAAAAACGCGGACGCTCTCGCAGATCTCGCAGGAAATTGAAGGCCAGTCGGAAAAAGATCTCCCGTCTGGCACCCTGCGGGTGGCCTGCGCGCACTTTACCGCCATGCACCTGATTGCGCCGGTCCTGCCCGGTCTGCTCTCGCGCTACCCGCAGCTGCGCATCGAACTGGATGTGAACAACCATCCGGTCAGCCTGGTGGGAGAGCGCATTGATGTTGCCGTACGCATTACCGATAACCCTGAACCCGGCATGATTGCCCGTCGGCTGGGGGAGTGTCGCTCGGTCCTTTGCGCCTCGCCGGACTATCTGGCGCAGCACGGTACGCCCGGCAGCCCCGAAGAACTCGCGCAGCATAACTGCCTGCACTACAGCTTTTTTGCCGGGCAGTCCTGGCACTTCCTGACGCCGGAGGGCGAAAGCCTGAGCGTGGCCGTCAGCGGCAACCTGAGCGCCAGCATCTCTTCGCTGCTGATGGACGCGGCGATTAAGCACAGCGGTATCGCCATGCTGCCGGAGCGCGAAGCGCGTGCCGCGCTGGAGCAGGGGTTGCTGGTGCCGGTACTGGAGGCGCTGGAGCCGAAGCCGCTGGCCATCCATGGTATTTATCAGTCCCGGGAATACCAGCCTGCCGCGCTGCGGGCGTTCCTTGATGAGCTGGCCCGCTATCTGGCATGAGCGCGGCGTTTGCCGTCGTTTACTTAGCCTTTAGCCAGGGGGAGGCCGTGCTCCAGAAAATAATATCCGCCCCGAGATAATTTTCCGCGAACCGATCAAATTCTGCTTTGGTGAAGGGCTTGCCGGTCTCAGGGTTCTTATAGGTCAGGGTCGGTTCCTGAACCGCCATGGCGATAAGCGGCAGCGTCTGTTTATTTTTATGGAAGAAAGGATAAGCATTCTTCATATGCGCCTTGCGGTTGGGAACAATGTCCGGCCCACCGAGGCCAACACTGTTGGCGCTGGCATACGCAAAAAGACGCCCCATGTAGTTGTGGTCATTATCCCATTCGCACGGCCAGAAGTTCACGTATTGCACCACGTGTGATTTCTGAAAAGCCTTGCGCGCAAAGGCCAGGTTTTCCATTTCTCCCGCAAAATAGCTGTCGCAGGTAAATCCGGCGGGCGGATTTTTTTCGTCAAGATCGATGGCGGTTTCAGGCAGGTTTACGCCATATACCTCGCCATCAAAGCGTTTCGCGAGGGCGGCCAGCAGCGCCTGGTAGCGCTGGCGCACCGCGGGATCCCACTGACGCGTCACCCAGCCTGAACCGACCGGCTTCCCTTCGCCGGGGTTATCGAACTGCGGCGCAATCCCGCCTCCGTATTGCTTATCGTGCATCAAATAATCCGGCACGTAGCGCGCGTCCGCCTCAAAGAAACGGTCCTGAATCTGGATGAAGAGCCTTTTCCTGGCAGCCTTAAGACGCGCGAGATCCCGTTCAATGCGCGAGAAATCGTAGCTATCCTTCTCAGGCTCAAGCGCGCCAGTTGTAGACGATCTGTACGCCGCCGATATCGCTTCGCGTAACGAGCGGGAACGCCGCGTCGAGCTCGCCGGAGCTGGTATAGATAAAGTTCTCGGGCGTTTTCGCCTGCAAAGACCACGATAGAGCGAGGGTAGCGATCGCAACGGCCATCCTGATTTTTAGCGCCATAGGTTTATCCTTTTGTCGGTCCAGCAGGTGTAAGTCCCGGAATTGTCTGTGTTCCAGGGGCAGTCAGATGCGTAGTCTATACTTAACCCTTTGTAAGCCAAAAGGAGAGCAAGAATGACTATTCATAAGCACGGTTCGGCACACTGGTCTGGCGACATTAAGCGCGGTAAAGGAACGGTTTCCACCGAGAGCGGCGTTCTCAATCAACAGCCTTATGGCTTTAATACCCGTTTTGAGGGTGAAAAGGGGACCAACCCCGAAGAGCTGATCGGCGCGGCACATGCGGCCTGCTTCTCGATGGCGCTGTCGCTGATGCTCGGCGAAGCGGGCTATACCGCCGACGCCATTGATACCACCGCGGATGTCTCTCTCGATAAAACGGACGGCGGTTTTGCCATCACCAAGGTTGCCCTGAAGAGCAAGGTGACCGTTCCCGGCATCGCCCCTCAGCAGTTCGACGGTATTATTCAGAAAGCCAAAGCGGGTTGCCCGGTTTCGCAGCTACTGAAAGCCGAAATTACGCTGGACTATACGCTTAACTAAGCCTCAGCCGGGCTGGCGCCCGGCTATCCCTTCAGCGCGGCGGGAAACACCTCCGCCAGCCAGGCAATAAACACCTTCAGACGGTGCGTCAGATGGCGGTTCTGAGGGTATACCACGTGAAACGGATAGGCGGCAGGGCGCCAGTCGCCCAGGATCGGCGCCAGCGTTCCCACCTGTAAATACGGCTTTGCCGAATACTCAAACGTCTGCACGATCCCCAATCCTGCCACGGCCGCCGCCAGGTGGGCATTACTTTCATTTATGCCGAGATAATGGGGGATATTGATTTCCATCGCCTCGCCATGCCGCCTGAAGCGAAAGGGAAACGCCCGCCCGGTGACGGGCGAGAGGTAGCTAATGAGCTTGTGGCCGTTGCACAGCTCCTGTGGATAGGCTGGAACGCCATGGTTTTTCAGGTAGCCCGGCGTCGCGCAGGTCACCATTTCGGCGTTACCAATATGGCGAGCGATAAGGGTCGAATCGTCCAGCGGGCCGCCGCGGATCACGCAGTCTACGTTACCGCTGATCAGATCCACCGGACGATCGGCCACGCCAAGGTCGATGCGGATATCCGGGTAGCGCCGCATAAAGTCCGGCAGCAGGGGGATGAGCACGTCCCGGGCGGTGGAGCCGCCCACGTCAACCCGCAAATGCCCTTTGGGCGTCGCGCGGGAAACGCGAAACGCGGTGTCGATATCTTCGATATCTATCAAGACCCTGAGCGCTTTTTCATAGTATTCCATCCCTTCCGGCGTCGCGACCACCCGGCGAGTCGTCCGGTGCAGGAGGCGTATCTCCAGATGCGTCTCAAGCGATTTCACCAGCTTGCTCAGCGTGGCGATCGGCATGTTCAGCGAGTCCGCCGCGCGGGTAAAGCTGCCGGTTTCCACCACCCGGGTAAAGGCGCGCATCGCCATGAGCTGATCCATGAGACTCCCTCTTATTATTCCTGTATGTGAATAGTCATTTTCATTTTTGCTGGTTTTTCACTAATCCCGCAAGGGCTAAAGTTTGTCCAACGCAAACCCAACAAAAGGTAAATGACATGAACACGACTCTCTCAGGAAAAATCGCACTGGTCACCGGCGGCAGCACCGGCATCGGTCTTGCCACGGCGCAGGAGCTGGCGGCACAGGGCGCGAAGGTGTACATCACCGGACGTCGTCAGGCCGAGCTGGACGCGGCGGTGGCTGAAATTGCTTCAACGGCAGTGGGCATTCGCGCTGACGTGTCAAAACTGGCGGACCTGGACGAGGTCTATGCCCGGATAGCCAAAGAAGAAGGCCGCCTCGATATTCTGTTCGCCAATGCGGGTGGCGGCGATATGCTGCCGCTGGGCGCGATAACCGAAGAGCAGTTTGACCGGATTTTCGGCACTAACGTCCGCGGGGTGCTGTTCACGGTACAGAAGGCGCTGCCGCTGCTCTCCGCCGGATCGTCGATTATTCTGACCGGCTCGACGGTGTCCATTAAGGGGACGGCAAACTTTAGCGTCTACAGCGCCAGCAAGGCCGCCGTGCGCAACTTTGCCCGCTCCTGGGCGCTGGATTTGCAGGGCCGTGGGATCCGCGTCAACGTGGTGAGCCCGGGCCCGATCAAAACCCCGGGGCTTGGCGACCTGGTGCCGGAAGAACACCGCCAGGGGCTGTACGACGCGCTGGCCGCTCAGGTACCGCTCGGCCGTTTAGGCGCGCCGGGTGAGGTGGGTAAAGCGGTGGCGTTTCTGGCCTCCGATGCGGCCAGCTTTATTAACGCCACCGAGCTGTTCGTGGACGGCGGGATGGCGCAAATCTAACCCAGACTGCGCCAGCAGCGGACGTCACGGCCCTCGCGAGAGGGCTGTAACGGCTGAGGACGCTCGCACCCCTGCGCGGCCATCGGGCATCGGTCGCGGAAAAAACAGCCTTCGGGCAGACGGCGGTTGCCGGGAAGCTCCGTTTTGCGTAAGGCCAGCGTTTCATCCAGCGGTTCACCGGTGCGCGGAACCGAATCGAGCAGCAGGCGGGTGTAAGGATGGCGCGGCTCGCCAAGCACCTGCGCGGCGCTGCCCAGCTCCACAATCTGCCCAAGGTACATCACCGCCACGCGGTCGCTCATGTGCCGGACCACCGAGACGTTATGCGAGATCAACACGTAGGTCAGATTACGCTGCTGTTGCAGGGTCACCAGCAGGTTGAGGATCTGCGCCTGCACGGAAATATCCAGCGCGCTGGTGGGTTCATCGAGCACGATGATATCCGGATCGGACGAGAGCGCCCGGGCGATGGCAATGCGCTGGCGCTGCCCGCCGGAGAAGGCGTGCGGAAGCCGGTCGAGATATTCCGGGCGAATACCCACCTGCAGCGCCAGGTTTTCAGCCAGCTGGCGGCGGTCGCGCTCGCTGCTGCGCTTTTGCACCCACACCGGCTCGGTGATGATTCGCCAGACCGGCAGGCGCGGGTCAAGCGAGGAGAGCGGATCCTGAAACACCATCTGCATGCCGCCCGCGTGGTGCGCCCGCTGGCAGGCGCCGGTGCTGGGCTTAAGCATGCCCATCAGCAGCTGGGCGAGCGTGCTTTTCCCACAGCCGGATTCCCCGACAATGCCAAGCGTTTCTCCCCGACGGATCTCAAGGTCGAGCCCGTTGAGCGCATGGACCCGTTCCGTCACGCGACCCAGCCAGTTTTTGCGCGCCGCAAAGTTCACGTGCACGCTATCCAGTTCCAGCAGTACATCAGACATGGGCTTTCTCCCGTTGTGGATACCAGCAGGCGGCCTGTTGGTCCTCTGCGCCAATGGGCGCTAAGCGCGGCGTTTCGCTGCATTTCGCCCCGGCGGCAAAGCAGCGCTCGCGGAATGCGCATCCCTGCGGAAGGTGGCTGAGGTTGGGCACCGTGCCGGGGATGGCGGGAAGCGGGGCGCGCGGCTGGCCGTTTTCCGGCGCGCACTGCAGCAGGCCAATAGAGTAGGGATGCACGGGCTGGTGGATCAGCGTTTGCGTGGTGCCGCTCTCGATCACGCTGCCCGCATACATCACGTACATTCTGTCGCAGAGCTGGGACACCACGGCCATATCGTGGCTGATAAACAGCACCGAGGTGCCGCTGGCCCGCGCCTTGTGCTTCAGCAGGCGCAGCACCTGCAGCTGAACGGTGACGTCCAGCGCGGTGGTCGGTTCGTCGGCGACGATCAGCTCCGGCTCGCAGGAGAAGGCAAGGGCAATCATCACCCGCTGGCGCATGCCGCCGGAGAGTTCAAACGGATAGCGCGCCATGACCGCTTTCGCGTCCGGGATTTGCATCTCTTCCAGCAGGGTAATTGCCTTCTGCTGCGCCTCACGCCGGGAAAGCGGTTGATGCTGGCGGATCACCTCGACCATCTGTTTGCCAATCCGCCGCGTCGGGTTGAGGGCGGTCATGGGCTCCTGAAAAATCATCGCGACCTTTGCGCCGCGCCACTGGCGAAGCTGTTTCTCGGACGCCGTCAGGACATTTTCGCCGAGTAATTTCACCTGACCATGATGAATGCGGTAGCTGCCTTCCGGCAGAAGACGCATGGCGAGCATGGCGGTCACGGATTTACCCGAACCGGATTCGCCCACCACGCCGACAATTTCACCCCTGCCGATCTCCAGCGAGACGTGGTTCAGCGCGTGGACCTCGCCGCGGAAAATCGGGAAGCTCAGATGCAGGTCGTCAATCTTGAGAACCGGATCGGTCATCACTGTTTACCTCCTGACTTCGGATCCAGCAGATCGCGGATGCCATCCCCAAACAGGTTAAAGCCCACGGCGGTAATCAAAATCGCCGCTCCGGGAAACGCGCAGTACCACCACTGGTCCAGAACGTAGTTACGGCCGACGGCCACCATCGCGCCCCATTCGGCGGTCGGCTGCTGCGCCCCCAGGCCAATAAAACCCAGCGTGGCGGCCATCAGGATGGCGCTGCCGATGTCCAGCGACGCCTGCACAATCAGCGGCGGCAGGGCGTTGCGCAAGATATGCCAGCGGATCACATGCCAGCGGGAGGCGCCAAAGGTGCGGGCCGCCTGCACGTAGGTAAACTGGCGCACCACCAGGGTTTGGCCGCGCGCCAGGCGGACGTAAAACGGAATGCGGACAATCGCAATCGCCAGCATGGCGTTAAACAGGCTTGGCCCGAGCGCGGCGGCCAGCGCCATGGTCAGCACCAGGGAAGGTATCGAGAGCATAATGTCCATCACCCGCATGATGACGGCGTCGCCGCGCCCGCCCAGCACGCCGGACAGACAGCCCAGCAGCGAACCGATGCCGCCCGCAATTACCACCACCGCCAGCCCGGCGGTAATAGACTGCTGGCTGCCCGCCAGCACGCGGCTGAACAGATCGCGGCCCACCTCGTCGGTACCAAACCAGTGCTGCGCGGACGGCGCCTGCAGGCGCGCGGTCAGATCCAGCGCGTTCGGGTCGTGCGGCACGATCCACGGTGCGGCCACCATAATGAAAAGCATCACCAGCATAATGACGCCGCCAACCATCGTGAGCGGACTTTGGCGCAGCATCCAGAACAGCTTTGCCCAGTTGATGCGTTGTCTGGCGGTTTTCACCGGGACGGGCGTTTCCTGCGTTAACATCATTCGGCACCTCCGCGCCCGATTCGCGGGTCAATCCACAGGTAAAGCAGATCGACCACCAGATTAACCAGCACGTAGGCCAGCGAAACAACGACCGCAAAACCCATCACGGCGGGGAAATCGAGCGCCTGAATGGACGTCACCACCCAGGCACCCATGCCCGGCCAGGCAAAGACGGTTTCGGTCAGCACGGCCCCGTACAGCAGATCCCCCAGCGCCAGCCCGAGCACGGTAATCGACGGGATCATCGCATTCGGCAGGGCGTAGCGCAGGACGATATACCAGCCGGGCAGGCCGCTGGCGCGGGCCGTGCGAATGTAGTCTTCGCTAAGCTGCTCCAGCATCGCGGAACGGACCTGACGCGCCACGATGCCGAGATGCACGAATGCCAGCGTCAGCGAGGGTAAAATCAGGTGCTGCAGCGCATTGAAAAAGACCTCGCCGTTGCCTTCCAGCAGCGCGTCCAGCAGGTAAAAGCCGGTGACGTGCGTCGGCGGATCGAGCCAGTCGTCCAGCCTGCCGCCGCCCGGCAGGATTTGCAGGTGCCCGTAGAACAGCACAATGACGCCCAGCCCAAGCCAGAAGGCCGGGGTGGAGATCCCGGTCATCGCCATTAAACGCACCAGGTGATCCAGCCAGCGGTTGCGGTACACCGCCGATAAAATCCCCAGCGGCACGCCGATGACCAGCGCCAGCAGGAGGGAACAAAAGGCCAGCTCCAGCGTGGCGGGGAAAAAGGCCTTCAGGTCTTCCGCAACCGGGCGTCCGGTCCGGATGGAGGTGCCTAAATCACCGTGGGCCAGGGCGTCCACGTAGCGGCCAAACTGAACGTAGAGCGGCTGATCCAGCCCCAGCTGCTGGCGAATGTTCTGCACGATGTCGTCGCTGGCGCGGTCGCCGGCCAGCAGACGGGCCGGATCGCCGGGGATCAGGTGCGAAATAATAAAAGTGATAATACAGACACCGGCCACCACCAGGAGTAACCCCCAGCAGCGCTGGCGCACGATGCTCCAGAACGTCATACACTTTCCCCCGGCGAAACGGTTACTTGCTCATGGTGGCGATGTTAAACACCTGCTCGAGCATCGGATTAAAGGTGAAGCCTTTGACCTCTTTGTTCATCGCCAGCTGGTAGTTCTTCTGGAACAGATAAACGTAGGCCGCCTCGTCGATGACCACCTTTTGCGCCTGCTGGTAATCTTTGGTGCGTTCCGCCTGGTCCGTGGTTTTCAGCGCGGCCTGCAGCAGGGAATCGACCTCTTTGTTCTCATAGAACGAACGGTTGCCCGGCAGACCTTTCTTGTCCGATTCGAACCAGTAATTCATAAACATGTACGGGTCGGCAAAATCCGGGCTCCAGTTGCCGATGGCGATGTCGTAATCGCCTTTGCCGACGCGGTCTCGCATGGTGGCGTTGGCCAGTTTCTCCAGCTTGACGTTAATGCCGATCTTGCCGAGGCTGGCCTGAGTCGAAAGGGCGATAGGCTCCCAGTTTGGATCGTTGTCCGAGTAGAGGAAGGTCAGGCTGGCGAGCTTGTCTTTGACCTTCTCCAGGGCTGCTTTAGCTTTGGCTTCGTCGAAGCTGTACTGCATGGCCGTGGCGTCAAAGCCCCACATGCCTTCCGGGATCGGGCCGCGCATCTGCTTGCCGTTGCCGCTCAGAATGCCTTTCACCATCCCCTCATAGTCCGTCGCCCAGGAGACCGCGCGGCGTAAATCCACCTGATTGAGCGGCGCTTTGCTGTTGTTGAGGTAGAGGTAGGTCACGCGCAGAGACGGGTATTCGGCGACGGCGACTTTGCCTTCCTGCTTCAGGGCCGCCAGCTGATCGACCGGCAGGGAGTCGGCAATGTCCAGATCGCCGCGGGAAAGCTGCAGACGGCGCGACGCGCTCTCACCGATAATTTTCACCGAGACGCGCTTGAAGTGCGGCTTGTCGCCCGACCAGTGCGGGTTTGGCACCAGCACCAGCTGCTGGCCTTTCTGCCAGCTCTTCAACATAAACGGCCCGGAACCGGCGGTGTTTTGCGCCAGAAAGCCGCGCGCGTCGTCCGCGGCATTGGCCTTCAGCACCGTCGGGTTAATGATGGAGGCGCCGTCGTTCGCCAGGGTGTAGAGGAAAGGCGCGAACGGCTGGCTGAGGGTGAATTTCACCGTGTGCTCATCAACGGCCTCCACTTTCAGATCTTTCGGGAAGGCCTCAGACGGCCCCTGGCCGAGCTTCAGCAGGCGCTCAAAGGAGAGTTTGACCGCCTCGGCGGTGACCGGCGTGCCGTCGGAGAATTTGGCGTTATCCGCCAGGGTGAAGGTCCACTCTTTCTGGTCGTCGGAGGCTTTCCAGCCCGTCGACAGATCGCCTTCCACCTCGGTAGAGCCTGGCTTGTACTTGACCAGACGCTGGTAGGACGGATAGGTGACGGTCCAGTCGTTGTTATCGATGGTGATGGCAGGGTCGAGCGTTTGCGGGTCGGCGGCTTTACCGATCGCCAGCATGTCTTTCGGGACGGCGGCCAGCGCCAGCGGGGCGCTCAGGGCCAGCGTGGCGGCAATGACGGTCGAGAGAAGCGATGTTTTCATGGCAGTGCTCCAGGTTCAAAGAGAGGTGTGCGTCAGGGGAAAACAGGCAAAACGGTCATCAAGCAGCGGGTAGCTGGCGGCGTTCGGCAGTTCGAAGTGCCACCATTCGCTGCCGATCCCGACAAAACCGCCGCCGAACATGATGGCGTTCAACAGCAGACGGTTGCGCTGGGCGTGCGGCGGCACGGAAGGGTGATACGGATGCGAGCGGTCATGCATTTCGTCAAAACCGGCGCCCATATCCAGCACGGCGTTATGCTCGTCCATCAGGGTCACGTCGATGGCCGTGCCGCGGCTGTGGTTGGAGCCAATCGCCACGTCGACCACATATTCCGGGTTCGGGCAGGCCTCCCACAGCTGGGCCTGCGCCTGCTGCGGCCGATAGGCGTCGTAAACCACCAGCTTCAGCCCGGCCAGCGTGGCAATGCTGATGGCTTTTGCCAGCGCGGTAGCAGCATCGGTATGCAGCAGGCACAGCGCCTCCTGATAGATCGGGCGGCCTGTGATGTTGTCGGCGGTGGCGTACTTCAGATCGATATGCAGCGTGGGGAACGTCTTCGCCACATCAATCAGTTCACTCTCAACGGGCATAGCTCCGCTCCTTTAGCGTTCGAATTGACCAAACTCTTGTTGTAATTGTCGGTTTACCGCCAGGCGCGCCGGGAGCGCATCGCCCAGCGCTTCCACCACGCCCGACAGCAGCAGGTTGAACAGACAGCTCACGGGGGCAAGTGAATCCCAGAAATGACCGGTATCGGTTTTCACCTGCAGTAAATCCATCGGGTAATCCCGCGCCCACGGGCACCAGATGTCGGTGATTAAGGCCAGCGGAATGCCTTTCTCGCTCGCGACGCGGCAGTACTGGCGGGCCATCGTGGAGTAGGTGCGCGTATCGGTCAGCACGACATAAGGGTGAGCAAACCCGGAGTTAAGGGATTCTACCCAGCTGCCGGATGCCCCTTCGGAGTAGCTCACCCGCGGGCGGAGGTATTCAAGGTGGCTGAAGAAGGCGTTGGCGATCCCGCGCGTGGACTGGATCCCCAGCACAAAGACCGCGTCCGCGTGGGCCAGATGGTGCACTACCTGGCGGAAGGCGTCCGTTTGCGCCAGCTGATACACCTGCGTGATGGCGTCCACTTCCAGCGACAGGGCGTGCTGAAGGCGGTTGGGCAGGGGGCGCTGCTGCTGCCAGGAGTCGAGGCGCTCGTTCATGCCCCAGGGCTGGTACGGATCGCGCAGACTCTTTTTGGCATCCTCCAGGTTGCGATACCCCAGCTTGCGCAGAAAGCGTCCGACGGTGATCCCGCTGGTTCCGCTCGCCAGCCCGACGCTCTCCGCCGTTTCAAACGGGATTTGCGCGGCGTGCGCCAGCAGCCAGCTTCCGACCCGCTTTTCGCTGGGCGTGAGCTGGCTGAAGGTCGCCTCGATACGGCTTAACATCTCGGGTTTCGTCGTCATACCGCCTCGCTGTTAACAGGCTGTCAAAAGCTGAATATGTGTTACCGGGTTAACAATGCATGACGCGTGCCATGTTCACAGAAGGGCGAAAACCCGCTGCGCAGTAAACTTCATGCAATATTTGGTTAACCAATGATCAACATTTGTGCAGCGTAGTTCACTTTTGGTGCACTGGCTGACCTGGCAGGGATGAATTTGGTGAATACGTCAGCCCGTTCACATTTTTGATAAGATAGAAAGACAGTGAACATAAAAGGGATCCCGGCATGGCGAATTGGCCCTGGCGAGTCAGCGTGCGCCTGGTGGCGCTTGCAAAGAAAACAGGGATGGTCGTGGGGATCGTCCTGGTCGTCCTGCTGGCGGTGCGGGTCTATCTCTCGCAGCAGGGGCCGGAACTGCACCCGTGGCACACCTGGCGGGGAGATGAGATGTCCGTTCGCGAGCTGGATAACGCCGATTTCGCCGGGTACCTCGCCCGTGAAAAGGCGATTTTCACCGATCTGGATAACGCGGTGACGGCGAAAACAGCGGGCGAGGATCAAACTCCGTTAAACCGCTACTACCGCCAGAGCCTGGTGTGGCCCGGCCAGTTTGTCCCCGATGCCAACCGCTCCTTTGTGCTGATGCCAGCCGGGAAGCCCCGCGGCGCGGTGGTGCTGCTGCACGGCCTGACCGACTCGCCTTACAGCGTCAGGCACCTTGCCGTGAACTATCAGCAGCGCGGCTTTGTGGCCGTGGTCCCGCGTCTTCCCGGACACGGCACCGCGCCCGGCGCGCTGACGGACGTGGACTGGGAAATGTGGCTGGCAGCGACGCGGCTTGCCGTGCGGGAAGCCACGCGTCTGACGGGGAATAACGTGCCGCTGCATCTGGTGGGCTACTCCAACGGCGGGGCGCTGGCGATGAAGTATGCCCTCGATGCGCTGGAAGACCCTGCGCTGCGTAAGCCTCAGCAGATGATCCTGCTCTCACCGATGATCGGCGTGACGTCCTTTGCGCGGTTCGCCGGATTCGCCGGGCTACCGGCGCTGCTGCCGCCGTTTGCCAAAGCGGCCTGGCTGAATATCTCCCCGGAATATAATCCATATAAATACAACTCGTTCCCGGTGAACGCCGCCCGCCAGTCGTGGCTGCTGACAAAGGCCCTGCAGGAGCAGATTGGCCGTGAGGCGCGGGAAAACAGGCTGGCGAATTTGCCGCCGGTGCTGGCGTTCCAGTCGGTGATGGACTCTACGGTCAGTACCCGCGCGGTGGTCAGCGGCCTGTTTGACCAGCTTCCGGCAAACGGCAGCGAGCTGGTGGTGTTTGATATCAACCAGGCGGCGAGCTTCCGTCCGCTCTTCAAACCGTCGTCCTGGACGGCCACCACGGCGCTGCTGCCGGTCGCGCAGAGGCGTTACGGTGTCACGATTATCACCAATGCCGGCGAGCAAAGTTTCTCGACGGTGGCGAAAATCACGCCGGCAGGCAGCACGCAGGAGACGGTCGTGCCGCTTGCCCAGTCCTGGCCGCAGGATGTTTATTCCCTGTCGCACGTTGCGGTGCCGTTCCCGCCGGATGACGATCTCTATGGTCGTGAACCACGCGTGAAAAACCGATATGGCATCAGCCTGGGGACGATTGCGCTGTGGGGAGAGACGTCCGTGTTGAGCGTCGGGAAAGAGGCGCTTATGCGGGTCACCTCGAACCCGTTCTACGACTATATGCAGGAGAGGATTAACAGCCGGATCGGGGACCAGAAAAAGTAATGTTCCCTTGTGGCGTGAATATGTTAGGTCGCATTGATTAAGTATGTTACATAGTAGCTTCAAGGCACCTCTCTTTATCACTGGAACCCCTTTTTGTGCTGACGACGCTGATCTACCGAAGCCACTTGAATTTATCCCGCCCGTCCACCGAACTGCGGGAGCTGGTGGAGCGCGCCAGGGGCCGCAACGTAAAACTGGACATTACCGGCGTCCTCCTTGCTAAAGGCAACGACGTTCTGCAGATCCTCGAAGGGTCGGAAGAGAGTGTGGTCAAACTGTTCCATAAAATCCGCGAGGACAAGCGGCACAGCGGGGTAGTAGAACTGCTGCGGGACTATGGTCCGCGCAGACGCTTCGAAAACGTCGGTATGCTGCTGTTCGACCTGCAAACGCAGTCGCCGAAAGAGGTGCTGCAGTCGGTGCTGCGCTACAGCAAGCTGGACAGCTATCTGACCTCCGACGATCGGGTGTTCAAATTTATTCAGACCTTTATAACCGGTAAACGTCCGGTCCCGTCGGGGGCACGCTACACCGCGGACAAATGGACGCTCTCGACCGAAGCGCTTCCCTTTGGCGAACATCTGGGCCTGATTGCCGGGCAAACCTGCCAGTTTGCGCTGCAGCCTATTGTCGAGCCCTCGGAAGGGAAGATCAGCTCCCTTGAGGCACTTATCCGCGGCAACGACGGCGGCAGCCCGGAGCATTTCTTCAGCACCGTCAATCCGGACAACGTCTACGAAGTCGATCTCCAGACGAAAGCCTATGCCTTTGCGCTGGCGGAAAAGCTGGGCATTGGTAGCCATAAAATCGCGGTCAACCTGCTGCCCATGTCGCTGGTAAATGTCCCAGGCGCGGTGGAATTTCTGGTCGATCAGATTAAAAAACATGGCCTTCAGCCGGAGCAGGTGGTCATTGAAGTCACTGAAAACGAGATGATCTCCGGGCTCAACCAGTTTAACAGCGCCATCAAGCAGCTTCGCGGCGAGGGGATTGGCCTGGCGATCGATGATTTTGGCTCGGGCTATGCCGGGCTTTCGCTGCTGACCCGCTTCCAGCCGGACAAAATTAAAATCGACCGTGAGATTGTCAGCAACATCCACCTGAGCGGCCCAAAACAGGCGATTGTGCGCTCCATCATCAGCTGCTGCTCCGATCTTGAAATCACCCTGGTGGCCGAAGGCATCGAGAAAATTGAGGAGTGGTGCTGGCTCGAATCGGCCGGGATCCGCCGCTTTCAGGGCTTCCTGTTTGCCCGGCCGCAGCTTAATGGCGTCGGCGATATCCACTGGCCGCATCTGGCGCGTTAAGTCAAATTTCCCTCCCGTTATTTCCCCTTTGCACGGCCTGTGCTTAAATAGCTAAAACGGTTTAACATAGTTTAGCTACGAGGATAACATGAAGAAAATCTGGGTACTTGGCGATGCGGTAGTGGATTTGCTGCCCGATGGAGAAGGTCGATTACTGCAGTGTCCCGGCGGCGCGCCGGCGAACGTCGCGGTCGGTATTGCCCGGCTGGGCGGCCAGAGCGCCTTTATCGGCAGGGTTGGCGACGATCCTTTCGGGCGCTTTATGGCGAAAACGCTCGCTGACGAGCGGGTTGACGTGACGTGGATGCGCCTTGACCCGGCGCACCGCACCTCAACGGTGGTGGTCGATCTCGACGACCACGGCGAGCGCTCGTTTACCTTCATGGTGCGCCCAAGCGCCGATCTGTTTCTCGAACCCGACGACCTGCCGACGTTCAGCGCCGGGGAGTGGCTGCACGTCTGCTCCATCGCCTTAAGCGCCGAGCCGAGCCGGACTGCGACGTTTCAGGCGATGGCCGCCATTCGTGAGGCGGGCGGTTACGTCAGCTTCGACCCCAATATTCGCCCGGACCTCTGGCCGGATGAGAACGCACTGCATGGCTGCCTGGAGCAGGCCCTGCAAAGCGCCGACGTGGTGAAACTTTCGGTAGAAGAGCTGGCCTTTTTCACCGGCAGCGCGGAGGTCAACGTTGGTCTGGAGGTGCTGATGCAGCGCTGCCCGGCGCGTCTGGTGCTGGTTACCCAGGGAAAAGCGGGCGTAACCGCGTGGCATGAAGGTACCGTAAAACACTACCCGGCAACGCCTGTGCAGTGCATTGATACGACCGGCGCGGGCGACGCCTTTGTGGCAGGGCTGCTCTACGGGCTGGCCGCCGGACAGGACCTGACGCCGGTTATCGCGCTCGCCCAGCGCTGCGGCGCGCTGGCCACCACCGCCAAAGGGGCGATGACCGCGTTGCCCTGGCAGCACGACCTGTAATTTCTCCTCTCCTGGCCGCCATCCGGCGGCCTGAATTGTCGCCTCGATCACACTTACTAAATCGGTTTAGCAAAAAAGATTGCCGATCCAAAATTCACAGGTTTAGTATCAGCAACCTAAACCGGTTTAGCAATTTAGCACGTTTAATGACTTCTTTTAGGGATGCGACAAAATGTATAAAAAACGCAGACTTGCCGTGATGATAGGCATGCTGGCCGGCAGTACCTCTGTTTTTGCCCAGACGGATATGTCCAGTATTGAAGCGCGTCTTGCCGCGATGGAGCAGCGCCTTCAGGACGCGGAAACGCGCGCGCAGGTGGCTGAGAAGCGCGCCGCGGCAGCAGAGCAAAAAACGCAGCAGCTGGTCGCCGCCCAGCAGCAGACGCAAACCACAACTCAGGCGGTGGCGCAGCGTACCGCCGCGCTGGAGAAAAAAGCGGATCAGAGCAGCGGATTTGAGTTCCACGGCTACGCCCGTTCCGGCCTGCTGATGAACGATGCGGCCTCCAGCAGCAAAAGCGGCCCTTACCTGACCCCAGCTGGTGAAACCGGCGGTGCGGTAGGGCGTCTGGGTAACGAAGCCGACACCTACGTCGAGCTGAACCTGGAGCACAAGCAAACCCTGGACAACGGGGCGACCACGCGCTTTAAAGCGATGCTGGCCGACGGTCAGAGAACCTATAACGACTGGTCAGCCGATACCAGCGACCTCAATATTCGTCAGGCCTTCGCGGAGCTGGGCAACCTGCCTGATTTTACCGGCGCGCTGAAGGGCAGCACCTTCTGGGCGGGTAAACGCTTCGACCGCGACAACTTTGATATCCACTGGCTGGATTCCGACGTGGTGTTTCTGGCCGGTACCGGCGGCGGCGTTTACGACGCGAAGTGGAACGATTCGCTGCGCAGCAACTTCTCCATTTACGGCCGCAACTTCGGCAGCGTGGAGCAGACCGACAACAACGTTCAGAACTATATCCTCAGCATGAACCACTTCGCCGGCCCGTTCCAGCTGATGGTGAGCGGCCTGCGGGCGAAGGATAACGACGATCGTAAAGACACTAACGGCGATCTGATTAAAACGGATGCCGCCAATCACGGCGTTCATGCCCTGGTAGGCTTGCATAATGAGAGCTTCTACGGCCTGCGTGAAGGGACCGCCAAAACGGCGCTGCTTTATGGTCACGGGCTGGGTGCGGAGGTAAAAAGCATCGGCTCCGACGGCGCGCTGCTGTCTGAGGCGGATACCTGGCGCTTCGCAAGTTACGGTGTCACGCCAATCGGCGGTGGCTGGAGCGTTGCGCCCGCCGTTCTGGCACAGAGCAGTAAAGATCGCTACGTCAAGGGCGATAGCTATGAGTGGGTAACGCTCAATACCCGCCTGATCAAAGAGGTCACCCAGAATTTCGCGCTGGCGTTTGAGGGAAGCTACCAGTACATGGATTTAAACCCGGAGGGCTATAAGGACCGCAACGCCGTGAACGGCAGTTTCTACAAGCTGACCTTTGCGCCGACGTTAAAAGCGAGCAAAATCGGCGATTTCTTCAGCCGTCCTGAACTGCGCCTGTTTGCCACCTGGATGGACTGGAGCAGCAAACTGGATAATTACGCCAGCGATGATGCCTTTGGCAGCAGCGGCTTCAACGCCGGCGGGGAATGGAACTTTGGGGTCCAGATGGAAACCTGGTTTTAACCCATCGCGCTCCCGCCTGGCGGGAGCGTTTCGCACATCATAAAAAGAAGTCAGGCAGAGGTATCTATGGATTTTAATCAAATCGCCCGCGAGCTAATTCCGCTGCTCGGCGGCAAGGAAAACATCGCCAGCGCGGCGCACTGCGCAACGCGTCTTCGTCTGGTGCTGGTTGATGACGCGCTGGCGGACCAGCAGGCCATCGGCAAGGTCGACGGCGTAAAAGGCTGCTTCCGTAACGCCGGGCAGATGCAGGTGATTTTTGGCACGGGCGTGGTCAACAAGGTGTACGCCGCATTTATTCAGGCGGCCGGGATTAGCGAATCCAGCAAATCGGAAGCCGCGGATCTGGCGGCGCGCAAGCTGAACCCGTTCCAGCGCATTGCCCGCTTACTCTCCAACATCTTTGTGCCGATCATTCCCGCGATTGTGGCGTCCGGTCTGCTGATGGGCCTGCTCGGCATGGTGAAAACCTACGGCTGGGTCAATGCGGATAACGCCCTCTACATCATGCTGGACATGTGCAGCTCGGCGGCGTTTATCATTCTGCCTATTCTGATTGGCTTCACCGCCGCGCGCGAATTTGGCGGTAACCCGTACCTCGGCGCGACGCTGGGCGGGATTCTGACCCACCCGGCGCTGACCAACGCCTGGGGCGTGGCGTCGGGCTTCCACACCATGAACTTCTTCGGCCTTGAGATCGCGATGATTGGCTATCAGGGCACGGTATTCCCGGTGCTGCTGGCCGTCTGGTTCATGAGCATCGTCGAGAAAAACCTGCGCCGCGCGATCCCGGATGCGTTAGACCTGATCCTGACGCCGTTCCTCACCGTGGTTATCTCCGGCTTTATCGCCTTGCTGATTATCGGCCCGGCGGGGCGCGCTCTGGGGGACGGTATCTCCTTTATTCTGAGCACGCTGATCGCCCACGCGGGCTGGCTCGCCGGGCTGCTGTTCGGGGGACTTTATTCGGTGATTGTGATCACCGGTATTCACCACAGCTTCCACGCGATTGAAGCCGGGCTGCTGGGGAATCCGTCGATTGGCGTTAACTTCCTGCTGCCGATCTGGGCCATGGCGAACGTGGCGCAGGGTGGCGCCTGTCTGGCGGTGTGGTTCAAAACCAAAGATGCCAAAATCAAAGCCATTACCTTACCGTCGGCGTTCTCTGCAATGCTGGGCATCACCGAAGCGGCCATTTTTGGTATCAACCTGCGCTTCGTTAAGCCGTTTATCGCCGCGCTGATTGGCGGTGCGGTGGGCGGGGCCTGGGTGGTCTCCGTGCACGTGTACATGACCGCCGTCGGGCTGACCGCCATTCCGGGTATGGCCATCGTGCAGGCCAGCTCGCTGCTGAACTATATTATCGGCATGGTGATTGCCTTCGGCGTGGCGTTTACCGTCTCACTGCTGCTGAAATATAAAACGGACTCTGAATAATGACGTTACCTTCCCGCTGGCCTGCGATCCTGCAGGCCGTTATGAAAGGTCAGCCGCGGGCGCTGGCGGACAGCCATTATCCGCAATGGCACGCCGCGCCGGTGACGGGGCTGATGAACGACCCGAACGGGTTTATCTGGTTTGCTGGCCGCTATCACCTGTTCTATCAGTGGAACCCGCTGGACTGCGAGCATCGCTTTAAGTGCTGGGGGCACTGGCGTTCTGCGGACCTGGTGCACTGGCAGCATGAGCCGCTGGCGCTCATGCCCGACGAAGCGTATGACCGCAACGGCTGCTACTCCGGTAGCGCCGTCGATAACCAGGGCGTCCTGACCCTGTGCTACACCGGCAACGTCAAGTTCGATGACGGCAGCCGCACCGCCTGGCAGTGCCTGGCCGTGGAACAGCCTGACGGAACCTTTACGAAGCTGGGGCCGGTGCTGGCGCTGCCGGAAGGCTACACCGGCCACGTGCGCGACCCGAAGGTGTGGCAGCACGAGGGGATGTGGTACATGGTGCTCGGCGCGCAGGATGTGCAGAAGCGCGGCAAGGTGCTTCTGTTTAAATCAGCCGATTTGCACGCCTGGACATCCTGCGGGGAGATCGCCGGTCACGGGGTTAACGGCCTGACGGACGCGGGCTATATGTGGGAGTGTCCGGACCTGTTTGCCCTCGACGGGACGCACGTCCTGATCTGCTGCCCGCAGGGGCTGGCGCGCGAGCCGCATCGCTACCTCAATACCTATCCGGCCACCTGGATGAGCGGGGCGTTTGACTATGCCCGCGCGACGTTCGATCACGGCGAGCTGAACGAGCTGGACGCGGGCTTTGAATTCTACGCCCCGCAAACCACGCTTGCGGAAGATGGACGCCGCATCCTGATTGGCTGGATGGGCGTACCGGACGGGGAAGAGATGCTTCAGCCCACGCGGGCGCACGGCTGGATGCACCAGATGACCTGCCCGCGAGAATTGCGCTTCCGCGACGGCAGGCTCTGGCAGACCCCGGCGCGCGAGCTGGCGGCGCTGCGTGAAGATGAGCAGCACTGGCAGGGGCGCGCCAGCGACGCGCCCGAACTGGACGCGACGCGCCTGGAGTTTGAGCTGGGCGCCGCGCACGTGAGCGTCGATTTTGGCGGCGCGCTGCGCCTCACGCTCGATGAGCAGGGCGTGCGCCTGGAGCGCGCGAGCCTGAAAACCGGTGAAACCCTGACCCGCTACTGGCAGGGTGACGTCCGTCATTTGCGCGTCCTGTGCGACCGCTCCAGCGTCGAAATCTTCATTAACCAGGGCGAAGGGGTGATGAGCAGCCGCTATTTTCCTGACCATCCGGCCCAGGTGCGATTCGAAGGTACGTTCGATATCACATTACGCTACTGGTCGCTGCGCGCCTGCATGATAGAATGAGGGTTTTGGCAGCCGGATCTAAGTCGTTGTGAGAAAAACAAAACGCGTCACCATTAAAGACATCGCGGAGCTGGCGGGGGTGTCAAAAGCCACCGCCAGCCTGGTCCTGAACGGCCGCAGCAAAGAGCTTCGCGTGGCGGAAGAGACGCGCGAGCGCGTGCTGGCAATTGCAAAAGAGCACCACTATCAGCCCAGCATTCACGCCAGGTCGCTGCGCGATAACCGCAGCCACACCATTGGTCTGGTGGTCCCGGAGATCACCAACTACGGTTTTGCCGTCTTTTCTCATGAGCTGGAAACGCTGTGCCGCGAGGCGGGCGTTCAGCTGCTGATCTCCTGCAGCGATGAAAATCCGGGGCAGGAGACGGTGGTGGTGAACAACATGGTGGCGCGTCAGGTGGACGGGCTGATTGTGGCCTCCAGCATGCTCAACGACGCGGACTACCATAAGCTGAGCGAGCAGCTGCCGGTGGTTCTGTTTGACCGTCACATCAACGACAGCGCGCTGCCGCTGGTGATCACCGATTCCATCACCCCGACGACCGAACTGGTGGCGGATATTGCGCGCCAGCATCCGGATGAGTTCTACTTTCTCGGCGGCCAGCCCCGTTTATCCCCGACGCGCGACCGTCTGGAAGGGTTTAAGCAAGGTCTGCAAGAGGCCGGCGTGGCGCTGCGCCCCGAGTGGATCATTCACGGCAACTATCACCCGAGCTCCGGTTACGAGATGTTTGCTGAACTCTGCGCCCGCCTGGGGCGTCCGCCGAAAGCGCTCTTCGCCGCCGCCTGCGGGCTGCTGGAAGGGGTGCTGCGCTATATGGGCCAGCATAACCTGCTGCAAAGCGATATCAGGTTAGCCAGTTTTGACGATCACTATCTCTACGATTCGCTGACGATCCCGGTGGATACCATCCGCCAGGATAACAGACAGCTGGCGTGGCACTGCTTTGATTTGATTAGCAAACTGATCGAGGGCGAGACCCCGGAACCGTTGCAACGCAAGCTGGCGGCCACCCTGCAGCGGCGCTATAAGTGAGCAATATAGCCCGGACCGATACATCAATAACTTTAATTAATTTAAGTTTTGGATGCGCCGATAACCATAAGGAATAATTCTCCTTGAGGTATTGGTTTATGTCGTTGAAAAAGTCGTCCCTGATAGTCCTGTTCTCGCTGCTTTTCTTCTTTGTTGTCAGCACCGTCACCAGCGTTGGCATCATCATTAAAAGTAATAATTCCCTGGATAACGTCAACAAAGAGATCCAGGTTGTGCTGTCCATTATTGACCCCATCAACCACAGCCGTACGCTGCGCGTGCGGGTGATGGAGTATGTGAAGATGGTGGAAGCGGGCAACGCGGCGGACGGCGCTGCAAAGCTTACCGCCGTGAAAGAGGCGCTGACCAAAGCGGACCACGCCTTTGCGGCCTTTATGGCGTCGCCGCGTCTGAGCGATGAAGCGCCGCTGGTGACTGCCTATCAGGACGCCTGGCAGAACTACCGCAACCAGGGGCTGGCGCCGCTGATCGACGCCGCCGAGGCGCACGATGTCGCCAAATTTAACGCGCTCATCCCGGAAGTCTCCCGCCTCGACCGCCAGTACGAGATCGTTCTCGACCAGGTCCTTTCCGTCCACCAGAAATACGCCAAAAGCCTGAACGAAGATGCGAGCAGTAGCTTCGTCTCCGGCCTGGCGATCGTTGCTGCTATCGCCAGCCTGTTTGTGGTGGTGATTATCGCCGTTAGCCTGCTGATGAAGCGCTTTGTCTTTGCGCCGATCAACCTGGCGCGCGAGCACTGCAGCCAGATTGCGGCAGGCAAGCTGGACATTCCGGTGCCGGTGAAGGGGAGTACAGGCAACGAAATCGACCATCTGATGGGTTCGATGGAGCAGATGCGTCAGGCGCTGCTGGCGACCATCGCCCAGGTGCGCGATGCGAGCCATACCGTAACGCACGCCGCCCAGGAGATTGCCTCCGGGAATATCGACCTGGCGTCACGCACCGAGCAGCAGGCTTCGGCGTTAACCCAGACGGCGGCCAGCATGGAAGAGCTGAGCGCGACGGTGGCGAACAATACCGATAATGTGTATCAGGCCGGGAAACTGGTGCAGGACGCGGTGAAAAATGCCCACACCGGTGAAGCGGTAACCCGTGAAGTCATCGACACGATGAATACCATCGCGGCGAACTCGAAGCGCATTGAAGACATCACCAGCGTGATTAACAGCATTGCCTTCCAGACCAACATTCTGGCACTGAACGCGGCGGTTGAAGCGGCGCGCGCCGGTACCCAGGGCCGCGGCTTTGCGGTGGTGGCCAGCGAAGTGCGCACTCTGGCGCAGAAAAGCGCGGTGGCGGCTAAGGACATCGAAAGCCTTATCGCGCAGTCGGTTTCCAGCGTGAAAAACGGTGCGGAGCTGGTTAGCCGCTCGGGTGAGGTGATTGACGCGATCATTTCGTCGGTGAATAAAGTGAATACGCTGATGGAGCAGATCTCCGTCGCCTCTGAAGAGCAGAGCCGCGGGATCGGCCAGGTCGGGCAGGCGGTGACCGAGATGGACGGCGTGACGCAGCAGAACGCCGCACTGGTGCAGCAGTCCGCCGCGGCAGCGGCCTCGCTGGAAGAGCAGGCGCAGCAGCTTTCACGGAGTATTTCGAGTTTTAGGTTGCCGGTGCAGGCTTGATGGTATGAGGGGGCTCCGCAGGGAGCCTTTTTTGTACCTGGCGTAACCGTAACTGTATAATTCAGAAGGTCTCTACGGGCAGTACAAATCTAATATAACGATCACCAGGGAAAATTATGTTAATTATTTTTAGTGGGCTACCCGGCAGCGGTAAAAGCACCGTTGCAAAAATAGTTGCCCAAAGGCTGGGAGCGGTCTACCTGCGGGTTGATACCGTTGAGCAGGCCATTCGTTCAGTTTCTGAAACCGGTCAGAAAACGGGTCCGGAGGGCTATTTTGCCCTCTATGGTTTAGCGAGTGAAAATCTTAAGCTGGGCTCCACCGTTGTGACCGATTCCGTTAATGATATTAACCTTGTGCGAGATGCTTTCCGCAATATTGCTCTGTCGTTAAATGTCCCTTTCCTGGAAGTTGAAATTGTCTGCTCAGACGAAAAAGAACATCGTTATCGCGTAGAGAACAGAATATCTGATATCCCGGGACTCACGCCTCCTGACTGGGAAAGGGTAAAAAACCGTGAGTATGAACCCTGGGAGAGAGAACATCTCATATTGGACACCGCTGCGTTATCAGCGGCAGAGTGTGCAGATAAAATCCTGGAAATAGGGCATAAGATTGCGCTAAACCGATCTTAAACGATGGGCAAGCGCCTGCAATGGCTTAGTTACTTTGAGGATTCGCCTGAATTCAGCATAATTGGCTTCAGGAAATAAAAAGCTTCGTTTTTATCGACAACGTAAACCGCAGCGTAATCAGAAATCGAAACCGCGCACTGGAAGAATTAATTCTCAACATGAACATAGGGGCAACATCGAAAATGGGAAAGCGCAAGAGTGCTCTGGTTTATGTCCTGACCGTCATTATTTTTTTGCTTATTATCCCTGAGATCATTCTGCGTGTATGCACGTCCGAGCAACTTGGCCGTCTCAGCGACTTCACCAGTTTAGGTGGCTTGTTAAATCCACTATTATCCTTGCTCATCTTCCTGGCACTGTTGTCAATCATACTGGCCGTCATTGCTATTGCATTGGTTAAGCGAATTCTTCGTACGAGATGATTTGCTTTCGAGCGACTCATAGCACCCGCCAGCCGTTACCGCTATGAGTCCAAATCCGACAGCACAAAAAAATTATATTCACCCCAGCAATATTTCCCTCCCTCATCCGTCTACCTCATCACACGCCATAATCAGTTACTGCAAACGAGGTAAACACCATGAGAGATTTTGAACTGCACGGCAGAGGTCACGGGCGCGGATTCGGTCGCCACCGCATGGGCAAAGGTTTAATCATCGGTGCGGTGATTTTCATCGTGCTCGGCCTGCTGGTGATGTCCCTGTGGAACGCCTTGCTCCCGGCGATCCTGGGCGTGAAGGCCATCGGATTCTGGCAGGCGCTGGGCATTCTGGTGCTGAGCCGCATTCTGTTTGGCGGGCTGGGTTTCCGCCCCGGAATGTTTGGCGCGCACCGCCGGATGCACGAGCGCTGGATGAATATGACGCCCGAACAGCGTGAGGCGTTTATTCAGCAGCGCCGTGAAGGATTCGGTCGCCACGGACGCGGCCACTGCGGCTGGCACGGTCATCGTGACGATAAGCGCGATGAAGCCACGCCAAAAGCGCCGGAAGCAGAGTGAGCGAGATGAAAGCCGGGGAGGCAGGCGGATCCATGCTGATGTCGGCGCTCAATGCCTGTCGCGCCCGGCTGAAAGCCTTCATTCGCGGACGGACGTCCGTTCGCGATGATGCCGACGACATTTTGCAGGAAGTGACGTATCAGCTGATGAAAGTGGAGCAGCCGGTCGAAAACGTCGCCGCCTGGCTGTTCCGCGCGGCGCGTAACGAGATGACCGACCGGGCGCGCAAAAAGCGTGAGGTGTCGCTCTCCGGCTATTTTACGGGTGAAGACGACGAGGGTTTTCCGGAAGATGAGCTGGCCGAAACCCTGTTCGGCGTACCGCACACGCCGGAGGAGGAGTACCTCAAGACGCTGCTGTGGGAAGAGCTGGGCCAGGCGCTGTCTGAACTCTCGCCGCCGCAGCGGGAGGTATTTGAAAAGACCGAGCTCCACGGCTACAGCATTAAAATGCTGGCAGAGGAGACCGGCGCCAGCGAACAGGCGCTGTTATCCCGCAAGCACAAGGCGGTGCTGTTTCTGCGCACGCGGCTGCGGGACGTCTATGACGCGCTGACGGGCGTATAGCGGCGACAGACAAAACCTTACACTTCCGGCACTTGTAGATTCATCACTATCGTTTATGATCGGGGCGTCTTGTCACTCTGGAATGTTATGCGCAACCGTCAGCTCTTCGGAAAATGGCTTTTGATTATCACCTGTCTCGCGATGGCGCTTTGCCTCGTGCAGCGTGCGGTGATGCTCAACCATTTTTTACAGGGACTGGATCCGCAGATTTCGCTGAGTGCAGATGCCCCGGTTCAAACCAGCAACACTGAACAACCCGGCCCGTCGCCGTGTCAGCTGGGCGCACACTCGCTGCTTTGTGCCCAGCCGTTGTTCTTCGACGGTGCATTACCGGCCATTATTATCTTCTTCGCGCTGCTGCAGCTGTTTACGCAAGGGCGGGCACTGGCTCCCGCGGAACAGCCCGTTCAGGCACCGCCTCCCCGAATACACCTGAAAAACTGCGTTTTCCGTGAATGAAAAACATCGTCCTCACACGATAATTTTTCACTGTTCACGGAGTACAACATGGTTAACCTCTTCAGGGGATTCGTCTTCCTGTGGCTGTCCTGCATCGGCATTGTCCATGCGGCGGACACCGGCTGGCTGGTCTCCCCACAAAACGATCACGCCCGCATCCGCTTTCAGGCGGAGAGGGAACAAACGCATGTTAAAGGCCTGCTCACCGTCGAGCTAAAGCCCGGCTGGAAAACCTACTGGCGATCGCCGGGCGAGGGCGGCGTGGCGCCGAAAATCAGCTGGCCAGAAGGTGTAACGGACAGCTGGTCCTGGCCGGTACCGTCGCGTTTCGATATCTCCGGCATGACGACGCAGGGCTATCACGATAAGGTCACTATCCCGATCGTTCTCGACGGGGTGAAGAGCGACGCGCTCAATGGAACGCTCACGCTCTCCACCTGCAGCAACGTCTGCCTGCTGACGGACTACCCGCTGCATCTCGATTTTACCCAGCCGGTGGATGAGGGCTTCCGCAGCGCCTTCGAGCAAGCGATGCGCGCCGTGCCCGGCACGTCGGGCGTGTCTTCCAATCTGTCCGCCTGGCTTTCCGACGGCAATCTGGTGATTACCGGCACCACGGACGGGAAATGGGATAATCCGGGGATCTACTTTGACCCGCTGGAGGGTGACATTCTGCCCGGCGAGCCGGTTATTAAACATGACAGCACTGCGCTTCGGGTGACGGTGCCCGTGACCGACGAATGGGGCGATAAACCCGCCTCGCTGGCAGGCAAGAGGCTGTCGTTTGTGCTGACCAACGGCGATCGGGCGCAGCAAACCACCATGACCGTTGGGGCAACGCCCGAAGAGACCTCCGCACCGGACGGGACGGGAAAAATGGTGCTCTTTGCGCTATTAGGCGGGCTGATCCTCAACCTGATGCCCTGCGTGCTGCCGGTAATGGGCATGAAGCTTAACAGCATCCTGCAGGCGGGATCGGATAGGCGTGCCATCCGGCTGCGCTTTCTGGCCACCAGCGCCGGGATCCTCACCTCCTTTATGCTGCTGGCCGGGATGGTCACCGCGCTGAAGCTGGCCGGAGCGTCGCTGGGGTGGGGCATTCAGTTTCAGAACCCGTGGTTTATCGGCCTGATGGTTGCCGTGACCTTCCTGTTTGCGCTGAACCTGTTTGGGGCGTTTGAGATGCTGCTCCCTTCTGCCGCCGCCGGACGGCTGGCGACGGCAGGGGGATCGGGGATTGGCGGCAGCTTCTGCGAAGGGATGTTCGCCACGCTGCTGGCAACGCCGTGCTCCGCGCCGTTCCTCGGTACCGCGGTCGCCTTTGCCCTTGGCGCGCCGCTGCACGCCCTGTGGCTGATCTTCCTGATGCTCGGCGTGGGCATGAGCCTGCCGTGGCTGTTTGTCGCCCTGGTGCCGAAAACGGCCATGCTGCTGCCCAAACCCGGCCGCTGGATGAACACGCTCAGGGTCATCCTCGGCCTGATGATGCTGGCCTCCAGCCTCTGGCTGGCGACGCTGTTGAGCGTGCATCTGGGCGAGGCGGTCAGCCAAATCGTGATGCTGGCGCTGACTGCCGCTGCGCTGGTGCTGTTTGCGCTAAAGGGGCAAAAATCTTCGCCGCTGTTCTGGGTGGTGGTCATCGCGCTGTCGGCGTTCGGCGGGTATCAGGTGCGCGGTCTGCTTAACGCGCCGCCTGACGCTCCGGCACAAAGCGATGCGCAGACTATCCCGTGGCAGCCGCTCAGTGAAGAGGCTATCGAGAACGCGCTGGCGCAGGGGAAACGGGTGTTTGTGGATATCTCCGCGGACTGGTGCGTGACGTGCAAAGTTAACGAGCACCGCGTACTCATTCAGACGGACGTGATTGCCGCGCTGCGCCAGCCGGACGTGGTGGTCCTGCGCGGGGACTGGAGCCAGCCGTCCGCGTTTATCGCGGATTTTCTGGCGAAGCGAAACCGCTACGCCATTCCGTTTAACGCGGTGTATGGCCCCGGCCTGCCTGATGGCGAGATCCTCTCGCCGCTGCTGGACAAGCGCACCCTGGTCACCACCCTGAACAACGCAAAAGGCTAACTGTGTCATGAAAAAATTCCTTATTACGCTGCTGCTCCTGCTGGCCCCGCTTCAGGTATTCGCCGCGCAGCCGCTGACGCCGGACCAGGAGCAGCGCGCGCAGAAGATAATCGCTGATTTCCTGTTTAACGATCCAAACTCCCCGCGCATCGGCGCGAAAAACCCAAAGCTCACCCTGGTGGTGTTTACCGACTACAACTGCCCGTACTGTAAAAAATTCGATCCGTACCTGGAGAAGATTGTCGAAAAACATCCGGACGTGGCGGTGGTCTTTAAGTTTTTACCTTTCCGCTCGGAAAGTTCGCTGACCGCCGCACGAGACGCGCTAACCGTCTGGCGTGCGCATCCTGAGCAGTTTATGAAGCTGAACCACACCCTGATGGCGAAAAAGGGGTACCACGATGACGCCAGCATTCAGGAGGCGCAAAAGCGGGCGGGCGTGAGAGTGACGACGCCGGACGAGGAGAGTTTTCTGACGATCAGGCGCAGCCTCATTGTGGCGGAAAAAATGGGGATCCAGGGCACGCCCGCCACGCTTATCGGCGAGGGGCTGCTTCCCGGCTGGGTGCCGTTCGAACAATTCGACGAAATGGTCAGTGAAGCACTGAAAAACCGCTAACCTGAAGGGGGCGAAATGCCCCCGATAAACCGGAGAGGGAAATGAAAAAATTACTGTTACTTTCGGCGCTGGCGACGTCAGGGCTGGTACAGGCGGCTGAAGCCATACCGGATGTGGTGAAGCAGTTCAGCGAGCAGCAGCAGATCAACATCATCAAGAAGCTGGATGCGCCGGGCGGGGCGCCAGCCTGGCTGGGGCAGTATCAGGATATGGGCGTGACGCTCTTTCTCACGCCGGACGGCAAGCACGTGATCTCAGGTTATCTTTATGATGACAAAGGGAAGAACCTCAGCGAGGGCTACTTCCAGAAAGAGATCTACGCCCCGATGGGACGCGAGATGTGGAAGAACCTCAACGCGGCGCATCCCCTGAAGGAAGGGGCCGATAGCGCCCCGCGTAAGGTCTTTGTCTTTGCCGATCCGTTCTGTCCGTACTGCAAGCAGTTCTGGTCCGAGGCGCAGCCGTGGGTCAAGGCCGGTAAGGTTCAGCTCAATACGCTGCTGGTGGCGTTTCTCAACCCTAACAGCGGGCGCAACGCCGCCGCCATTCTGAATGCGAAAGATCCGGTTTCGGCCTGGCGCGAATACGAGCTTTCCGGCGGCAAAAAACTGCCCAAGCCTGAAGGCGAGGTTTCCCGCGAAACGGTTGCGATCCTACAGAAACATCAGGCGCTGATGGACAGCCTCGGCGCTAACGCCACGCCCGCAATTTACTATCTGAATGCGGAAAACGAGCTGCAGCAGGTGGTGGGGATGCCGGATGCGCAGCAGCTCGAGGCGATGTTCGGGCCGAAGCCGTAAAAAACAGGCAGAAACGGGCGTTTCTGCCTGATCGTGACTTAGCTACCCCAGCGTCCACGGAGATAGTTTACCGCCTGCTGCGTCTGCGGCTGGTTCAGGTAATCTTCACGGAACAGGATGGTGCCGTTGACGTTGGGCAGCGAATCGTTGAGATCGAGCTGCTTTTTCAGCTCCGGCACGCCGCCCTGAACCGTCCAATCCGGCTCTTTTTTCGACGGCTCGCCCACCTTGTAGAACGCAATGCCGATATACAGGCGAGTGTGGGTCGGCTTCACCACGTCGGCCCACCATCTGGTCAGCACGTCGTAGCGCGCGGCATCCCGGGAGAAGGGCCAGTAAATCTGCGGCGCGATGTAGTCCAGCAGGCCCTGCTGCACCCACTGACGCGTATCGGCGTAGGATTCATCATAGGCTGCGGCGCCGCGGGTGTCGGAGCCTGCCGGGTCAAAGGAGCGGTTGCGCCACACGCCCGCCGGGCTGACGCCAAACTCCACGTTGGGTTTTGTCTGCTTGATCGCGCGGGAGACCTGGACAATCAGCTGCTGCGTGTTGTGTCTTCGCCAGTCGGCTTTTGAGGCAAACCCCTGGCCGTACTGCCGCCAGCTCTGCGCGTCATTGAGCGCGGATCCCGGCGATTCGGCATAGAAGTAATCATCAAACTGCACGCCGTCTACCGGGTAGTTCGCCACCACTTCGGTGACCACTTTGGTTATCCAGTCGCGCACCTCCGGAATGCCCGGGTCTAGCACAAAGCGGTCACCCGAGATGCGGACCCATTCCGGATGCTGGACATAAACGCTGGACGGCGTCTGGTATGACGTCCGGTTCAGGGCGGCGATGGTGGACGGTTTGGTGTTGGTCGATACGCGATAGGGGTTAAACCAGGCATGGACCTTCAGGCCGCGCTTGTGCGCTTCATCGAGCATAAACTGCAGCGGATCGTATCCCGGATACTCACCGATGTTGCCGGTCAGCATATCTGACCACGGTAAAATTTTGGATGACCAGAGCGCCGTGCTGTCCGGCTTCACCTGGAAAAATACCGTGTTGATGCCGAGCTGCTTAAGGTTGTCGAGCTTTGCGATCAGCGCCTGCTTTTGCATCGCGATGCGCTGGTCCGCGCTGCGGCCATTCACCGAGGCTACCGGCGGCCAGTCAAGACGCGAGACGGTCGCCAGCCAGATCCCGCGCATCGGGGCGTTTGCCTGCGGCGTCGGTTTACTGACGGTGGGAAGAGGGGTAACCAGCGATTTGGGTGGTTTTGAGGAGCAGCTTACAAGTAAAAGCGCGCAGGCAGCCAGCGCACCAATCCGTTTTACGTGTCGCGTCATTTGCGTATTAGCTCTTGATAATCCTGCTGTTGGCCCAGGGATTAAAGGCGGGCGCCGCCTGCGCTGTATTTCCCTCATCGCTGAGAGAGTCCAGATACAGGGCTTCAACTTCCGCGCGCGCCCACGGGGTGCGGCGCAAAAATTTCAGGCTCGATTTAACGCTGGGGTCTTTTCTGAAACAGTTAATTTTGATGCGGTCACCCAACTCGCTCCAGCCATATTTCGCCACCAGGGCGTTGACCATCATCTCCAGCGTTACGCCATGCAAAGGATCTTTGGAAATATGTGCAGTCATAGGCGTCCGGATGTCTCGATTTTTAGGGGATTGGGGTAAACGCTGAAAGGGTACAAGAAAGCAGGGGAAGCGGCAATTTTCCTTTTCCCCTCGCTCACTTTATGACGGACTCCGTGCGCTGATTTTCGCCGACAATTTTTCCCGCGCTGTTTTCAATCGTAAACCGAATCGACACGTCGTCCTGGCCCACGGGCGTGGCCGTGACCGCTTTTACCATCGTTCCCGAGTCTGCTGCGATCGTCATCGTCGTCGTGCCTTTTGCCAGCACCTTATCGCGCTGGGTGATGCGCCAGCTCAGACGGCATTCGCGGCACGGTTTCCAGGTGTCGTTGATGGCCCACAGACGCACGGTCGCCGCCGCCCCGGATTGCCACTGCGCCGTGACGGGTTCAATGGACGGCAAAACAGGCTGGTAGGCGCGTTTTAAGGCGTAAAACCCGGCTTTAGGCTTACGCAGGTAGTCCACCACGCCCCAGTTGATGGAGGGCCAGGTTTCCACAAACATGAAGTGGAACAGGGCCGTCACCGGCTGGTAGCGCTGTCGACGGTAGCTCTCTGCCGCCGTGGCCACCAGCTGCGACTGGTACGCCTGAGTATTGCGGATCATCGCCTGAATGTTGTCCCCACGCGAAATACCGGCAAACTTAAAGGTCTGGAACGGCTGAAAATTATGGTATTTCCAGACGGTCCAGCCGGTATCGTCAGCGGCGGTCGTTTTGGGCCAGAGCGACGCCGCCGGGATGATGGTTTTTAGCGTCGACAAGCGGGGAAGCGCCTGCGCGCCGAACTCGGTGATGATCCCCGTTTTGGCCGGAGCAAGCAGGTCGCGTACGGTACCAAAGTACCAGCCCGCCCAGTAATGCTCCTCAACGGCGGAGAAGCGGTGCACGATGCGCGAGGTATCTTCGGCAAGCGTATCCGCCACCTTTTGCGTGAGCTCGCGATTCAGATCTTTATTCCAGTCCGGGAAGCGTTTTTCCATCCACGGCGAGTTCCACGGCGGTTCGTTATGCCCGCCCCAGACGATGATGGCGGGGGAATTGCCAAACTGTTCGATCATCTCCCGCGTCTGTCGAACCGCATTTTCCGTGAAAGCCGAACTGTTGTTGTAGCCCCACTGCAGCGGAACATCCTGCCAGATCATCATGCCCATCTCATCGGCCACGTCATACAACGCACGTCCGGCAACGTGTCCGTGCACGCGTATGGCGTTGGCGTTCATGGCTTCCACCAGACGAAGATCGCGACGGTATTTTTCTCGCGTCATGGTGCTGAGCCAGGGGGAACCGATGTAATTACTGCCCTTAATGAAAAGGCGTTTGTCGTTAATGAGCCAGCCCTTATTGTCGGGCTGCTCGACGATCTTGCGCAGCCCGGTGCGGGTGACCGCCGTATCCATCAGGCCGTTTTCATCCCGCAATGCCACGCGAATGGTATACAGGTGCGGTTTCCCCGTGCCGACGGGCCACCACAGTTTTGCCTTCGGCATGGGCAGCGTCACCTGCACGGAATGGGCGCCGCTTTCGAGGGTAACCGGAAAGTCAGCCTGATAGCGCCTGCCGCTGAAATTGGCGGGCGTGGCGGTGAGCCGCACGGTCGCCGGGCCCTGACCGAGCGCGCGATAGCGAATATCTGCTTTCAGCGCGGGGTGCATCAGACCCTGTGACCAGTCTGGTCGCAGGATGGTCTCATCAAGGGTAGCGCCCCGGCTGAGATGCAGCCTCACCGGCGCCCAGATGCCGCCCGAGTTGGCGTCCTGTCCTTGCGGCGACCAGGCCCCGCCGGGACGGGTGTCATGCTGGTTAAGTATCCCCTTCATGACCGTTTTATGCAGCGGCCAGACCTTAGTGGGATCTTCGTAAGGGCTGTCCACCCTGACCACCAGTCGGTTATGACGTTGTAACGCTTGACCGGCATCCAGCGAAAAGCGCTGAAAATAGCCCTCATGCTGGCCCAGCGGCTGGCCGTTCAGGGTGACCTCGGCCAGGTAATCGACGCCGTCAAACACCAGGGTGCTCATTACGTCGGGCGGCTGCACGGGCAGGGAAAACGCGTGCTTGTACCACAGCGCGCCCTGATGATCGTACCCGGCGCTGTACCAGTTGGCGGGGACCTGAAGCGGGCGCCAGCCTGATGCGGCAGGATGCGCGCTATCATTGGCGTCCTGAACCTGCCATTCTCCGGCCAGAGACCAGCTGACCGGCGCAGCGTTCGCCACCGTATGGGTGGTCAACAGGGCAACGAGCAGCGCGCAGTAGCGAGTTATCATGCGTTTACCCCGCGCGCGTTGAGCCACGCCATCAGGCGCAGCGATTCCTTTTGAAGCTGCTGGTTTAGCGCCGCAAGCTGTTGCCCTTCCAGCGTGTGCGCCTCGCTCTCCAGCGCCTGCAGCTGACGGGCGAGTCGCCCGAAATCCAGCGTGACGGCTTCTCCTCGCAGCTTGTGGGCGGCGCGGCGCAGCGCTTCACGATCGTCGCTGTCGATAGCCAGGGTGATGGCCTTCATGGCCTCCTCCAGCCCTTCGCCAAACAGGGCCAGCAGTTCCTGGACCAGAGCAGGGTCGTCAGCGCACTGCTTCAGCAGGCGTGCTTCATCCGGGAAGGCGGAAGGGTCATCGTGGCGCGGGAGCACGCGAGCAATCTCCTCAGCGAGACGCTCCTGGCTGATGGGTTTGGCAATGTAGCCGTCGAAACCCATCTGAAGACAGCGCTCTTTATCCCCCTGCATGGCGTGTGCCGTCATGGCGACGGTGGGCTGCGCCGGTCCGGGCCGGGCGCGTTCTTCTTCACGCAGCAGGCGAATGGCGGTTTCACCGTCCATCTCTGGCATCTGAAGATCGATCAGCAAAACGTCCCACACGCCCGCGCGCCAGCGTTCCAGCAGTGCAACGCCATTATCGACGATCTGACAGGTGTGCCCGAGCCGCTCAAGCAGGCGCGCGGCGACCTTCTGGTTGACCAGATTATCTTCCGCAAGCAGGATCCTGAGCCCGGCCGTGTCCGGCGCGACGGTGGGCGCGGGCGCGCTTTCACTCACCGTCTTTGGCGCACGTTCAAACGCCGCGGCAATCGCCTGATGCAATTCATTCTGGGCGATAGGTTTATGCAGGTAGTTCTGGATACCGATCCGCTTCAGCATATTGATATCAAAATGTCGGCTCATGGAGCTCAGCATGATGATATGGCTCTCAGCAACCTGCGGCAGCACCGAAAGTTCGAGAGCCAGCGACACGCCGTCCATATCCGGCATCTGCGCGTCCAGCAGGATCAGGGGCCATGCCGTTCCGGTTTTAACCCGGTTGATGGCCTCGCTGGCGTTATTAACGCAGGTGGGTTTCAGCCCCATCTGGCTAAGCATGGCGGCCAATAGCCGCAGGTTGGTCGCGTTATCGTCAACCACCAGCACGGGTTCCCCGTTAAAGCGATGGCTATGCCGGCGTTCCTCCGGGCCGGGCGCCTGGGTCGCAAGCGGTAGCACGAAGGAAAATTCGCTGCCTTTCCCCGGCTCGCTGGAGACCGTTAATTCGCCGCCCATCGCCGCGACCAGTCGCGCTGAGATGGTTAGCCCGAGCCCCGTACCGCCATAGCGTCGGGTGGTGGAGTTATCCGCCTGGCTGAAGGCTTCAAAAATGGCTTTCTGCTTATCTGCCGGTATGCCAATGCCGCTGTCGCACACCCGGAAACGCCAACGATCCGCGCTATCCGCGGGCTCAACAATCAGGATAACTTCCCCCTGATGGGTAAATTTCAGCGCGTTACCCAGCAGATTGGTCAGGATCTGGCGCAACCGCGCGCCGTCAACCAGCAGCACGTCGGGAACGTCGGGCGCAATATCGACCAGCAGCTCAATGCCTTTTTCGCTCGCCCCCGGCATGTGGGGGCGAATAAGCGACTGAATGAAGGGGCGGACCGGGACGGGCTCCGCCTCCAGCTCCACTTTGCCGGCTTCAATCCGGGAAAAGTCGAGAATGTCGTTGATGATATGCAGCAAAGACTGGGCAGAACTCATCACCAGCGTCAGGTAATCGCGCTGATCGGCACTGAGAGAGGTATCGAGGCACAGCTGGGTCATGCCAATAATGCCGTTCATGGGGGTGCGAATTTCATGGCTCATATTCGCCAGGAACGCGCTTTTTGCCTCATTGGCTTTTTGTGCCTCAATGGCCGAGGCGAACGCCTGAATTTCAGCCTCCTTGCGGCGCGTAATATCCTGCAGCGTGCCAATCACGCGCTCGGCGTTTCCCTCAATGGAGAGCGTGACCACCTGGCCGGAGAGCAGCATCCAGCGCAGACCTTCGGTAGGGTGATGCACGCGAATTTCACATTCAAAGACCGGACGATGATCCTGCTTCGACGCGTGCAGCGCCTTGCGTAGCGCAGCGCGATCGTTCTCGTGGACCTGATTGAGCAGAAAACGCACCGGATATCGCCACTGGGTGCGCGACTGGCCCAGCATGGCCAGCAGGGTATCGTTGACCTGGAGCGTGTCGCCAGACACCTGCCAGTCCCAGATCCCGATATGGATGGATTCCGCCGTCAGCAGAAAATCGTCATGCAGCTGATGACGCGCCCGCTGTGCTTCATCCAGCTCCGTGACGTCGCTGTGCAGGCTGACAATGCCGCCGTCCGCAAGGCGCTGGTGCTGGACGAAGATCCGCCGCTGGCCTGCCTGCCGCACTTCGCAGTGTTTATCCTGCCGACAGTTGCGCACGATCGACTCGCGCAGCGTCTGGCGAAGGCCAGGGTCGACGTTGTAAACGGCGTCGATAAAGCGTTCCGCCAGCGACTCCAGCGTTGTGCCCACCTTCAGCCACGGGGTAATGACCGGATAAAAAAGGGCCACGTTGTGATTCCAGGCCTGCAGGCGTTCCTCGGCGTCATAAATCATGACGGCGGCCGGCAGCGCGTTAAGATCGTACGTGAATGCGCTCATCGTGATCCTCCTACGCGCGGTAGTGCAGTTCTGCCTGTCGGCGCAGGTATTCCAGCCCGGGCGCGATCGCCATGGCCCAGGCCGTCAGGATCTCATCGTCGCACTGCGGATCGCGCAGGCTCACGGTGTTCAACATCGCTTCGCGCCACAGGGCGAAAAAACGCGGCGGGAGGTGGAGACCGTCGTCACTTTGCTCCCGCGCCAGGCGCTCGAGGAAATCAGGCACGATTAACGCGCCGTCTACCGCAAGCATGGCGAAGAAACTCTTAAACAGAGTCTGCTGACCCTCGCTATCCGGCAGGCGAGAAAAATGCTGCTCCGTCTCGGGTGACATATGGACGAAGGCGTCATAAAACGTCTGAAAAAACGCCGTTTTATCATTATCCGGAAAGACGCGGTTCAGACTGGATTCAAACAGATCGCGGTAAAATTTCACGGCGTCCTCCTTACTGCGTTTTCGCCCGGTAGACAGTGCCCGACGGGCGTATAGTCATCTGCCACACGGCGCGTAAAGTAGCTCTCTTTTTTAGCCCGGCGGGCGTCAAACAGGGGGCCCGCGTTGTGTTTGAAGAACAGGGCTTCCAGCACCGTGGCATTGGTGGAAAGGGTGAGCGCAGCGTTAGTATCGCCCGTGGCTTCCTGGCGGCCTTCGTACCAGCCTTTTTGCGGATCGTTAAGATGCTTTGTCACCGCCATCAGCACGTCGGTGTACGGGGTGTCCCACAGGGCCCACAGGGCAAAGACCGCTTTGGTTGATACCTGCGCGAAACGGGTGTAGTCCCGGCCATCGTCACCGACAGAGTTCCAGGCATAGCCATTTCCCCAGACCGTATCCTGGATATGCCAGGGCGCCTGCGGGAGCGAGAAATCTGCCCTGGCCGTCAGGATCTTATCGGTCTCCCAGCGGCTCTTCTGGCTCAGCCAGACGTTTTCGGCCTGCTTGCGCAGGTGCTTTTGCCGATCGGCCGCAACGCCTTCGGGCTCCCAGCCAAACTCCAGGCCCGGCAGCATATAGGGAAGGGTGGTAATCAGAGAGGGCTGCCACGTGGTGCGCGGATCCCGGGCATCGACGGCCAGACGCCGCTGGGCGATGATGACGTGGTGCGCCGGGGGCGTAAACGCTTTCTCCGGGGAAAATCCCCACAGCTGAAACGCCGTTGCGGCATATTCGCTCTCGCCCAGGCGCAGCTCCTCGCGTACCACCGGCTGGCCGTTTTGCAGGGAAGATGACCACAGTTCGCCTTCGCCGTCGATGACCGGACAGAAATTCCAGCGCAGGATGATTTTATCGAGGTATTCGCTGTACTGCGGTTCCCGCTCTGCGGTGAGGCGCAGGGCGAGCATCAGACGCGCCATGTCGCGCGCGGACCAGCCATTTTTAACGGGCTTGCCGCTAAAGTCGATCGGCGTCGCCGTCTGGCTGGAATAGAGTCGGCCCGGCGTCCGGGCCTCGGTCAGCATCATGCGGTTGAGGGTGCCCATCAGCCGCGTCAGGCGAGCGTCATACTCGGCCTCCTCAATCAGCCCCAGCTCTTTGGCCGCCAGCAGGGCGATAAGCGTATCGCCCATTTGCCAGAGCGTGACGCGGGGCTGTTTGTCGCTGCCGTTGACCAGCCCGGTTTGCGGCTGGGTATTATTGACGAAATAGCGCCAGGCGATCGCCGCCCACGTCTGCTCTTCCGGCGTCAGGGCGGCAATGCGCGCGCTGGAGTGCCAGCCGCCACTGATGAGCCAGCGCCAGCCTGCGCCCTGATGGGCAAACAGCGCAAAGACGATCGCGCCTGCAAGGAGTAATCCCGCAAGCCCTCTGGCTATGGTTTTAAGCATTGCGCAGTCACCGGAGGCAGTTTAACGGGCTCGTCCACGCTGCATGACGCGCACTGACAGGCCTGGCAGGCGGGTTTTGTACGCTGCGTGACGCCGGTCCGGTCGCACCAGCTTTTTACGGCCGGGGTGCTGGCAAGGAACGGGCGGCTGCGCAGCGCGTTGTTCTCTTCAAACTGATCGAGCAGCTTTCGATCCCACAGAGACGGGGCAAAATCCTTGCTCTTCGGGTTGTCGGTATTGAAGGCCAGCAGTTTTCCCTCTTTTTTGAACAACAGGGCCTCCAGCATGATGCCGTTATTGTTCGCGGTGAACTCTTTGATCGGGCCGTCGCCGTTTTCATACAGCCCTTCGTAGTAGCCTTTTCCCTCTTCGTTGGCATTCTCAATGGTGTTCAGCAGGCGGTCGGTATAGGGGGAGTTCCACAGCACCCACATGCCCAGCGCCGCCTTCAGCGAAATCGCGGCAGCGTTAGGGACGAACTGGCCTTTATCGGTAATGGTGTTCCAGTTGTACCCGTCGCTGAAGACGGTGTCATAGACGAAGTAAGGGGCCTTATCGAGCTGGTGCTCGGATCGCGCGGTCAGGACGCCGGTAATGGTATAGCGGTTCTCCTGAGCCTGATAAACGCGGTCGGCAAAGTTTTTCATCCACGTCAGAGAGTAGTCGCGCGGGGCGTTATCCCGGTCGGTCGGTTTATCAAAGCCGAACTCCAGCCCGTAGAGCAGGTAGGATTCCGTCACCACGTAGTTATGCTGCGACGTGTTGCGCGGGTCGCGCGTATCGTACGGGACCAGCACGCAGTAGATCTCGGCCAGCTCGTAAGGCTGCGGACGGCTGGCTTTGCAGGTATTGAACCCCCACAGCTGGAAACCGGCCGCGCCGTACTCTTCATAGCCCAGTCGACCTTCCTGAACGTACTTCGGCTGGCCGTTCTCCAGATAGGCCCCGTACAGCGTGCCGCAGGGGTCGATCGCGTGGCTGAAATCCCAGCCGAGCACCACGTTATCAATGCTGTTGCCGTATTCCGGGTAACGCTCCTTGATGATTTTCAGCCAGACCAGCATTCGCCCGATATCCAGCGCCGAGAAGCCAATTTCGCCGGGCTTGTTGGTGTAGTCCACCTTCTGACCGCTGATGGTGTTATAGGCCTTGTTGGGCAGCTCGTTGCGGAACAGCACCAGGGTGTTTAACGTGGCGAGAAACTTCAGCATCCGGCGGTCAAATTCCGCTTTATCAATGATCCCCAGCTCGCGCGCCGCCGTCAGGGCGGCCAGATAGGAGGCGCTGTCCCACATGGTGGTGGAGGGATATTTGTTGACCGCATTCACCAGGCCCGTCGTGGGCTGATAGTTGGTAACGAAATACTGCCAGGCGTTTTTGGCGATGGTCATCTCTCGGGCCGTCAGCTCGCCGCTGCGCGGGGAGTAACCTGATGCAGGCAGCTCGGTGTCCGCACGCACGGTCGATAGCGCCAGCCAGCAGATCGTTATTCCCGTGAGCAGGTGGAAAAGGATCGGGGATCGTGGCTTCATGGCGTTGCTCCTGCTGAGGGGGATGTGTAGAGGCAGGCCAGACAAAGCATCTGGCCATGCGCGATGTAAGACAGACTTTCCAGCACAATGGCATTGGTATCGGCGTCCACGACGGCATTGACGCTGTTGTTGAGATTTAACCCGCGCTGCCAGCCTTTACCCGGCACCTGAAGCGGCAGAACCTGCTGGCGCAGCGCTTCGCTCCAGCTGTTGCGGAACAGGGCATACCAGGCAAACGCGGTGCGGGTGGAGGTCATCGCCACTTTCTCCGGCACCTCGTCGCGCAGGTTACGCGCCTGTACCGGCTGCCTGTCCGGCAGATCGTTAACGTAATCCGGCGCGGGTTCGGCATAATCCGTGCTGACGGGGGGTTTTGGCGCGCGCAGGCCGTGGCGCCGCTGCTGGATCTGCATAATCCGCCACGCAATTTCAGCGCTCTGCGCATCAAAGCCCAGTTCAAGACCGGTTAACAGATAGGGGAGACTGATCAGCGAGGTTTGCTTTCCCCAAGGCGTGCGAAGCCCTTCATCGGGCACCATTACGCCATCCAGATCGATCATCTTTTGCCCTTCAGGCGGGTTGGTCACCGCGAGTCCTGCCGCGCTGTCAATCAGGCGCAGCGTATGGCTGGCATAGAGACGGTAGCCAAAAGTGTCCCGCTGTTCATCGTCGGTCAGCGTCCAGTGGTGGAGCGGCACCGCAGCCTGGCTTTGGGTGTTATTTTCAATCAGCGCCGCGGTGCGCCACACGCTCAACAAATCGCGGATGGCCGCCGCGTGCTGGGGATAGCGCCACAGCAGGGTCTGTAATGCCGTCAGCAGCCGGCTCAGACCGATTGCGGAGGCGTCAGGTTTGCCCAGGATCTTGAGCGTGTCCGCATGGTAATAGGCGGCGGGGAGACCCTTGTCATTGAGCGGCAGTTGCCCCAGCGTGAACACGGCGGTGCTGACCCTCTCGTCAAACTCATCGGCGGAAATGATATTGAGCTGCTCTGCGGCAGCGGTCGCAAAGAGGTAGCTTCCCACGCTCCAGAGGCTCAGCCAGGGTTCACCGTCACTGGCGTTCGCCAGGCCGTTTGGCTGGGTATTATTCACGTAGTATTGCCAGGCGACCCGCGCCCAGATGGCTTCGTCATAGGTCAGCGCCCGTGTTGTGGGCAGCGGCGGGAAGTCTTTACTGAGCGCGATGCCGCCGCTGCTTTCCACGCGCGTGGGCATCTGTTTCTCCACCCAGACCACAATGGCAAAGCCGATCAGGAAGCCGAGCAAAATGGTGAGGTAGCTGCGCGCGGGCAGCAGGGCATCACGTATCCTCATTGAGTGACCTCGTCCTCTTCAGCGGGCGTCCACATGGCCGCGAAAATCAGCGGCAGCATGGCGGCGATGTTCACCCCTCCCCAGAAAATATTGATGACGTAGCCGGAGGGGTCGTCCACCTGTCCACGCGCCACCTGAATACCGCCCCAGATAAGCCCTGCGAGGGTCAGCACCACGATGGCAATCTGCGGCTTCACCAGGTAGAGAAAACGGCCCGTCTGCCGCTCTTTTGGCGTGACGTGAAATTTGATCTGCTCGCCCCGCAGCACCGTATTGAGCGCGCGCAGGTTCATGGAAAAGAAGGAGAGGTATGAGGCCCTGCCGTCCCAGGCCGAGATCCCCCAGGTGCCGAACATAAACGCCAGTTCAGAGAAGATAAAAAACGGGAGAAAATGGAGATAGAACGGCGTCGACCAGGCGGACACCGGCGGAATGCCGGTAAACAGATAGATAATGGGCGAAATCAAAAACACCGTGTTCCACACGCAGGCCATGTATGACCAGAAGGTGGTGGCATACATCAGCGTCTGGGGCAGAGAGAGCCTGAAGCGGCGACGGCTGAAGATGTTGTCATGAAACAAAATATCCAGCGAACCGGCGGCGTACTTAAAGCGCTGGATCATCCAGGTGAGCATATCCTGCGGAGAGAGCATCTTCGACTCAACCCGCGGATGCATAACCGAGCGCCAGCGCCGTGCGGCGTCACCGTGCAGCAGCACCGAGGTGTAAATATCTTCCGAGACGTGGAATTTGTAGGGGGTAAGCTCGGTGTCAAACGCCACGTGCGGACGCATTGCATTCTGCAGCGCGTCCCGGGTCTCCTCATCGCGAATGTCGCGCGTATGACGATGGATCTCCTCTTCGACGGACCAGACATAGCTTCTCAGCGCGGCCTGCATGACTGCCTCGCGACGGTGAATGGACGCTGCGCCGCAGCAGAAAGCCGCGTTCGCCCAGTTGCGCCGCCGCAGGATCACGTCATAGAACATGCGCGGATCGTTAAAAAACGGGTCGCGGCCAATCGTGATCGGGCCAACACACTTTTGAATCAGCCAGCCCAGACCGTAGCCCACTTTTCCGGCTTTTCGCTGGCCCCAGCGCGACAGGGTTTCTCCTTCCGGAAGATCGAAGAACCACTGCGGCGTCTGTACCCAGGCCACGTCCGGATCGCGAAAATAGCCCAGCGTATGGCTGAGCAGGGTGGGAAATACCCGGGTGTCGGCGTCGCAGATAACAATAAAATCGCCGTCGGTTTGCTCAAGGCCGTTGCGCAGGTTGCCGGCCTTAAAGCCGATGTTGGTCTGGCGAGTGATATAGTTAACGCCTTCCTCTTCGCAAACGGCTTTCATCTCCGGGCGGCGGCCGTCATCAAGCACGTGGATGCGGTAGTCAATCGGGAACGGGTACGCCATCTTCAGGGCGTCGCGAATGGACAGCCTGACCAGCTCGGTGTCTTCGGAGTAGGTGGCAATGAACAGATCCACCTTGACGGGACGGGGCTCTACGGCCTCCTCAGGCGACAGGCATTCGTTAATTTCGCCGGGCGGCGGACTCTGAGGAGGATCCTGTTCTTTCCACAAATTGATGGTAAACAGCACGGTGCCAATCCACGCCAGGGTTTCGGCGAGGACCAGCGGAATGGCATACCATAATGCGTCAGTATTCAGGGAGGCGGTCCAGCGCCAGTAAATATAATTGGCACCCAGAATAAGCGCCGCGACCGCTAACACCTGCCAGGTGAACATGACCCAGCGCGGTGTTGTTAACGGTTCCGGAGGACGACGATGTTCAAAACGGGAAAAATAAAAATCCATAGTTCCGGCGTTCCTGATTCCGTGAAAATGCAGACCCATTCTGCTGCGCAGACAGTTGCCCAAAAGCGAAAGAAAATAGCGATTAAACAAGATTTAAGATAAGTGTAGAACGCCGAATAAAAGTGTCCAGCCACGTTTTTATTAATATTTAGCGGTGGTTAATTCAGCTTAAATCCTGCTTAATGATGTTTCATCGGTCGTCGATAAATTGCGGTTACTATTCCTTTAGGCTATCTACTTTATTTAGACCTTAAATTTCGTTTTCAGGCAAAGGACACCCTATGAGCCATGTTGCGCCGTCGGTAGCGCAAGAAGATGACGCTAAATCAACAGCATGGCGGTATGCCGTTGCAGGTGCCAGAGACCTGAGAATCGACTTTATGCGCGGCATTGCCCTCGTCATGATGGTCGTGGCGCATACGGAGGTGATGTCGGTATTTAATATATTCTCCTGGGAGCGTTTTGGGTTAACAACCGGCGCAGAAGGTTTTGTTATTCTCTCGGGGTTTATGCTTGGCATGCTGAACCGCGCGCGTCTGCAAAAAGTGGTTTTGCTCACGGTTTCCTGGGGGCTTTATCTCAGGGCATGGAAAATATATCGTGTAAATATCATTATCATAGTGTCGTTTATTCTTCTGGCCTATATCCCACATATTAATGTTTTCGAGGTCACCCATTTTACCGACCGTTTTTCGGGTGAAAGCTGGTCGCTTTATCCGGTTACGCCGCAAATAAAAGAGACCTGGTTCAACATTATCCTCTATTTGCAGATTGGCCCTCATCAGACGCAAATTCTGGGGCTGTATATCTTTTTACTGCTACTCAGCCCGCTATTTTTGGGGATGCTGCAGAAAGGAAAAGTCTGGTGGCTGCTGGGGCTGTCGCTGCTGGTGTACAGCCTGTGGCAGCGCTGGCCGCTTCGGCTGACGCCGTCGGAATTCGAATTTGCCTTCCCGCTGCTCGCCTGGCAGTTCATCTTTGTGCTGGGCATGGCCAGCGGCTGGTATAAAGCCGAACTGCTCTCTTTCGCCCGGACGCCTCCGGGGAAAGGGGTGGTAGTGGCGCTGGTCATGGTGTCGCTGATGCTGGGATTTGTCGCCCAGAACCATACCAACCCGTTTATGCCGCCCGCGCTGCTGATGCACGTCATCCCGCCTGACAGCTTCAATTCGTTTTATCACACCTGGGCGGCGAAGAACGGGCTGGGCCCGGTGAGGGTGTTAAACGATATCGCCCTGATGGTCACCGTCTACCTGGTGCTGACGTATTGCTGGACGCCGCTCAATCGCCTGCTGGGATGGTTCCTGATCCCGCTCGGCCAGCACTCGCTTTATACCTTTATTTTGCATGTGTACGTGGTGCTGCTGGTGAGCCAGTTCATCACCTTCGACTTATGGCGTCAGGCCTGGATAGAGAACACGTTAGTGCATGCGGCGGCACTGGGTATTTTGTGGCTGATGGCAAAATACGACGTCGGCGCACGCTGGATACCTAACTAAGGATGGCGGTTATGCGCGAAAAATGGCTTCTGGCGGGCGTGCTGCTCGCCGCGATCCCCGCCGCAGAGGCGGCGAAAAGCAGTGAAAATGAATCCCTGCGCGATAAGAACGGTGAACCTGTTCAGGCTGGCGTCTTTACCAGCCGCTGGGGGCGCCTGTTCTCGGGTAACGACAAGAAATTCTCAGGTGCGCTGAGCTTTAGCTCGGGACTGAAAGAGCAGTGGATGAGCATTCCTAACAGTTCAGACACCGCCACGGAAAAGAAAAAGATTAACCAGACGCTGAATCTCAGCCTTCAGTATTCCCCCTACAGCTTCTGGTTTGCCAACATTACGTCCCGACTGCCGGTCAGAGACACCAGCCGCTACACAGCCGATTTTCGCTACAGCTTCGGCTACGATGACTGGCACGCCAACACCGTCAGTCTGGTTTACAGCAACTACGGCGATAACCATTTCTGGACATCGGGCAGCCGACGACACACCTATTTCGAACAGGGCGCCTTCACCCTGGCCTATAAGTTTTCGCTACCGAAACCGGTCGAAAACACGCTCCTGATTAATAAAGGGGATTCCATCATTTGCCAGGTCGGGTACAGCTGGGTGCCGCGCTACTACGACCTCAGCAGCGATGACATCCGCAAAAATAAAAACGTCATGCTCGGCGGCTGCGGCTACACCTTCAAACAACATTTCTTCGTTCGCGCGACGGCATTCTGGTTCCCGGACAGCAGCCAGCAGCAGCCCTGGAACGGCGATTACAGCTACAGCTTCGGTTATGCCGGCTATACGCCGGGTTCGTTCTCCATCCAGTACGCGAACTATGCGGGAACGCGCTATCCGGGGCACGGCAACGGGAATGCAAAATTCAGGGAAGGGACCGTGAGCCTCATCTGGTTCTTACCGCTTTAGGAGGGATGTATGTCGGCGCTGCACGTGTTAATCGTTGAAGATTCGCTGATTTATCGTCGGTTACTCTCCCGAATGCTCACTCAGTGGGGGTATATCGTGAGCGAGGCGGAAAATGGCGTCGCCGCGCTGGAAACACTGTCCAGCCAGCCGATCAGCATGGTGATAAGCGACTGGGAAATGCCGGAAATGGACGGACTCACGCTCTGTCAGACCATCCGCAACCGTCAGTTTGGCCACTATGTCTATGTCATTCTGCTCACGGCACGCGAAAATGCCGGGGATTTAACGCAGGGCTTTGATGCCGGAGCCGATGATTTTTTAAGCAAGCCGGTCGAGCAGGATGAACTGCGGGCGCGTCTGCACGCCGGGGTCCGTATTTTAACGCTGGAAGCGACCCTCGCGGCGCACAACAAACGCCTGAGTGAAGCGTTGCATCAGATTGAACAGGATCTTGAACTCGCGGCGCGCGTTCAGCACTCCGTGCTGCCTTCGCACCGCTTACGCTTTGGGAACTACTTTTCCGACTGGCTTTTCATGCCGTCTGCGTGGGTCTCAGGCGATGTGTTCAATATTTTTCCACTCGATTCTCACATTGGGTTCTATTGCGTGGATGTGTCCGGTCACGGCGTGGGGGCCGCGATGATGTCCCTCGCGGTGGCGCGTCAGTTCTTACATGGCCGGGTGGTAGACCGTTTTTTGTTTACCGATCAGGGCGGCATTCAGTCGCCTGCGGAGGTGATCAGGATCCTGAACAGCCGCTTTTGCAGTGAAGAGAGCGACATTACCAGCTATTTCACCATTATCTACGGGGTGATCGACCCCGAGAGCGGACGAGGGGTGTTGTGTCAGGCCGGGCATCCTACTCCCGTCATTGTGAACGCAGACAGCGCCGTCACGTCCGTGGGCAATGGCGGCCCGCCGGTGGGGCTGATGCCTGACCTCAGCTGGGAGGACGTCGCGTTTACCCTCAATCCGGGGGATCGCTTATGCTTATTCAGTGACGGTATTACGGAGTGTGAGAACGTCAGCGGCGAGCAGTTTGGCCCGCAGCGTCTCGAACGCTGGCTTCATGACCATGCGCGACTTCCGGTTGACCAGCTCCTGGCGCGGTTCGGTGACCACCTGACCGGCTGGCGCAACGCAAATCGTGATGAACCGACCGCCTTAACCGATGACGTTTCACTGCTCGTGATCGAGCGTCAGGGAGAACAGAATGATTATTAACACTGAACGACTACCGCATGCCAACATCCTCACGCCCGCAGTCCGGCGGCTGGATGCCTCCGTTGCCGCGACGTTTAAAGCGTCCGTGACGGAAGAAATTGGCGACGATCGCAAGGCTTTGATTGTCGACTTCAGCAAAGTGGATTTTATCGACAGCAGCGGGCTGGGAATGCTGGTGTCGTTGTTTAAGCTGATGAACGGGAAAGGCGACATGGCGCTGTGCTCCCTGAACCCCGGGATAATGAATATGTTCACCCTGACCCGCATGGATCGCATATTCCGTATCTATCCGGATAAAAGCAGCGCGCTTGCGCAGCTGGGGCACTAGATGCAGACGCCGGTGCAGGCAGAATTTCCGGCGGTGCTCGGTTCCCTGACGCCGCTGGCCGGCTGGCTGGAATCGCGGCTGAGCGCGCTTCCCGTAGATGATGAGTGGCGTTTCGCGCTCGATCTCGCCGTCTGTGAGGTGGCGACGAATATCATCCGGCACGCGCTGCATGAGGATGCCTCGCGCACATTCAGCGTACGCTTCGATATCCGCGACAGCGACGTCTGCATTGTTTTTACCGACGCGGGCGACGCGTTCCCGCTGGCGCGGCTTGAGGCCGCCAGGCGAGACCGTTTTTGTGAAATCTCGCCGCTCCTGGAGAGCGGCAGGGGGCTGATGCTCATTTTGCTGAGCGTCGATCGTTTCTCGGTGGAGCGAGCGGCGGGTGAAAATATTGCCACGCTTGAAAAGAAAATCAGCGTATGACCTGCGGGCCATACGCGTGCTGTTTCTATTTCGTGTTGTCAGCAAACAGCTCTGGCGCCCACGGGCGTGGGTCAACCTCCATAAACGGCGCGCGCTCGAAGCGATCCTTCAGCGCCCACGGCACCGTGCAGTCGAAGATCGTCTTGCAGGAAATGCCGTTGCCGCGAATCGAGGTGCTGTAATCCGGCGACTGGGACGGATCCAGCTGGTGGCCGCGGATCCCAGGAATATTGGTGATGCTGACATCGCCCTGCATGCGGGTGGTCATCGCCCACAGGATGTCGTCGCTGTCGAAAATATCCACGTCTTCGTCGACCAGAATAATGTTCTTCAGCTCCGAATAGGTGGCTAAGGCGATAAGCGCCGCCTGGCCCTGACGTCCTTCGTCTGACGGCTGGCGTTTTTTCACCTGCAATATCCCGAGGAACTTGCCGCCGCCCGCGGTATGGGCATAGACGTTTTGCAGGAAGCCCGGAATAGCCTCCTCTACGGCATTGCGGATGCTGGCCTCGGTCGGCAGTCCGGCCAGCGTGGTATGTTCTTCCCCCGGTCCCACCAGCGTTTGCAGGATCGCGTGGTTTCGCATGGTCACGGCTTTCACTTTGATCACCGGCAGGGAGGGGTTCGCCTCGCCGCAGTAACCCGGGAACTCCGGCATCGCGTGGCCGGTATTGGTGTGCTGATCCTCTCTCACGCGCACGCCCGGCAGCAGTTCACCTTCGATGATGATCTCCGCCCGCGCGATGGCTTTCTCTTTGACCGCCACGCCCTGTACCAGCTCAACCGGCTGCTGGCGCAGCGCCCCGGCGACGCCCAGCTCGTTGTAGCCAAACGGCGTGGTAGGGGCCTCAAAGCACGCGCCGATGTAGATGGCGGGGTCGAGACCCATGTTGATCGTCACCGGCAGCGGCTTTCCGGCATCCTCCGCCTTTTTGCGGAAGACTTCGATATGGCGCCCGGCGGCAAGGAACATGGAAAGCTCGTCGCGCTCCTGAACGCAGAGGCGGTGGATGGTGACATCCGTCAGCGAGCTGTCTTCCGGATCGCTTGCCAGCACCAGCCCCAGACAGAAGAACGGACCCGCATCAATCGGCGTGTTGGTTGGGGCCGGAAGCAGCTTGCGAAGGTCGAAGTCAGGATCGTCAGCATAAAAGACCTGCTCCTGGCAGGGGGCCTGCGAGGCCGGGACGACAACCGGCGCAACCGGCTTTTTCACCGCCTGGCCGACGTGCTTTGCCAGTTCCGAAGGCTCACAGCCCAACAGCAGCGCCGCGCGCTCGCGGCTGGCGTGCATGCCCACCAGGATGCGGGAGTGCGGATAGCCCTTCACGCTGTTGAACATCATCGCCGGGCCCGTGCGGGTCGGACGTTTGACCGTGCCGCCTGCGCCGATATGGCGATAGACGCCCGCCAGCTCCGCGTTGGGGTCGACCGGACGATCGGTTTCAATGTACTGCCCTTCGTGGCGCTGCAGTAAGGCGATGGCGCTGCGGAGATCGTTAATCTGGTTTTCCATATTTTCCTCCCTCGGTTGAATACCTCCATTTTTATGGCAATGACCAATAGCATCAATTGCATCATTACTGTTAAATTGATAAGTAAATTCATATCAATTCAGGAGGTCGTCTCGTGCAGTTTCGCCAGATGCGCCACTTCATCGTCGTAGCCGAAGAGCTCCATATGCACCGGGCCGCCGAGCGTCTGAACATGGCGCAGCCGGCGCTGAGCCAGCAGATAAAGGCCCTGGAAGAACGTTTAGGCGTCACGCTTTTCAGCCGGGCGAACCGCCGCTTGACCCTGACGCCCGCGGGCGAAGCATTTCTCGTGAAAGCCCGGCTTGCCATCTCGCTGACCGAACAGGCGGTGCTGGACGCCAGACAAACGGCACGGGGCGAGCAGGGTGTGTTAAACCTCGGGTGCGTGTCGAGCGCGATGTTTGACGGCAGGTTGCCCGCCGCGCTGCGCCAGATGCACAGCCGCTGGCCCGCCATTACCATGTCGCTGATGACGGGAAACGTGCAGACGCTCTACGCCGCCGTGCAGAGCAACCAGCTGGATGTGGCCATCATCCGCGCGCCGCTGCCGTCGCTGCCGGACGATCTGCAAAGCCGCCCGTTCGCCTCGGAGAAAACGGTGCTGGCGCTGTATCGTCAGCATCCGCTGGCCGGGTCCGCCGCGCTGACGCTTTCGTCGGTGAAAGACGAAAAATGGATCTCCCTGCGCGACCCGGAGGGAATGGGGCTGGAGCAGTACTTCTATGACGCCTGCAGCGGGGCGGGCTTTCAGCCGGACGTGGTGCAAAACGCGACCGACGTGCCCACGGTCATCAGCCTGGTTTCGGCAGGGTTTGGTCTGGCGCTGCTGCCCGCGTCGGCAAAGGCGGTGAGCGTCGAGAACGTCGTCTACGTGGACATCCTTGACCGGCTGCGGGAGAGCGAACTCACCCTGGTTTGCCACCGGATTATTCGCTCAGAGGTGCTAAAAAAGTTTCTGGTCACGCTCGATCACACCTGACGTCCTGCTGCCCGCAGGAGCTGCTCGCGCAGCCAGGCGTTCGCCGGATCCTGGCTGTTTTTCGGGTGCCAGTACATGTTGATGGTAATGGGCTGGAGCGGCAGCGGTGGTGCAAAAAGATCCAGCGTGCTGGCAAACTGCTTCAGCATCCGTTCCGGCAGGGTGCACACCAGGTCGGTACCGGCAACCAGCGCGGGCGCCATAGCGTAGCTCTGGGTGGACATGGCAACGTGTCGCTGATAGCCCAGCCCGGCGAGGGTTTGGTCGACAAATCCGGTAAACGGATCGCCCGCCGACGACACCACCAGATGGGAAAGCGCGCAGTAGATCTCCAGATCTAACGCACCCGTTCCGCGCGGATGGCCTTTTCGCTGGGCGGTGGCAAACGCGTCGTCGAGGAGTTTGCGCCTTACCCACCCGTCATGGGCGCCCGTGCTCACGCCGATGTAGAGATCCACATCGCCGTTCTCCAGCTGCTGCGGCAGTTCGGCCATCTCGGGCAGGGCGAAGCGCAGGCGAATACCGGGAGCATCGGTACCCACCTGGTTAAGCAGCGCGGTGCCGAGCATCAGCGCCGGGTTTTCATGCAGCGCGATAACAAAGGTCCGGCTGCTGGTTTGCGCGTCAAACGCGGTGGGCGCAAACATCGCGCTGATGCCGCGCAGCACGCCTGTCACCTGCGGCCTGAGCGCTTCCGCGCGCGGCGTGGGTAACACCCCGCGTCCATGCGGGGAGGGAATAAATAGCGGTTCGCCAAACAGCGTGCGCAGACGCGCGAGACGTGCGGAGAGCGCGGGCTGGCTGATGCCCAGCCGCGCGGCCGCATGGGTGATGTTCCTGTCCTGAAGCAGGGCGTCCAGCGTCAGGAGCAGGCCTATGTCCATGTCAGATATCCGCGTCATCTTATTTCGCGCTGCTGGCGTCCCGGTTGGTATAGGTCACAGGGACCCAGGCATAGCCGCCTTTCTCGCCTTTCGTCACATAGCCGATGCCCGGGAAAGGCAGATGGGGCGCGGCAATGAGGTCTTTATTTTTCACAAAGTCAGCGAACGCATGCTCGCGTACGCTTGCCGCTTTGTTCTCATCTTCATCGTAGGTGATGGTCACCGCAGGCTGCGGAAACTGGACCGCCGCGGCGTGAATGATGTCGCCGACAAAGGTGATCTTCTCGCCTTTGCTTGTCAGGGTGTAGAAGGCTGAACCCGGCGTGTGTCCGGGATGAACCGTGCCGGTAAGCCCCGGAAGAATCTCCGATGTGCCGCTAAACGGCACCACTTTCCCCGCGTCAAGGTAGGGTTTTAAGGTCTTCTGCGCGACGTCGAAGTAGTTCTTGCCGTAGCCGGTTTTCTTTTGATTGTCGTCGTTAAAGAAAAAGTCGATGTCCGGTTTGCCAACGAAAACGCGCGCGTTGCTGAACACCACCTTGCCGTCTTTCACCAGGCCACCCGCATGATCGGAGTGGGCGTGGGTCAGCAGGACTTCAGTGATGTCCTCGGGTTTTATTCCCTGCGTGGCGAGGCTCTCAACCAGACGTCCGCCGGTATCAGGACCAAAGAGCTGGCCCGAGCCCGTATCCACCAGGATTTTATGTCCGGGTATCGCAATCAGAAACGCGTTGATGGAGACCTCAGCCGGGTTGGTCTGAAAGTTTTTCGCGAGCAGCGCATCAATGTTTTGCGGCGTTGTCCGGCGCAGCAGCTTGTGCAGATCCTGCGCGACGGTCCCGTCGGTAAACGAGGTGACAAGCACGTCGCCGACCTGCACGCTGTAACCGCCCGCCGGTTGTTTAACGACGTGTTGCGGCGTTTCTGCAGAGGCCTGGAGCGCAGGGTAGAAAAGCAGTGAGCTGGAAATCAGCGTGGAAAGAGCAAGTTTTTTCACGGTAAGCATACGAGTCTCCTTTGAAAGTGCTCATCTTACTGCTCCGTAAAATTATAAGAACCTGCCCAGAAATGATAGGACCTATAAACGGGATGGATAGGAAACCGAAGGGCCGGGAAGGCGCGCGATAGCTTTCCCGGCCCGTAAGACATTATTTTTTCAGCGGTGCGTTCCAGCTGTCCGGCGTGGCTTTGGACCATGAGCCATAAGCGGCATTAGGCAGCACAATCCAGTCGTTGCCGAAGTGTTCCGCGCTGGCCTCAACCAGATCACGCTGCTGCTCGCTCGGCTTTTTGTTTTTAAACTGCACGGCGAAATCCGGCAGGCTGTCGCCGAACAGCATCACGATCTGCTGCTTTTTGAGGATGCTCTGACGGCGCTCTTCCTTGCTGACCGTATCCAGCAGCACGCTTTCGTCAGATACCTGCGGCAGGCCGAGAGCGTTTAACGTCTTCAGCGTGTCGGCTTTGTTTTCCTGCATACGATCCGAGACATAGTAGATGCGGACCTTGCTTTGATTCACGTGGTCAAGAAACGCTTTCGCCCCCGGAATTAAGTCGGGTTTTCCCTGTTTCTCCCAGTCGCTCCAGGTGTCCCATTTCGTATAGTCGTGACACTGCTCCATGTCGCGCACCAGCAGAGGGGTGTTATCCAGTACCGTTTCATCCAGGTCCATTACCACGGCGTAATTTTCGGGCGTTTTCAGATCCTTTAACTTTTCGTTGAAACGCTCGGTGGCAAACCGATAGGTTTGCAGCTGAAGGGCCATAATCTCTGCCGATTTCTGCTGATAGCGCAGCGCCATTTCGTACGCTTTCGGTTCACACAGGTCGTGCTCCGCGGCCGTCGCCGCTGCCGCTGCACTCAAAACCGGTAATGCCAGCAGTAATGCCTTAGCCATTGAATTCACACTTCTTTCCTCAACACCGTGGTTAAAATCCCGAAAGCGTAATGAAATTCAGTGACAGAAATATGACCGTGATGTGGCAATGTGTTTCCGCTAGACCAGCATGTAATACCAGAACAGAGCGACCTCGTCTTTTTCCGGTAGGGCGTTGTAGAGATAACGATCGTATCCGCCCAGGGTAAATCCGTAGTGACGGTAAAACAGGCAGGCAGAGACGTTCACATTTTGTGTTTCAAGCCGTAATCCCGGCGCGTTTACGCTGCGGGCCCACACGTGCGCGGCGGCCATTAATTTATGCGCAGCGCCGGTTCTGCGTTTGGTGCGCTCAACGGCAATATAATCCACTGAAATAAATTTGTTCCAGCCGACTGACGCGGTAATAAATCCGGCTATTTCACCGTCGTCCGTTTCCGCGACAAGAAATATGGCGTCCGGATTAACGCAGTGATTTTCAAGCGTTTGAATGTCGAGTTCGTAGGTTTTTATCCACGGCTCTGCCACGGCTTCAATATGCAAATCACAGTGGATAAACGGCTCCCGGGCAATGTGGCTAATGGTGAAAGAAAAGTCACAGCATTCAAGGCGTGCGAAGTCGGTATTGAGTCCTTTTCGAATCTGCATAGTATTCCCGTTAGTGAGTTATTTCATAAAGAATAGACGAAGCGGTTAAATCCGCTGAGCTCACGCACTTTTAATCCTGAACTAAGCTTGTACTTCGTTCCGCGTAAAATGTGGGTCATTCGAGGACAATGAATGGAATTCAGGACATTTCAAAAGCAGTGGGGTGCTGAGTTTATTTCCGATGACGTTGTACGTTTTCGCGTCTGGGCAGAAGGACAGAAAGAACTTACGCTACGTCTTGCCGCCACCGAGGTGCCGATGACGGCAACCGGCGACGGCTGGTTTCAGGCGGACGTCCCCGGCGTCAGGCACGGTGCAGAATATCAGTTTGTTCTTCAGGACGGCACGGCGGTGCCCGATCCCGCCTCGCGGGCGCAAAAGGGCGACGTTAACGGCCCCTCCGTAGCGATCGATCCCCGACGTTACCAGCCGGTCAACCGCGACTGGGCAGGGCGGCCGTGGGAAGAGACGATCATTTACGAACTGCACATCGGCACGTTTACCCCGGAGGGCACCTTCCGGGCGGCGATCGACAAGCTGCCGTATCTGGCGGAGCTGGGGATTACCCAGCTTGAAGTCATGCCCGTCTCCCAGTTTGGCGGTTCCCGCGGCTGGGGGTACGACGGCGTGCTGCTGTATGCCCCGCACTCTGCGTACGGCACGCCGGAGGATTTCCACGCGTTTATCGACGCCGCGCACGGGCTGGGGCTTTCCGTGGTGCTGGATATCGTGCTCAACCACTTCGGCCCGGAGGGGAACTATCTCCCTCTGCTGTCGCCCGCGTTTTTTGATGAGGATCGAATGACGCCGTGGGGCAACGGCATCGCCTACGAGCGCGAGCCGGTCAGGCAGTACATCACCGACGCACCGCTCTACTGGCTGACGGAGTACCGTCTGGACGGCCTGCGCTTTGATGCCATCGACCAGATTAAAGACAGCTCCGGGACGCACATTCTGGAGGAGATTGCCGCAAAAATTCGCGAGGCGATCCCACACCGGCACGTTCACCTGACCACGGAAGACAGCCGCAACGTGATTTTTCTGCATCCGCGCGATGAACAGGGCCACACGCCGCTGTTTACCGGTGAGTGGAATGATGATTTTCACAACGCTGCCCACGTGTTTGCCACCGGTGAGACGCACGCCTACTACCAGGACTTTGCCTTTGAGCCGGAGAAAAAGTTCGCCCGGGCGCTGGCTGAAGGCTTTGTCTACCAGGGCGAGATTTCGCTGCAAACCGGCGAATCCCGCGGCGTGGAGTGCCGCACGCAGCCGCCGCAGTTCTTCGTCGATTTCATCCAAAACCACGATCAGACCGGCAATCGCGCCCATGGCGAGCGGCTTATCTCCCTCGCGGGGGCTGATAAAACGAGGGTGCTGCTCGCCGCGCTGCTGCTTTCCCCCCATATCCCGCTGCTGTTTATGGGCGAGGAGTTTGGTGAAACGCATCCGTTCCTGTTCTTCACCGATTTTCACGGCGAACTGGCAAAGGCGGTGCGGGAAGGGCGCGCGAAAGAGTTTAGCGGCCATGCCGGGCACGATGAAACCGTCCCGGACCCGAACGACGTGAACACGTTTATCCGCTCAAAGCTCGACTGGAACAAAATCGCCACCGACGAGGGCAAAACGTGGCTGCGCTATACGCGCCATCTGTTGACGCTGCGCCATCGCTATATCGTTCCGCTTCTGCATCCGGGCGGCGCCGTTGAGGGCCATGTGCTCAAGACCGCGCCCGGCATGGTGGCGGTGAGCTGGCGCTTCCCGTCAGGCACGCTTTCTCTGGCGCTGAATATTGGAACGAAGCCCGTCGACCTGCCCGCGCTCGCGGGGGAGACGCGCTTCGCCTGGCCGGAGCTCAACGACGTTTTACCCCCGAACGGTATTGTCGTTCGCTTTGCTGATGGAGAAGCATCGTTATGATCCCTTCCGCCACGTACCGTATTCAGTTCCGTAACGGCATGACCTTCGACCGCGTTGTGGCGCTGGTGCCGTATATGAAGGACCTCGGCATCAGCCACCTTTACGCGTCGCCCGTGTTTACTGCCACGACGGGGTCTACCCACGGCTATGACGTGACTAACCCGAATGAAATCGACCCCGCGATTGGCGGACGAGAAGGCTTTGACCGCATGGCCGCGGCGCTTAAGCAGGCCGGTATGGGGCTGATTCTGGATATTGTCCCGAACCATATGTCCACCTCGCTGGAAAACCTCTGGTGGCGGGACGTGATTGAATACGGCCAGCAGAGCCGCTACTTCCGCTATTTTGATATCGACGGGTCGCGACCGCTGACGCTGCCGTTTCTCGGCGACATCTTTGAGGCGGAGCTGGAGAAGGGAGCCATCACGCTAAAACGTGACCCTGTCACGGAAAAGGCCGCGCTGGTTTACTACGACGCCGAGTATCCGCTCAACCCGGGCACTTACAGCGAGGAGAAGAGCATTGCCGAGCTGCACGAGGCGCAAAGCTGGCGGCTGATGTCCTGGCGAGAGGCGCCGAAGCAGCTATCGTGGCGGCGCTTCTTTGAGATCACCGGGCTGGTCGGCGTCCGGGTTGAGGATGATGCGGTCTTCGACGATACGCACCGGCTGATCCTTGAGCTGGTCCACGCGGGCGTGGTGGACGGCCTGCGCATTGACCATGTCGACGGCCTGGCGGATCCGCTGGGCTATCTGCAGCGCCTGCGGCAGGCCGCCGGGCCCGACTGCTACATCACGGTCGAAAAGATTCTCGCCAAAGGGGAACAGCTCCCCGCTGACTGGCCGGTATCCGGTACCACCGGCTACGAGTTTATCGCCTCGCTGGCGGAAGTGCTGGTCGACGACGATAACCTCTCGCGCCTGGAGACAATCCACGACGAGACGCTGGGCGTGACGGTCGATCGCCACGCGGAGCTGCGCGATGCCAAAGGCCTGATGACCGATCGCAATTTCGAGGGTGAATTCACCACGCTGCTAAACCTTGCTGAGGATCTGGCCCGCCGCAATGAGGTTGCGCTGCCGCGCGAGGAAATCCGCCACGCGCTGCGCGAGCTGCTTATTGCGTTTCCGGTCTACCGCACCTACGGCACTCGCGAGGGGTTAACCCCGCCGGACGTGGCGCTGCTCAACCGCGTGGTTGCCAGCGTGGAGACGTCTGAAGCCGCGCTCAGCCTGATCGTGCGCATTCTTACCGGCGACCTGCCGGAAGATTGCCGCGAGAGCGCCGCGCTGTTCAGGACCCGCTTCCAGCAGCTCACCGGGCCGCTGATGGCGAAGTCCGTTGAAGACACGCTGTTCTTTCGCCACAACCTTGAGCTTGCGCTCAATGAAGTGGGGGCCGACCCGACCCCGCGCGCGTTTTCCTTATCCCGCTTCCACCAGGAGATGCGCATTCGTCTGGCCCGTCAGCCCGACGCGCTGCTGGGCACCTCCACGCACGATACCAAGCGCGGGGAAGATGCCCGGGCGCGCCTTTACACCCTGACGGAAGCCCCGGAACGCTGGGGGGAAAATCTGGCCCGCTGGCGGCAGATGAACCAGACCCAGGTGCGTTTTCTCAATGACGGTACCGCGCCGAACGCCGCCGATACGTGGATGATCTACCAGGCGCTCGCGGGCGTCTGGCCCGCCACGCTGTCACCGGATGATGCTGAAGGGCTTAAAGCACTCGAAACGCGATTCCTCGGCTTCCTCGAAAAAGCGCTGCGCGAGGCGAAGCAGCGCACCGACTGGATCGACAGCAACGAGAGTTACGAGAGCGTGGTGTTGAGCTACGCGCGGCACCTGCTTTCGCCGGACAACAGCCTGTTCCTGCACGATTTCAGCGAGGCGATGCAGCCCTTTATTCGCGCCGGGCTGATGAACAGCCTCAGCCAGACGGCGATCAAGCTGACGGCGCCCGGCGTGCCGGATATTTATCAGGGCAGCGAGGCGCTTAACTTCAGCCTTGTCGACCCGGATAACCGACGCGAGCCGGACTTTCCGGCCCTGGTGCAACACCTCAGCGCGGCGGATGCCGGGGTGTTTGACAACCCGGCCTGCTGGCGGGACGGACGGGTCAAACAGTTTGTTACCGCCACGCTGCTGCGGCTTCGACCGCACTACGACGCGCTTTTCCGCTACGGCGACTGGCTGCCGCTTAAGGTCACCGGCGAGCGGGAGGAGAACCTGATTGTTTATGCGCGCGTTAAGGACGAGGAGGCGCTGATTGTCGCCGTGCCGCGTCTGGTTTTTGGCGTCACGGATAATCATCAGCTGTGGGTCAATACCACGGTGGCGATACCCGACGAACTGGCCGGGAAGCGCTATCGGGATCTGTTCAGCGGTGAGAGCCGCATTCTGCAAAAGACGCTGGATTTAACGTCAGAAAAGGGATGTGTACTGGTTCTGCTTACCTGCGAATAATCGTGGAGAACGAAAATGGCAAAGGATACAACGTTTGAAATTCGGGCCGGTCATGGCCAGCAGTTGGGGGCGAATTATGACGGGAAGGGCGTTAACTTCGCGCTGTTCTCCGCGCACGCTGAACGAGTGGAGCTCTGTCTGTTTGACCCGTCCGGGAAAACGGAAATCGCCCGGCTGGAGCTGCCGGAGTATACCCATGAGATCTGGCACGGCTATGTGCCTGACCTGAAGCCGGGCGCGCTGTACGGCTATCGCGTCTACGGCCCCTACGACCCGGAAAATGGTCATCGCTTTAACCCACATAAGCTGCTCATCGACCCTTACGCTCGCGAACTGGTGGGTGACATCGACTGGAACGACGCCCATTTCGGCTATGAGCTGGGGCATGACGAGCTGGATTTGAGCTTTGATACCCGCGACAGCGCGCCGTTTACGCCAAAATGCAGGGTTATCGACCCGAACGCCTTTGACTGGCAGGACAACAACCGGCCGAACGTCCCTTGGCCGCATACCGTTGTCTATGAGAGCCACGTGAAGGGGTTTACCCAGATGAACCCGGCCATCCCGCCCGAGCTGCGGGGCACGTTTGAGGGGATGGGGCACAAAGCCTCGGTCGACTACATCAAAAGCCTGGGCATTACCTCGGTGGAGCTGCTGCCGGTTCACTGGTTCCCGGACGACCAGCACCTGCTCGACCGCGGCCTGAAGAACTTCTGGGGCTATAACACGCTGGGCTTTTTTGCTCCGGCGTCGCGCTACTACGGCCCGGCGGGGATCCAGGGCTTTCGCGATATGGTGCGTGCCTATCATGACGCGGGCATCGAGGTCATTCTGGACGTGGTGTACAACCACACGGCGGAAGGCAACGAGCTTGGCCCCACGCTCTCGTTTAAGGGGATTGATAACTACAGCTATTACCGCACGCTGCCCGACCAGCACCGGTACTACATCAACGACACCGGGACGGGAAACACGGTCAACACCTCGCACCCGCGCGTGTTGCAGATGGTGATGGATTCCCTGCGCTACTGGGCGGAATCAATGCACATAGACGGTTTTCGTTTCGACCTCGGGACGATCCTGGGCCGCGAGCCCGAAGGATTTGATCCGCGCGGCGGTTTCTTCGACGCCATGACCCAGGATCCGGTCTTATCCCGACTGAAGCTGATTGGTGAACCCTGGGATATTGGCCCCGGCGGCTATCAGGTGGGCGGATTCCCGCCGGGCTGGGGGGAGTGGAACGACAAATACCGCGACACCGTTCGCGAGTACTGGAAGGGGGACAACGTCTCCACGGACTTTGCCGCGCGGCTTCTCGGCTCCGGCGATCTGTACGATCTGCGTGGGCGTCGCCCGTGGGCCAGCGTCAACTTTATCACCGCCCACGACGGCTTTACGCTGAATGACCTGGTGTCGTACAACGAGAAGCACAACGCCGACAACGGCGAGGACAATAACGACGGGCATAACGATAACCGCTCGTACAACTACGGCGAGGAAGGGCCAACCGAGAACCCGGATATTATTGCTACCCGCGAACGGCAGAAGCGTAACTTCCTCACCACGCTGCTGTTCTCCCACGGCACGCCGATGCTGCTGGCGGGGGACGAGTTTGGCCGCACGCAGAAGGGGAACAACAACGGCTACTGCCAGGACAGTGAGATCTCGTGGATCGACTGGAAGGGGCTCTCCGAAAACGACGCCGCGCTGCGCGAGTTTACCCGTCGTCTCATTGCCCTTCGCGCGCAACAGCCGCTGCTGCGCCGTGAAAGCTGGCGCGACGGGCTCGAGATCCGCTGGTTCAATGCCGGAGGCGGTCCGCAGCAGGCCGAGCAGTGGGATGAAGGCTCGACGCTTGGGGTCTCCATCAGCAGGCCGGATCTGCGGCAGGAGGACGGTATCTGGCACGACGTGCTGATGCTGTTCAATCCGTTTGAAGGCACCGTGCCGTTCCAGATCCCGCAATTTGGCGAAGGGGGATGGGTGCTGGAGCTGTCTACGGCGGATGATGCCGCCACCGGGACAGCGATCACCGAAACCGTAGAGTACGCGCTGGCCGGACGGAGCATTACGCTGTTCCGCCGTCCTTAGTTACAGTGACGCCGCCGCCCGAGCGGCGGTGTCATACAGGGAGGAGATCGTGCGTAACAGCTGCGCGGTCTCGCCAATCGACTTCCCGGCAATGCCGCTCTCCGCGTGGATCGCAATCAGACACGCCTCCCGCACGTCCCGGTATTTCATGCACAGCGCTTTCCCTTCCTCCGTTGTAGAGAAAAAGAGCTCTTTACCCGCTTTCTCGCTCGTCACGTAGCCCGCTTTGACCAGCTTTTTCAGCGCATAGGTCACCACGTGGGTGTCTTCCACGTTGAGGACGAAGCAGATATCGGCCAGCTTTTTTTTGCGGTCTCGGTGGTTGACGTGATGCAGCAGCGAAACGTCAAAGGCGCCCATATCGGGCTCGCCGGCAGCCGTCATGCAGCGCACCATCCATTTGTTAAACGCGTTGCTGGTCATGATCAGCGCATATTCCAGCTCTGATAACTCCGCGCAGCGCTCGGATACCAGATGGCGGGAAGAGACGATCCGGCCCTCGTTGATATCGTCGCGATCGGGTGAAGCACTCTTTTCTGAGGTCATAACGTTCCTTAGCCAGAAATGTAAACTCATCGATAAAATAAGAACATTTTATTGATAATTTGTTTACATGTTTTTGAGGTTCAGATATAGCTTTTTAGCGCAGGTTTTGCGAAGCCTGCCAACAAAACACAACATCGCTCGCCGCAAATTAAAAAAATAGCCGTCGGCGCGCAACGCTCACTTTCGATAGGGTAAACGTTATGGACGGTACTACGCTGCTGCCGCTGATCGGGATACCGATCGTGGTTATTGGTTTTGCACTGCGCTTCAACCCGCTGCTGGTGGTCGTGGTGGCGGGGCTGGCGACGGGTCTGCTGGTCGGCATGGATTTCGGGATGCTGCTGGAGACCTTTGGCGAGAAGTTCGTCAATAGCCGATCGCTGGCCACCTTCATCCTGATCCTGCCCGTGATTGGTCTGCTGGAATATTACGGGCTTAAGGAGCGCGCCCAGGCCTGGGTGGCGAAGATCGCCAGCGCCACCTCGGCGCGTATTCTGATGCTTTACTTTGTTGCGCGGGAAGGCACCGCCGCGCTGGGACTGATGTCGCTGGGCGGCCATGCCCAGACGGTGCGCCCGCTGCTGGCACCGATGGCCGAAGGGGCGGCGCTGAACGAATACGGCGAACTGCCGCAGCATATTCGCGACAAAATCAAAGCCCACGCCGCCGCATGCGACAACATCGCGGTCTTCTTTGGGGAAGATATCTTTATTGCCTTCGGAGCGGTGCTGCTGATCGACGCGTTCCTGAAAGAGAACGGTATTCAGGGCATTGAACCGCTGCATATCGGCCTGTGGGCCATTCCCACCGCCATTGCGGCATTAATTATTCATATGACGCGCCTCCTGCGCCTCGATGCGAGTATCCGTCGCGACGTGATGGCCTGGCGTGCAGAGCAGGGTACGCAGGAGGCCGCGCAATGATGACGCTTATCACCATTAACCGCGTGTACTACCTGATTGGCTTTGTCGTAATGCTGCTGGTTGTCATGACCCTGCGCGATCGCGCCAACCCGAAGCGCTTTACCACCGCGCTGTTCTGGTTCTTGTTTGGCGGGATCTTCCTGTTTGGCGATCTGATGGTGCAGGAACTGGGGAAATCACTGGCGTACCGGATCATTGGCGGCGGCGTTATCGTTATCGCGCTGCTGGCGGGTTTTGGTCTCGTCGGGAAAGGGCACTATAAAATGTCCACCGAGGAGGAGCGCGTCGCGTCGTCAAATCGGCTTAAAAACTGGCTGTTCCTGCCGGCGCTGATGATCCCGGTGGTGACGGTGCTGGGCACGTTATTCCTGAAGGGCGTTTCGGTCGGCGGCGTGTTTCTGCTCGATCAGAAGCAGCTCACCCTGGCGGCGCTGTGCGTGGCCTGCGTCGCGGCGATCCTCACCGGCTGGTGGCTGACCAAAGGCACGCCGCTCCATGCCGTTCGTCAGTCCCGTCGTCTTGTCGATACCATCGGCTGGGCGGTGATCCTGCCGCAGATGCTGGCCATGCTTGGCGGCGTGTTCGTAGTGGCCAACACGGGTGATTCGGTCCAGAAGGTGGTGAGCCTGTTTGTGAACCCGGAAAGCCGCTTCATGCTGGTGGTGATTTACTGTGTGGGCATGGCGCTGTTTACCATGATTATGGGGAATGCGTTTGCGGCCTTCCCGGTGTTAAGTGCCGGTATCGCCTTGCCGTTTCTGATCAACGTGCATCACGGCAACCCGGCGCCGCTGCTGGCGATTGGCATGTACGCAGGCTATTGCGGCACGCTGATGACGCCGATGGCCGCGAACTTCAATATCGTTCCCGCCGCGCTGCTGGAGCTGAAAGACAAATATCAGGTGATCAAGATCCAGATCCCGACCGCGTTAACCCTGCTGGTGGTCAACGTGTTCCTCATGTATTTCCTCGTGTTTCGCTAAGGAGCTGTCATGGAATTAACGCAACATCAGGCCGACGCGTTTGCCCGCATGCCTTTGACCTATTTGCGTCAGGAATACCCGAACCACATCATGCACCTGCTGAATGATGATGGTGACGTACTGCCGCCGCGCGAGCTGCATCCCATTTTCTACGGCTGTTTTGACTGGCACTCGGCGGTGCACGGCTACTGGCTGCTGCTGCGCTGCGTGCGCCTCTATCCAGAATTACCGTGCCGGGACGCGATCGTCGCGCTTTTTGACGAGCACCTGACCGAAGAGAACGTGGCGAAGGAGCTGGCCTATTTTACCGCGCCGTTCCGCGCCTCGTTTGAGCGGCCGTATGGCTACGGCTGGCTGCTGGCGCTGGCCCAGGAGCTGAAACAGTCGTCGCTGCCGCAGGCCGCAGGCTGGTACCAGACGCTGGCGCCGCTCACCCAGGATATTCGCAACCGGCTGGTGGATTACCTCGGCAAGCTCACCTATCCGATCCGCGTCGGGACGCACTACAACACCGCGTTTGCCCTCGCGCTGGCGCTGGATTATGGTCGCGCAGTGGGCGACAAGGCGCTTGAGCAGGCAATTCTGGCGGCGGCTGAGCGGTTTTATCTCGCCGACACGCGCTATCCGGCTCATTATGAGCCCGGCGGAGACGAGTATATTTCCGGCGCGCTGACGGAAGCGCTGCTGATGAGCAAGGTGTCGGAAGACTTCCCGGCCTGGTTTGACGCGTTTCTGCCTGAGGTGGGCGCCGTTACGGCACTGATGAACCCGGCGGAAGTGAGCGATCGTACCGACCCGAAAATTGCCCATCTGGACGGGTTAAACCTCAGCCGCGCATGGTGTATGAAGCACATTGCGAAAGCGCTTCCTGCCAGCCACCCGGCGCAACCGGCATTGCGCGAGGCGGTGACGAAACATCTGGCCGCCAGCGTCGGGCATGTGGTTGGCAGCCACTACAGCGGCGGGCACTGGCTGGCGAGCTTTGCGCTGCTGGCGCTGGAGTAAACAAACGCGCCGTCTTTCTTGCCGGGTGGCGCT
>NZ_ALNS01000019.1:0-86759 GCF_000286655.1 Enterobacter sp. SST3 | reverse complement strand
GCGCTTACCCGGCCTACAATTTACAAAATACTATTTTGCTTCAATCGCCTGCTCAATCGTCCGGGCGATAGCCTCCGGCTGGCTCACCATCGACACGTGGCTCGCGGAGACCTCGGTGGTTTTCGCATGGATCGTCTTCGCCATCGCACGTTCAAGATCGGGGTTGATCATTCGGTCATTTTTGCTGACCACAAACCAGCTCGGCTTATCATGCCACGCCGCGTGGGTCATCTTTTCACCAAACGCATCGTCCTTAATTGGCCCCTGCGTGGCCGCGATTGCAGTTTGTTCCTCGGGCTTCACGTCCGGCGCGAAATCCTTCCTGACGGCGTCCGTTGGCAGATATAAATAGCCGTCCGCCGTTTTGGCGATGACCGCGCTGCCCGGCGGCGGCGGGTAGCTTCCCGCGAGGTCCGCCGTCGACTGGCCGCCATCCGGCGCGAACGCCGCCACATACACCAGCGATTTCACCCGCGCATCGTTGCCCGCTTCGCTAATCACGGTGCCGCCCCAGGAGTGACCCACCAGCACGACATCCCCCTGGGCGCGGGCGATGACCCGCTTTGTGGCGGCAACGTCATCGTTAAGCGACGTGAGCGGCAGCTGGACGGCAATGACCTCTGCGTGCTGTTTCTGCAACAGGGTAATCACCTTATTCCAGCTGCTGCCGTCGGCAAACGCGCCGTGCACCAGCACGACGCTGGTTTTGCTCTGCGCAAAGGCACTGGCGGAAAGCCCCAGCAGGCCTGCCGTCAGTACAGTCAGTGCTTTCATCTTCAGACTCCTTAAAAATGGTGGACCGCCGCGTGGGGCGGAACGGTGAATTCAATGGTTTTGTGGTCGAGCGGCTTGTGCGTCGGGTCGGCCAGAATAATCGTCACCTTGTGTTTACCGGCGGGGAGTCCCACCAGAATCACCGGCTCTCCGCTGGCGTCAGCCCAGTGCCACGGCGCGCCGTCCACCACCACGTGAATGTGCCCGATGCGCGGGATGACCTTGAGCGCTTCAGGTCCGAATACCGGCTCGATGCGCAGGTTTTCGGCACGGTACTGGATAAACACCGCGCCTTTACTCAGCGGCCCGGCAAGCGGCGGATCGACGATCAGTTTTGCAGGCGGTTGCGGCTGCGCCAGCGGGGCAACGGCGGCGGGGCCGTTAACGTCCGCGGCGCTCAGGTTGTCCAGCGGCGTGGCCTGGGCATGTGTTACAGAGGCCAGGACGAGCAGGGGTAAAATTGCGTAACGACGAATCATGGTTCTCTCCTCATCGGTTCTGAATGACGACAGGGAAAGAAAACCATTTTTATGTATCGGAGATATTTGCCGGAGGGGGCGTTTTGTACCCGTTTGTCAGCGCGTCGCGCGGGATACAGTGCGATACAGTTTGCCTCCCGGGACGGCGCACGATCGCTATCGCCAGCCCGGCAATCACCAGCGTTAACCCCGTCGACACTCCCATTGCACCCGCGATCCCCAGCGTTTTGTTCAGCCATGCATAGGCAAACGGTGCGGCTGCGGCCATCAGCTGGCCCGGGATAAGCAGCATGCCCGTGCGGCGGGCATAGCTTTCCGCGCTAAACAGCTCCAGTGGCAGCGTGGCTTTTACTATGGTGACCAGCCCGTTGATGGCGCCGTAGCCCAGCACAAACCCGGCCGCGCACCAGACAAACAGGGCGCTGCTTATTCCCACAAGAAAACACAGCGGCATAGCAAGAGCGGTAAAGAGCGTAAGTTTGAAGGGGGTTAAGCGGCCACCTGCCAGCACCTCCAGCGAGCGCGCGCCCGTCTGGCCGATCCCCCACAGCATGCCGATGGCGACCGGCAGGCCAAAGTGGGCAATAAACTCCGGCAGATGGGTGGAGGTGCCGTTAGAGACAAAGGTGATAAGGGCGATGAAGGCCGCATAAAGCCAGGCGTTACGCCGCTCGTTGCGCAGGGGCGGCGCGATGGCCTTCGTGTTTTCCGTCAGCCGCTGCCGGGGAAGCGTGCGGATCAGCACTGCGCTCAGCAGGCCAAGCAGGGCATAAATGCGTAACGCGTCCTGCCAGCTCATGATGTGAAGCAGACCATCGCCCAGCGGCCAGAAGACGGCGGAGGCCAGCCCGCCTGCCAGCGTGACGCGTGAGATCGTTCTTCGCGCCTGCTGCCCGTAGAGGTTGACCAGCGCGGCGAACAGCGCATCGTACAGCGACAGGCGCATCCCAGTGCCGGCGACAATCCAGGCGCCGTACCAGCCATAAAGCGTCCGGGTATACGCCATTTCTGCGCAGCTTGCGGCGATCAGCAGCGTTCCGACCATCACCACTTTTTGACCGCCAAAGCGTGCCAGCAGGCGGGCGACAAAAGGAGATACCGCCGCCATCACCAGCATCGCCAGCGTCAGGCCGAGGTAAATCTGCGGTGACGACCATCCCCGGTCGGCTGAAATGGCCCGCGCAAAGGTGCCGGGCATATAAAACGAAATCCCCCAGTTGATGAGTTGATTACACCCGGCGGTGAGGGCGAGGCGACGAGGAAGGGCAGAGGTTTCCATGAGTTTTCATTCCGTTATGCAGTTGTCCTGAGCATAACGGGCGCGGTATTGTGCTGGCAGGGCTGCAACCTTATGCACCGTATAAGAGAAACTTTGAATGACGACGCTTAATCTGGGCTATCTCGCCACCTTCCGCCTGGTTCACCAGCGCGGCAGCTTTTCAGCGGCAGCGGACGTTCTGGGCCTCTCCCAGCCCGCCGTCAGCCTGCAAATACGCCAGCTGGAGCAGTTTCTGCAAACGCGGCTGGTGGAGCGTACCGGGCGAGGGATTAAGGCGACGGCTGCCGGAGAAACCTTGCTGGCGCACGGGGAGCGTATTCAGCAGGTGGTGGATGACGCCATCCGGGCCGTGAATGCGTTTAGCCACGACGTGAGCGGCACCATTACCCTTGGCACGGGGGCGACGGCCTGCATTCATCTTCTGCCGCCGCTGCTGGAGCAGCTACGCCGCGACTATCCGCTCCTGAGCGTGGGAGTCACGACGGGCAACACCCTCGACATCGTCAGGGCCATTGAAGAGAACCGTCTCGATATGGGGCTGGTGACCCTGCCGGTGAGCGGCAGAGCGCTGGACGTCATGCCGGTGATGGACGAAGAGTTTGTCTTTATCGCCTCAAGAGAGCAGCAGGACGCTTTCAGGGAGTTAACCCCGGAGGCGCTCCATGCCCAGCCGCTGATCGCCTTTGAGACAGGCAGCGGGACCCGGGCGCTGATCGATGGCTGGTTTGCCGCCCATGGGGTAGCGATGGCGCCGGTGATGCAGCTTGGCAGCATCGAGGCGATCAAACGCATGGTTCGCGCGGGGCTGGGCTACAGCATCGTGCCGCGAATGGCGGTAGAACAGGATGCCGATCGCGAGGGGCTATGCGTGATGTCGCTGACGCCCATGCTGCAGCGGCAGCTGGCGGTGGTGATGCGGCAGGATAAAATCCTCAGCAAAGGGATCGCGGCCCTTATTCGGCTCGTACAACATCCTTCGGGGGGTTAGCGGTCAGCGGTGTCGACGGTCAGGCTGGATTGCTGTGACTGGGTTTTGTCCTGATGGTGGTACCAGGCACCAATCGAAGAGTAAACGAAGCGGCCAAAGAAAAACAGGAAACTGATAAGCAGTATGATGCGGGTCATTCGGGTGTTAAATCGATGTCGTTTGCGCATACGCGTGACCTGACTCACTCTGTTTTCCTGGATAAGCCCGCCCGGGCGATAAGGATATTAAGGCACAGCGGGAAGATGGGGTCAATTCTGTGATGTGTAAATAACCGTCAACGTTTGCATTAACTATTGTTATTGAAATTAATAATTGCATTTACCATATTGATAATATGAAGAAAATTATTTCACAAAATTCTTCTGCAAGGCTTATTTGCGTGAAATAGTTTGATTTAAGTCAACGGATTCCCGGCTCTGATATTTAAAATCCCTCCTCCACACTGTTCACTCTGCACGTCGCGGGGTGGCGCCAGGTCAGGTTGGATGCCTGTCTTTATCTTCCCTCTGGAGAAAAAGGGGTTTAACCGGGCATCTATGAAGATTTTCGCTTTTCTGAAAAACAATAAATACCGTTGGTGGGCATTGCCGCTACTATTACCGGTGGTTTTGCTTCCCGTGCTGAGCGTGGCAAATACGTTCACGCAGCTGGGGGACGGTATCGCGGCGCTTTATTATTTACCGCTCTCCTTTTTGCTCTCGCTGATGATGTTCTTTGGCCTGGAAGCCCTTCCCGGGATCGTGTTGTCGCTGTTTATCCGCTATTACCCGTCGGTCGGGATGTTCGAAACGGTTGCCGGGGTGCTCCATTTTATTGTCCCTTTAGTCCTCAGCTGGGGCGGCTACCGGGTGTTTGCGCCCAGACGCAATATGACGGCGTACGGCGACATCCGGCTGATGGCGCAGCGCATCTTCTGGCAGGTCATCTGCCCTGCGACGCTGTTTCTGGTGCTGTTTCAGTTTGCGGTGTATCTGGGCGTGTATGAGAGTCGCCAGAGCCTCGCGGGGTTGAACCCTCTTAACATTCGTACGCTCATTAACTACCAGGCGCTGCTGGTCAGCGGGCTGACGGGCGTGCCGTTGAGCTATCTGCTGATCCGCCTGATCCGTCATCCGCGCTATATCAAAAGTCTTCTCTCGCAGATCCGTTTCCAGATAGATAAAAAGGTGACGGCCGCGGAGTTTTTGCTGTGGGCGATTGCGCTTGGCGGGCTGCTGTCGCTGCTGCTGCTCCCGATAAATGAAAACAGCTCCATCTTCACCACTAACTATACCCTGTCGCTGCTGATGCCGGTGATGCTCTGGGGCGCGATGCGTTTTGGCTATAAGCTGATTTCGCTGATCTGGACCCCGATACTGCTGGTGTCCATTCACTATTTTTACCGCTATATCCCAGTGAACGCGGGGTACGATATTCAGCTGGCGATCACCTCTTCCAGTTACCTGGTCTTTTCGTTTGTGGTGATTTATATGTCGATGCTGGCGACCCGGCAGCGCGCGGTGAACAAACACGCCCGCAGGCTGGCACTGCTCGATCCGGTTGTCCATATGCCTAACCTGCGGGCGCTGTCGCGCGATCTGGCGAAGAATCCGTGGTCGGCGCTCTGCCTGCTGCGCATTCCGGAGCTGGAAATTCTGGGCCGAAATTACGGCGTGCAGCTGCGTATTCAGTACAAACAGCAGCTGGCGCAGTGGGTTAACGCTACGCTCCAGCCCAATGAGCAGGTGTATCACCTCACCGGGTATGACATGGCGGTGCGGCTCAACGCGGAATCGCACCAGCAGCGGATTGACGCCCTGGACGAGCATATTAAGCAGTTCCGCTTTGTCTGGGACGGCATGCCGCTGCAGCCGCAGGTTGGCGTAAGCTACTGCTATGTCCGGTCCCCTGTTAACCATCTTTATCTGGTGCTGGGGGAGCTGGCGGTGGTGGCCGATCTGTCACTCTCCTCTAATCACCCGGAAAATCTTCAGCAGCGCGGTGCCGTCCATTTGCAGCGCAGCCTGAAGGATAAAGTCGCGATGATGAGCCGCCTGCAGAAGGCGCTCGACAACGACGAATTCATCCTGCTGGTTCAACCCGTTCGCGGCCTGCGTGGCGATTGCTATCACGAAGTCCTGCTGCGGATGCCGGACACCAATGGGATACTGATCTCCCCCGATCAGTTCCTGCCTGTCGCGCAGGAGTTTGGTTTGTCCTCTCGGGTGGATCTGTGGGTGCTTGAGCATACGCTGCGCTTCCTGGCCGCGCATCGGGAAAGACTGCCCGGCCAGCGCTTTGCTATTAACCTGGCGCCTTCAACAGTGTGCCGGGTGCAGTTCCCGCTTGAGGTGAGCCGCGTGCTGGCGAAATACGCTATTGAGCCGTGGCAGCTGATCTTTGAAGTGACGGAGTGCAGCAACTTCTGCAACGCGGAGCAGGCGCTGCATATCCTCAGTCAGCTGCAGAAAATGGGGGTACGCATTGCGATTGATGATTTTGGTACCGGCTATGCAAGCTACGCGCGGCTAAAAAGCGTGGACGCAGATATTCTTAAAATCGACGGCGACTTCATCCGCAATATCGTCAACAACAGCCTGGATTATCAGATTGTGGCGTCTATCTGCCATCTGGCGCGCATGAAGAAGATGCTGGTGGTGGCGGAATATGTCGAGACCGAAGAGATACGTAGCGCGGTTCACGCGCTAGGTATTGATTATGTGCAGGGCTATCTGATTGGCAGACCGGCACCGCTTGAGTCACTGCTGGAAACAGAGGCGTCCTGCGCGGACGCCTGAACCGTTACGCGGCGACGTCGGCGCTCTCTTCCTCGATTTTGAGCAGCCAGCCGGTGACCGCTTCCCAGTACTGCTGCTCCTTTTCCAGGTCCAGCAGGACCAGCGCGTTCTGGCTGAACCAGTCGTGCGGGAAGCTCAACGTCCAGTGATGGTCGTCGGTTTTCAGCTTCAGCGTGGGCGGCGTGGTGGTCGCCTGACGCTGGTTATTGAGCAGCACGCCCAGACGCAGCAGCTGAATGAGCGGCAGGAACTGCTTTTTCTTAAACAGCGTGAAGCGCGGCAGGTCGTCGAGCTTGATGGCTTTGCGGTGATAGCGCACCAGGGTCGCCATCATGGTTTGCTGCTCCTGGTTGAAGCCTGGCAGATCGCTGTTTTGCAAAATATAGGCCGAATGGCGGTGCATCCCGCTATGGTTGATGTTCAGCCCCACCTCGTGCAGCATCGCGGCCCATTTCAGCAGCGCGGCAAGCTGCGGGTGCGCCAGCTTCGGATTCTGCTCTTCCCACTGTTCATACATCTGCACCGTGGTGTCCAGCACGCGCTTCGCCTGCTCGCGGTCGATGTTGTACTGGTTGGCCAGGCTTTGCGCGGTGCGGCTGCGAATATCCTGATGGCGGAAGCGGCCTTCCATTTCGTACAGCACGCCTTCGCGCAGCGCGCCGTCGGACAGGCGCAGCTCTTTAATGGCCAGCGCATCAAACACGCCGCAGAGAATGGCCAGCCCCGGCACGAAGACCGCCTTACGCTCGTCGGAAAGCCCCGGCAGGCTTAAGGCGTCAAAACTTTTATGCTTCAGCACTTCGTCGGTCAGCAGCGTCAGGCGTTCGGGCGTGATGAACCCATCTTTTTCACCCATTGCCAGCAGCACTTCATGCGCTGCCTTGATGGTGCCCGACGCGCCCAGCGCCACGTTCCAGCCCTGAATGCGGTACTGCCAGGCCAGGTTTTCCAGCTTCTGGACAGCCGCCATACGTGCACGCTGGAAGTTCTCGCGGGTGATGGTGCCGCCCGGGAAATACATCTGCGCGAAGCTGACGCAGCCCATACGGCGGCTTTCCACCAGGCGAGGCTCAAAGTCTTCGCCGATCACAAGCTCCGTAGAACCGCCGCCGATGTCGATCACCAGCTTGCGCCCTTTTTCCGGCTGGGTGTGCTCGACGCCCATGAAAATCAGACGCGCTTCCTCGTTACCGGAGATGATCTCAATCGGGTAGGGGATCACCTTTTCGGCCCGCTTGAGAAACTCTGGCGCATTCAGCGCCTGGCGCAGGGTGTGGGTGCCCACGATGCATACGCTGGAGGGCGAGAAGCCCTGAAGGCGTTCAGCAAACAGCGACAGGCAGTTTAACCCGCGCTCCATCGCCTCTTCGCTGAGCATGCTGCGTTCATCAAGGCCATCCGCCAGGTGTACGCGCTGCTTCAGACGACCGATGATCTGCAGCGCGCCATCCACCTCACGGGCGATGACCATGTGGAAACTGTTAGAGCCAAGATCGACCGCGGCGAATTCCTGCGGGCGTGGGGTCTTATCATTTATCGGCATAGGTTAATCGGGTTGCTCGAGTGATTTGATATAGTCGTAAATCGCCAGTTGCGACCGCACTTTACGGCGGTTGCCGCGCGGTACATAGCGGTTACTGAGTTCTTTGTCGATATAGCGCGCCTTCACCGTATCGCTGAACAGGATCTCGATAATGTCGAGAATACGCTGTTTCAGACGTGGATCCAGCAGCGGGGTTGCGACTTCAATTCGGTAGTCAATATTGCGCGTCATCCAGTCTGCCGAAGAGAGATAGACCTGTTTGTCGCCTGCATTATCGAAAATATAGACCCGATCGTGTTCCAGGTAACGGTCAACAATGCTGATCACCCGAATATTGTCGCTGATGCCTTCCAGTTCCGGGATCAGCGAGCACATGCCGCGGATCAGCAGGTTAACCGGTACGCCAGAGCTGGACGCGGCGTACAGCCTGTCCACCAGTCCTTTGTCGACCAGATTGTTAAGCTTCAGGGTGATGCCGGACGACAGCCCTTTCTGGGCATTGGCAATCTCTTTATCAATCATATCGTACAGCAGACGGCGCGAGTTCTGCGGCGAGACCAGCAGATAGTCGAAGCTGACAGGGCGGTACGGGTTCTCAATGAAGTTAAAGACCCGGCGTACCTCGTTGGTGATGCGCGCATCGGCGGTCAGCAGCGAGTAGTCGGTATAAATCCGCGCCGTTTTCTCGTTAAAGTTCCCGGTACCGATGTGGGCATAGCGCACCACGTCGTCGCCCTCTTTACGGGAGATCAGGAACAGCTTGGCGTGAATTTTCAGACCCGGCGCGGAGAAGATCACGTGCACGCCCGCTTCCGTCAGACGGCGCGCCCAGTGAATGTTCGCCTCTTCGTCGAAGCGCGCCTGCAGCTCAACCACCACGGTCACTTTTTTGCCGTTGTGCGCGGCGTGGATCATCGCATCGATGATGCGGGAATCTTTTGCCACGCGGTAGATGTTGATTTTGATCGCCAGCACGCTCGGGTCGAACGAGGCCTGTCGCAGCAGCTCCAGCACGTGTTCAAACGTGTGATACGGATAGTAGAGCAGAACATCGCGCTCGCGAATGGCGTCGAACCCGTTGCGGAATTTATCAAACCACAGATGGCGCAGGCGCGGCAGCGGCTTGTTCACCAGATTGGCCTTGCCGACGTTCGGGAAGCCAATGAAGTCTTTAAAGTTGTGGTAACGGCCGCCCGGCACGATGGAGTCATAGCGCGAAATGGTCAGCTTCTCGCGCAGCATTTCTACCATGGCGTCCGGCATATCGCGCTGATAAACAAAGCGCACCGGCTCAGCCGTCAGGCGTTGTTTCAGGCTGGAGGACATCAGCTCCATCAGGCTGGCCTCCATCTCGTGCACCAGGTCATATTCGGCGTCACGGGTCATCTTCATCGAGTAGGCGTTTAACGCATCGTAATCGAAGAAGCCTTTGAAAATGTCGTCGAGACAGTAGCGCAGGATGTTATCCAGCAGGATCATCGGCTTACGTCTGCGCGGGGTTTCCGGCGGCAGGTTCACGAAGCGCGGGACCTTGTCGGACGGGATCTCCAGCAGCGCGTAGCGAATGGATTCACCGCGAATAATTTCTACGGCCAGATAGGTGTAGTCATCTTTCAGGAACTGCACCAGGTCGGTTTCGCGGTTGATGAGAATCGGGGTAATGTGCTGGCGCAGGTACTGTTTAAAATAGTGGCGCAGCCAGTTTTGTTGGTTAACGGAAAGCTGACGTTCGTTAATCAGGAAGATTTGATTGCGCGCCATCTCCAGCAGCAGTTCGTTATACAGGCCGTCAAATTCCTGATCGGCTTTCAACACGCGGGACTGGATTTTGCCCAGCAGATGCCGCGAGTGAGAGTTTAAGCCCTGTTCTTCACTGATGATGATCCGTCTTTTCAGCTCGGCAAAGCGAACCTTGTAGAACTCATCCAGGTTGTTGGAATAGATGCCCAAAAAACGCATGCGTTCGATCAGCGGGTTACTTTTGTCAGCCGCTTCCTGGAGTACACGTTCGTTAAATGCTAACCAGCTTAGCTCTTTCTCGATATATAACTTTTCCTGACCCATTACAGCTCACACTCCAGTTCAATCACAGGACGTGGTAAATCCGTCTCGTCCTTATTATGGCGAGCATTTCCACGATATGTCCAACAGTGCCAGAAAAGTATGACAGTTATTTTTTTTGTTGGGGAATTTAGAAGGTTGGAGAAGGGAATATCGGGTAATGCAAGGTAGATGTCGGGTAAGCGCGGCGCCACCCGACATAACAAACTACTCTTCCGCCGCATGGCCCTGCGGGGGTAACTTCACGCCATCCAGCCAGGCAGCGCCGTCGCGCATTTCGAGGCGCCCGTCGACAAACCAGCTTACCACCAGCGGGTAAATGGCGTGTTCCTGGGTCTGCACGCGTTCGGTCACGTCTTCTTCGCTGTCGCCGTCAAAGACCGGGACTTTGGCCTGCAGGATCACCGGACCGCCGTCCAGCTCGTCGGTCACGAAATGCACGGAGGTGCCGTGCTCCTCATCGCCGTTTTCCAGAACCTGACGATGGGTGTGCAGGCCGGGATATTTCGGCAGAAGAGAAGGGTGAATATTCAGCAGACGTCCGGCGTAGTGTGCGACAAAAGCCGGGCTCAGAATGCGCATATAGCCCGCCAGCACCACCACGTCCGGTGCGTAGGCATCAATCTCCTGAACCAGCTCGCGGTCAAAGGCTTCACGCCCGGCGAACTGGCTGGCTTCCAGCGCGTGCGCGGGAATGTTCGCTTCCCGCGCGCGCTCAAGGCCGAACGCGTCGGCCTTGTTGCTGAATACTGCCCGAATGGTGCCGTTGATTTTCTTCTGTTTGCAGGCTTCAATGATGGCCTGCAAATTGCTTCCGTTGCCGGAAATGAGCACCACGATGTTTTTCATTCAATGACCACACGCTGTTCGGAATCGGAGGCTTTAATCGTACCGATTTTCCACGCGTTTTCACCTTTTTCGGTCAGCAGTTTAACCGCTTTATCCGCTTCGCTTGCTGGCAGGGCGATAACCATGCCCACGCCGCAGTTAAAGGTGCGGTACATTTCGTGAGAGCTCACGTTGCCTGCGGTCTGCAGCCAGTTAAAGACCGCTGGCCACTGCCATGAGGATTCGTCGATTACGGCCTGGGTGTTGTCCGGCAGCACGCGCGGGATGTTTTCCCAGAAGCCGCCGCCGGTCAGGTGGGCGATAGCGTGCACGTCAACGTTCTCAATCAGTTCCAGCACGTTTTTCACGTAGATGCGGGTCGGTGCCAGCAGATGGTCTGCCAGCGGTTTACCGTCAAGCTCGGTGGTCAGCGGGTCGCAGCCGCTCACTTCGAGGATTTTACGCACCAGGGAGTAGCCGTTGGAGTGTGGGCCGCTGGAAGCCAGCGCGATCAGCACATCGCCATCCGCCACTTTGCTGCCGTCGATAATTTCTGATTTTTCTACTACGCCGACGCAGAAGCCCGCGACGTCATAATCTTCGCCGTGATACATACCCGGCATTTCAGCGGTTTCGCCGCCGACCAGCGCACAGCCGGACTGCAGACAGCCTTCGGCGATACCGTTAATGACGCTGGCCGCGGTATCCACGTCCAGTTTGCCGGTCGCGTAGTAATCGAGGAAGAACAGCGGCTCTGCGCCCTGAACCACCAGGTCATTCACACACATCGCGACCAGATCGATACCGATCGTGTCGTGACGTTTTAAATCCATCGCCAGGCGCAGCTTGGTGCCTACACCGTCAGTACCCGAGACCAGAACAGGTTCACGATATTTTTGCGGCAGCGCGCACAGTGCGCCGAATCCACCCAGACCACCCATCACTTCCGGGCGGCGGGTTTTTTTCACCACACCTTTGATTCGGTCAACCAGCGCATTACCTGCGTCAATATCAACACCGGCATCTTTGTAGCTGAGAGAAGTTTTGTTGGTCACGGCTCAAGTCCCCACGCGATTGCATAGCTAGTAAGAAAAATCGGCGCAATTCTAACAGTCCAGGCAAACGTTTGCGAGCCTATTCTCGGTGCGGGGATCTTTTTTTCTCTCTGGCTTAGGCAGGGCGACAAACTTGACTCTGTTCACGAAAATGAAACCGGTTTCGGCGTTCTGCTTGCAACGGCTATCCCCTTTGCACATCATCGAACTGAAACCGGTTTCTGTAATTGTTTTTGCAGAAAATAACGCAGAATGAGGGAAAGCAAATGTCAGGATTTAAAGCAGATTTTCTGTGGGGGGGTGCCGTTGCGGCGCATCAGCTTGAGGGCGGCTGGAAAGAGGGCGGCAAGGGCGTTAGCGTTGCCGATGTGATGACGGCGGGCGCGCACGGCGTACCGCGCGAAATCACCAACGGCGTGCTTGAGGGGAAAAATTACCCTAACCATGAAGCCATCGATTTCTACCACCGCTATAAAGAAGACATCAAACTCTTTGCTGAGATGGGGTTCAAATGCTTCCGTACCTCCATCGCCTGGACGCGTATCTTCCCGAAAGGGGACGAGCTTGAGCCGAACGAGGCCGGTCTGAAATTCTATGACGATCTGTTCGACGAGTGCCTGAAGTACGGCATCGAACCGGTGATTACGCTTTCCCACTTTGAGATGCCTTTTCACCTGGTCACGGAATACGGCGGCTGGCGCAACCGTAAGCTGATCGACTTCTTTGTGCGTTTTGCGAAAGTGGTTTTCCAGCGCTATCAGCATAAAGTGAAGTACTGGATGACCTTTAACGAGATCAACAACCAGGCCAACTTCCATGAAGATTTTGCGCCGTTTACCAACTCCGGGCTGAAGTACGCGCCGGGTGAAGATCGTGAGCCGGTGATGTTCCAGGCCGCGCACTATGAACTGGTGGCCAGCGCCCTGGCGGTGAAGGCGGGGCGCGAGATTAACCCGTCCCTGCAGATCGGCTGCATGATTGCCATGTGCCCCATCTACCCGCTGACCTGCGCGCCGGACGACATGATGATGGCGATGAACGCCATGCACCGCCGCTACTGGTTCACCGACGTCCATGTGCGCGGCAAGTATCCGCAGCATCTGCTCAACTACTTTGAACGTCGCGGCTTCGCGCTGGATATCACCGAAGAAGATAAAGTCGCGCTGACGCAGGGCTGCGTGGATTACATCGGGTTTAGCTATTATATGTCCTTCGCCACCAAGGCGACGGCGGACAACCCGCAGCTGGACTATGACGAGAGCAAGAGCCTGGTCTCTAACCCGTACGTGCAGAAATCTGACTGGGGCTGGCAGATTGACCCGGTGGGGCTGCGCTACTCCCTCAACTGGTTCTGGGATCACTACCAGCTGCCGCTGTTTATCGTTGAAAACGGCTTTGGCGCAATCGACGTGCAGGAGAGCGACGGCACGGTGAACGACCAGTACCGTATTGATTACCTCGCCGCCCACATCCGCGAGATGAAAAAAGCGGTGGTGGAAGATGGCGTAGACCTGATGGGCTATACCCCGTGGGGCTGTATCGACCTCGTATCTGCCGGTACCGGTGAAATGAAAAAACGCTACGGCTTTATCTTTGTCGATAAAGATAACGAAGGGAACGGCACGCTGAACCGCAGTAAGAAAAAGTCGTTCGACTGGTATAAGCAGGTGATTGCGAGCAACGGCGAGCAGCTATAATTGCCCGGTGGCGCTGCGCTTACCGGGCCTACGGGACGTGTAGGCCGGGTAAGCGTTAGCGCCACCCGGCAGAACCCGCACCCAAGCCGGAGTCTCGCCTCCGGTTTTTTTGTCTCTAAATCACTTTGCTTGATATACGTCAAGCAAGATGGGTATGGCCTAATCCGAAAAAAGCGGTATAATCCCGCGATTTTTTTGCGGATGCCATTCAGAGGAGAAAGAGAATGAAGATTGTGGAAGTGAAACACCCACTCGTTAAACACAAGTTGGGCCTGATGCGTGAGCATGACATCAGCACGAAGCGTTTTCGCGAACTGGCCTCTGAAGTCGGCAGCCTGCTGACTTACGAAGCGACCTCCGATCTGGAGACAGAAAAAGTCACCATCGAAGGCTGGAACGGCCCGGTGCAGGTTGAGCAGATCAAAGGTAAGAAAATTACCGTTGTGCCAATCCTGCGTGCCGGTCTCGGCATGATGGAAGGCGTGCTGGAGCATGTGCCAAGCGCGCGCATCAGCGTGGTGGGGATCTACCGTAACGAAGAAACCCTCGAGCCGGTTCCTTACTTCCAGAAGCTGGTGTCCAACATCGACGAGCGTATGGCGCTGGTGGTTGACCCGATGCTGGCAACCGGCGGTTCAATGATTGCCACTATCGACCTGCTGAAAAAAGCGGGCTGCAGCAGCATTAAAGTGCTGGTGCTGGTTGCGGCACCGGAAGGGATCGCGGCACTGGAAAAAGCGCACCCGGACGTTGAGCTGTATACCGCCTCTATCGACCAGGGCCTGAACGAGCACGGGTACATCATCCCGGGGCTCGGCGATGCCGGCGATAAGATCTTTGGTACGAAATAATCGAATAACGATAAATAAGCCGACTTTGATAGTCGGCTTTTTTTTGAATAAAACACCAACAACGATACTACTCAGAGGAAAACACTATGACGCGCCGTGCTATCGGGGTGAGTGAAAGACCGCCGCTTTTACAGACTATCCCGCTTAGTTTGCAGCACCTGTTCGCCATGTTTGGCGCAACCGTGCTGGTGCCAATCCTGTTCCACATTAACCCTGCAACCGTGCTGCTGTTCAACGGCATTGGTACGCTGCTGTACCTCTTTATCTGTAAAGGCAAAATCCCGGCGTATCTCGGGTCGAGCTTCGCCTTTATCTCTCCGGTGTTATTGTTGCTGCCGCTGGGTTATGAGGTCGCGCTGGGCGGCTTTATCATGTGTGGCGTGCTGTTCTGCCTGGTCTCCTTCATCGTGAAGAAAGCCGGTACCGGCTGGCTGGACGTGATGTTCCCCCCTGCGGCGATGGGCGCCATCGTGGCCGTCATCGGTCTTGAGCTGGCGGGCGTGGCGGCGAACATGGCCGGCCTGCTGCCAGCAGACGGTCAGTCGCCGGATTCCAAAACCATTATCATCTCGCTGGTGACCCTGGGCGTAACGGTCTTTGGTTCCGTGCTGTTCCGCGGCTTTATGGCGATTATCCCGATCCTGATCGGCGTGCTGGCGGGCTATGCGCTCTCCTTTATGATGGGCGTGGTGGATACCACCCCGATCGCGCAGGCGCACTGGTTCGCGCTGCCTACCTTCTATACGCCGCGCTTCGAATGGTTTGCGATTTTCACCATTCTGCCTGCGGCGCTGGTGGTGATTGCAGAGCACGTCGGCCACCTGGTGGTGACGGCAAACATTGTCAAACGTGACCTGATCCGCGACCCGGGCCTGCACCGTTCCATGTTTGCGAACGGTTTCTCCACCATCATTTCCGGTTTCTTTGGATCTACGCCAAACACCACCTACGGTGAAAATATTGGCGTGATGGCGATTACCCGCGTCTATAGTACCTGGGTTATCGGCGGCGCGGCGATCATCGCCATTCTGCTCTCCTGCGTCGGCAAGCTGGCGGCAGCGATTCAGATCATCCCGGTGCCGGTGATGGGCGGCGTGTCTCTGCTGCTGTACGGGGTCATCGGTGCCTCCGGTATTCGCGTGCTGATTGAATCCAAAGTGGATTACAGCAAAGCGCAGAACCTGATCCTGACGTCGGTGATCCTGATTATCGGCGTGAGCGGCGCGAAGGTGCACATCGGGGCGGCCGAGCTGAAAGGCATGGCGCTGGCGACCATCGTCGGCGTGGGCCTGAGCCTCATTTTCAAGCTGATCTCCGTGATCCGCCCGGAAGAGTTGGTGCTGGATGCTGACGAAAGCGAAAAAGCGTCACAGTGATCCTTTAACCGGGCGGACGATCCGCCCGGTTCTCTCCTTGCAGGTTCCGTGTTAAACTCCATGCCGATTTTATGTCAGATCTGGTTGAGGTACTTCTGAACGGACCGGCACAGCTCTCTCTGCCACTCTATCTCCCTGACGACGAAACGTTTGCAAGTTTCTGGCCGGGTGATAACCCCTCTTTACTGGCTGCACTGCAAAACGTGCTGCGTCAGGAACACAGCGGATACATCTATATCTGGTCACGCGAAGGTGCGGGGCGCAGCCATCTGCTGCATGCCGCCTGTGCGGAGCTTTCTGCGCGCGGTGATGCGGTAGGCTACGTGCCGCTGGATAAACGAACCTGGTTTGTCCCTGACGTGCTGGAGGGGATGGAACATCTCTCCCTGGTCTGCATCGATAACATCGAATGCGTGGCGGGGGATGAGCCGTGGGAAATGGCGATCTTTAACCTCTACAACCGCATTCTGGAATCGGGCAAAACCCGGCTGCTGATCACCGGCGATCGCCCACCTCGACAGCTGAATCTGGGCCTGCCGGATCTGGCGTCTCGCCTGGACTGGGGACAAATCTACAAGCTCCAGCCGCTGTCGGATGAAGATAAGCTTCAGGCGCTACAGCTGCGTGCAAAGCAGCGTGGGTTTGAGCTGCCGGAAGACGTGGGCCGTTTCCTGCTGAAGCGGCTGGACCGCGAAATGCGCACGCTGTTCGACACGCTGGATCAGCTCGATCGCGCCTCGATTACCGCCCAGCGCAAGCTGACCATTCCGTTTGTGAAAGATATTCTGAAGCTATAGTTGTGCCGGAGTTGTGCCGGGTGCCGGCTGCGCCTTACCCGGCCTACATATGGCACCCGTAGGCCTGGTAAGCGCAGCGCCACCGGGCGAAACCATCAGAGGATCTCGAGCACGTCTTCCGGCGGGCGTCCAATGCGCGCCTGGCCGTTCGCCACCACAATCGGGCGCTCAATCAGCTTTGGATTTTCAACCATCGCCTGTATCAGTCGATCCTCGGAGAGACGGTCGTCATTCAGGTTAAGCGACGTATACAGATCTTCTTTCTTGCGCATCAGATCCCGTGCACTGCCCATGCCCAGCATATGCAGCAGCTGGCGGAGGGTTTGCGCGTCCGGTGGGGTGTCGAGGTACAGCACCACCTCCGGCTCCACGCCGTTAGACTTCAGCAGGCTCAGGGTATCGCGGCTCTTGGAGCAGCGCGGGTTGTGATAAATTTTTACGGCGTCTGTCATGACGTGAATTCTCCTTGATTACATCTTCTCGTACGGCTTGAAGCGCTGCTGCAGGCCGCGAAGCTGATCGATACGCGCGTCGTATCGGGCCTGCTGGAGGCTGCCGAGTTTGACCTGCGAGCTGGCGCTGCTGAGCGCGGAAATGGCCTGATCGAGGCGGCCCACCAGGGCAAAGCCTTCGGCACGCGCCGCGAGCTCCTGGTCGCGGTTGCCAAGCTGGGCTTCCGCCTGAGCGAGCAGATCCCAGCCGTTTTGATCGTCTTTATTGTTAAAGGTGTAACGGTTCAGGATGGTCGCCGCTTCACCCGGCTGGCCGCCCTGCAGGTAAGCGTTCGCCAGGTTAAGCTGCAGCACCGGGTTGGTGCGGACGTCTTTCGCCCCTTTCAGGCGGTTAATCGCATCGGCAGGCTTCTTCTGCCCCAGATCGATATCCGTCGACAGATCGAGGTACCACGGGTTGTTCGGGTCGGCAGCCAGAAGCGGTTGCAGCGCTTTACGCGCCTCGTCGTATTTGCTGGCTTCCATCGCCTGGAGCGCCTGACCATACTGCGCGGCGTTTTTCTCACGCACGTTGCCTTTCGCCAGGGCATCCAGCAGGTCGCTGGTGAGCTGGTTACGCCCGGAATTGTACATCCCCAGCGTTCTCACTTTCGCCATGTAGAAATCCTGCGAAGACTGGACCACGACCGGGCGCATCTGGTTGGCACGGTTACGCGCGTCCGACAGACGGCTTTCAGGCAGCGGGTGCGTGAGCAAAATTTCCGGTGGGCGGGAAGAATAACGCGCCTGATCGAGCAGTTTTTCGAGGAAGCTCGGCATGGCCTGCGGGTCAAAGCCTGAGCGCTGTAACACCTGAATGCCGATACGGTCCGCTTCCTGCTCGTTTTGTTGGGTAAAGCTGATCATCCCCTGGCGCGTCCCGGCCAGCGTACCGGTCAGCGCCGCCATCCCGGCCTGCGGGCTGGCCATCGCCAGCAGAATGGAACCCAGTGCGCCCACCCAGGTGAGGGGAGCGTTACGTTTCTGGTCTTCCATCGCACGCGCCAGGTGCCGCTGGGTGACGTGCGAAATTTCGTGCGCCATGACCGAGGCCAGCTGGCTTTCGTTGTCCGAATAACGGAATAACGCTGAATGCAGCACCACGTTACCGCCAAAGAAGGCGAAGGCGTTGATTTCGTCATTATTGATTAAATAGAAATGGAAGGGGGTTTTTACCGAGTCGGCGTGCGCCACCAGACGCATTCCCAGCCCGTTTATGTACTGTACCAGCAAAGGGTCGTTAATCAGCGGGGCGCTGCCGCGCAGCTGGCGGACATAGTAGTCGCCCATTTGCATCTCTTGCCCAATAGAGAGCGTGCTTCCTGCCGTGGTGCCCATGTCCGGCAATGTATCGGACGAGTCAGCAAAAGCGGGCAACACCTGACCGACCGTCAACGCGGCAATCAGTGTTGCAACCAGTGTTTTTCTCAACTGCCTGAACATAACCACTGTCCTGTATGTTAGATGTGCTAGTTTGACCGATGAACCGGCATATCGTTCATCTCTGCTGCCCTGGGAGTGTAGCCGTGTTGTAGCATGAAGAAAATCCCATTCATCAGGCTTTTGCGGATTGCGATCGAGATACAAAAAGCGAAAGTCTTTTTTGTGACAGTTAGATACAATTCACCGTCTCACTCCCGCCATTCGATTCAGGGAAGGGTTGTATGCTCGAAATGTTAATGCAGTGGTACCGGCGTCGGTTCAGCGACCCGGAAGCCATTGCTTTGTTGGTTATTCTGGTCGCCGGGTTCGGTATCCTGTTCTTCTTCAGCGGTCTGCTCGCCCCTCTGCTGGTAGCGATTGTGCTGGCGTACCTGCTGGAGTGGCCAACGGCGCGCCTGGAGAATATTGGGTGTTCCCGCCGCTGGGCGACCAGCATCGTGCTGGTGCTGTTTGTCGGCATTCTCCTGTTGATGGCCTTTGTGGTGATGCCGGTTGCCTGGCAACAGGGAATTAACCTGATCCGCGATATGCCCGGCATGCTGAATAAGCTTTCTGATTTCGCCGCCACGCTGCCGCGCCGTTATCCTGCGCTGATGGATGCCGGGATTATCGACGCGATGGCCGAAAACATGCGCGCCCGCATCATGACGATGGGCGATTCGGTGGTGAAGTACTCTCTGGCGTCCCTGGTCGGACTGCTGACGCTGGCGGTCTACCTCGTGCTGGTGCCGCTGATGGTCTTCTTCCTGGTGAAAGATAAAGACCAGATGCTCAACGCCGTACGCCGTATTCTGCCGCGCAACCGCGGGCTGGCGGGGCAGGTCTGGGAAGAGATGAACCAGCAGATCACCAACTACATTCGCGGCAAGGTGCTGGAGATGATTGTGGTGGGGGTCGCCACCTGGATTGGCTTCCTGATTTTCGGCCTGAACTACTCGCTGCTGCTGGCCGTGCTGGTCGGATTTTCGGTTTTGATCCCCTACATCGGCGCGTTTGTGGTGACCATTCCGGTGGTTGGCGTGGCGTTGTTCCAGTTTGGGCTGGGTACCGAGTTCTGGAGCTGCTTCGCGGTGTATCTGATTATTCAGGGGCTGGACGGTAACCTGCTTGTACCGGTGCTGTTCTCCGAAGCGGTGAACCTGCATCCGCTGGTGATTATCTTATCGGTGGTGATTTTCGGCGGGCTGTGGGGATTCTGGGGCGTGTTCTTTGCCATTCCGCTGGCGACGCTGATTAAAGCGGTCGTCCACGCGTGGCCGGATGTGCCAGCGGTAGAAGAGCAGTAAGTTTTGCCGGGTGGCGCTGCGCTTACCCGGCCTATTTATCCTTGTAGGTCGGGTAAGGCGAAGCCGCCACCCGACACTCACTTTCAGGCACTTTCTTTCAGCCAGTTCAACACCACGTCGTGGTGGTTGCTGGTTTTGAAGTCGTCAAACACGTGTTCAACTTTACCGTCGGCGTCAATCAGGAAGCTGATGCGGTGAATACCGTCGTAGGTTTTACCCATAAACGTCTTCTCGCCCCAGACGCCGAACTGCTCGCATACCTGATGATCTTCGTCAGAAAGCAGCGTGAAGTTCAGCAGCTCTTTTTCAGCAAATCGTGACAGCTTTTCTGGTTTATCGGTGCTGATACCCAGCACTTCCACGCCGACTTTTTTCAACTCATCCATGTTATCGCGTAAGCCGCAGGCCTGTACGGTGCAGCCGGGGGTCATGGCTTTCGGGTAGAAATAGACCAGAACACGCTGTCCCTGGAAGTCGGTCAAATTTACTTGCTCGCCGTCTTGATCCGGTAAGCTAAATTTCGGTGCGATGTCACCGGCTTTCAGTGGATTCATTACTCAACTCCATCCTGTTCGTGCTGCGAATAATTTACGACGCTTATACTGCCCTGCGCGTTTAATTCTGTACAGAGGGCTTTGAACGCTTGCTCGATATTTGACGCATCCTGTGACGCAGGACTGTGCGCGGTAATTTGAATAAAGAGCGTGGGAACCGTGCTTGCGTCGCCCGGCTGTGTGCGGGAAACGAGCTCGGCGATGTTCATCTGATGGCTGTCAAACAGCGCGGTGAAGCGCTCTATCAGATGTGGAGAATCAGGCACTTCAACCTGCACCCAGACGGTAGCGGGCATGGCCGGACGCGGTCTCGCGGTGGTGCGCTTCATGACGATCAGCAAATCCAGCTCGGCACCTTTCAGCGGCAGGGTCGATTCAATCAACGTGATGGCGTTCCATGTCCCTGAAAGCAACATAATGAATGTGAACTCTTCGCCGAGCATGGCCAAACGGCTGTCTTCAATATTACAGCCGCAACTGCTTACGTGGCGGGTGATGGTGTTCACGATACCCGGCCTGTCGGCACCCAGCGCAGTGATAACCAGGTAATGTTGTGATGAGGTTGTCAAACCTGTTCTTCCTTTGCATGGTTAAGTCTTCCTAAGGAAAGCATAAAAAAAACATGCATACAACCGCCTGAGGGCCTCAGGTCGCTTGCTTTTATTACAGTTCCAAACGTACCATTGAGACTCTTGTTCGCACAGAGGATGGCTCATGTTCACGGGAAGTATTGTCGCGCTTGTAACACCGATGGATGAAAAAGGTAACGTCTGCCGGTCTAGCATGAAGAAGCTGATTGATTACCATGTCGCCAATGGAACCTCGGCGATCGTTTCGGTAGGGACTACCGGTGAATCTGCAACGCTGAGCCACGACGAGCACGGCGATGTGGTTATGCTGACCCTGGAACTGGCTGACGGACGTATTCCGGTCATCGCGGGCACAGGCGCGAATGCCACCGCAGAAGCGATCAGCCTGACTAAACGTTTTAACGACAGCGGCATTGTCGGCTGTCTGACGGTGACCCCTTACTATAACCGTCCTACTCAGGAAGGTTTGTTCCAGCACTTCAAAGCCATCGCTGAACATACTGACTTGCCACAAATTCTGTATAATGTGCCGTCCCGTACCGGTTGCGATATGCTGCCGGAAACCGTTGGTCGTCTCTCGGAAGTCAAAAATATTATCGGTATTAAAGAGGCGACAGGGAACTTAAGCCGCGTTCATCAGATCAAAGAGCTGGTTTCAGACGACTTTATCCTGTTGAGCGGTGATGATGCGACCGCGCTGGACTTTATGCAGCTCGGTGGCCATGGCGTGATCTCCGTAACGGCAAACGTTGCGGCGCGCGATATGGCTGAAATGTGCAAACTGGCCGCGGCCGGTCACTTTGATGAAGCGCGTGTCATAAATCAGCGTCTGATGCCGCTGCACAATAAATTATTTGTCGAACCCAATCCGATCCCAGTGAAATGGGCATGTAAGGAGTTGGGGCTTGTAGCAACCGACACGCTGCGTCTGCCAATGACACCGATTACCGACCACGGTCGTGATATCGTCAGGGCAGCGCTGAAGCATGCCGGTTTGCTGTAAAGTTTAGGGAGATTTGATGGCTTATTCAGTACAGAAGTCGCGCCTGGCGAAGGTTGCGAGTGTTTCGCTTGTTATGCTGCTCGCTGCCTGTAGTTCAGACTCGCGCTACAAGCGCCAGGTGAGCGGTGATGAATCCTATCTGGATGCGACCCCGCTTGCTGAACTTCACGCACCGGCTGGTATGATCCTGCCGATTCAGAACGGCGATTATAATATTCCCGTGACCAACGGCAGCGGCCTGGTCGGTAAAGCGCTTGATATTCGTCCGCCAGCACAACCTCTGGCGCTGGTGAGCGGGGCGCGTACCCAGTTCACCGGTGATACGGCGTCTCTAATGGTTGAGAGCGCGCGCGGTAGCACCCTGTGGCCGCAGGTTGTCAGCGTCATTCAGGCGAAGAACTACACCATCGATAAACGCGATGATGCCAGCCAGACGTTAACCACCGACTGGATCGAATGGAACCGTCTAGATGAAGACCAGCAGTACCGCGGTCGTTATCAAGTCTCCGTTAAACCGCAGGGTTATCAGCAGGCGGTTAACGTTAAGCTGTTGAACCTGGAGCAGGCGGGTAAACCGGTTGCGGATGCCGCATCCCTGCAGCGTTACAGCACCGAAATGCTGAACGTGATTGCCGCAGGCCTGGATAAAAACGCGACCGATGCTGCCAACGCCGCGCAGAGCCGCAACGGTGTGACCTTCGATGTCCAGAGCGGCGCGGATGATACCGGCCTGCCAATGCTGGTGGTGCGTGCACCGTTTAACCAGACCTGGCAGCGTCTGCCAGCGACGCTGGAAAAAGTGGGCATGAAAGTGACCGACAGCACCCGCTCAACCGGCAGCATGACGGCAACCTATAAGCCGCTCTCCGACAGCGCGTGGCAGGAACTGGGCGCGAAAGATCCTCAGCTTGCCTCCGGCGACTACAAGATTCAGGTCGGTGACCTTGATAACCGCAGTAGCCTGCAGTTTATCGATCCAAAAGGTCACACGCTGACCCAGTCGCAGAACGATGCGCTGGTCGCTGTCTTCCAGGCAGCATTCAGCAAATAAATACGAGGGCTGGTGAATCCAGCCCTTTTTATTTTCGTGCTACGCAAACGTGTGCGTGGCATAATATCCCCAGTTTTGAACACAAATCATCACACCAGGAGTAATGAAGATGCAGAAGCAAGCTGAGTTGTATCGTGGCAAAGCGAAGACCGTATACAGCACGGAAAACCCGGATCTGTTGGTGCTCGAGTTCCGCAATGATACGTCAGCAGGGGATGGCGCGCGCATTGAGCAGTTCGATCGTAAAGGTATGGTGAACAACAAGTTCAACCACTTCATTATGACCAAACTGGCCGAAGCGGGTATCCCGACTCAGATGGAAGCGTTGCTGTCCGATACGGAATGTCTGGTGAAAAAACTGGATATGGTTCCGGTTGAGTGCGTTATTCGTAACCGTGCGGCGGGCTCCCTGGTGAAGCGTCTGGGCATTGAAGAAGGTATCGAACTGAATCCACCGCTGTTCGATCTGTTCCTGAAAAACGATGCCATGCACGACCCGATGGTCAATGATTCCTACTGCGAAACCTTCGGCTGGGTGAACAAAGAGAACCTGGCGCGCATGAAAGAGCTGACCTACAAAGCCAACGACGTGCTGAAAAAATTGTTTGATGACGCGGGCCTGATCCTCGTCGACTTTAAGCTGGAGTTTGGTCTGTTCAAAGGCGAAGTGGTGCTGGGCGATGAGTTCTCACCGGACGGTAGCCGCCTGTGGGACAAAGAAACCCTGGATAAAATGGACAAAGACCGTTTCCGTCAGAGCCTGGGTGGCCTGATTGAAGCGTACGAAGCGGTTGCTCACCGTTTAGGCGTTAAGCTCGACTAACTCCCTCACTTGCCAAAGGATGTTCGCATCCTTTGGCGTCTTACCTTTGTTTCCTATGGTAATCTTGCCGTTAACCGCCTACGATCATAGCTATTATAAATGGAATAGTTCGAGGTGGTTATGCGCTGGCAAGGGCGTCGTGAAAGTGACAATGTAGAAGACAGACGCAGTGATGGCGGCGGCGGTCCTTCCATGGGCGGACCGGGCTTCCGGTTACCCAGCGGCAAGGGCGGTATCATTCTGCTGATAGTGGTGCTGGTCGCGGGCTATTACGGCGTCGATCTCACCGGGTTAATGACCGGTCAGCCGCTGCAACAGCAGCAGCATTCTCAGCGCTCCATCAGCCCGAATGAAGATGAAGCGGCCAAATTTACCTCCGTGATCCTCGCCACAACGGAAGACACATGGGGTCAGCTGTTTGAGAAGATGGGGCGTACCTACCAGCAGCCGAAACTGGTGATGTACCGGGGCGCAACCCGCACCGGATGCGGCACCGGACAGTCCGTGATGGGGCCGTTCTACTGCCCGGCGGACGGCACCGTCTATATCGATCTCTCTTTTTACGATGACATGAAACGCAAGCTTGGCGCTGACGGTGATTTTGCCCAGGGTTACGTTATCGCGCATGAAGTCGGCCATCACGTGCAAAAGCTGCTGGGAATTGAGCCAAAAGTGCGCCAGCTGCAGCAAAATGCTTCGCAGGCTGACGTGAACCGCCTGTCCGTTAAAATGGAGCTGCAGGCGGACTGCTTCGCGGGCGTCTGGGGCCACAGCATGCAGCAGCAGGGCGTGCTGGAATCCGGCGATCTTGAAGAGGCGCTGAATGCCGCTCAGGCGATCGGTGACGACCGTCTTCAGCAGCAGAGCCAGGGGCGCGTCGTGCCGGACAGCTTCACTCACGGTACCTCGCAGCAGCGCTACAGCTGGTTTAAACGCGGTTTCGACAGCGGCGACCCGGCGCAGTGTAATACCTTCGGTAAAGCGATGTAATGCTGGCGTTTGAACAGCTGATACGCGAGCTTGAGCGCACCGGCCATCGTCGGCTGGTGGTGCTCAGCGGTGAGCCGCAGTGGACGTTATGTCAGGCGGCTCACCTGCGTAATACCCTGCCGGGAGACTGGCTGTGGCTGGATGACAATCCCTCTAAAACCCTCAGCGGACTGCTGGGACGCGAATACCTTCACGCCGTTTTTGACGCGCGCGCCGGGTTTGACGTCTCAGCCTTCGCCGCGCTCAGCGGGACGCTGCGCGCCGGAAGCCTCCTGGTGCTGCTGGTTCCTCCGCTTGCTGACTGGGCCGACAGGCCAGACAGCGATTCTTTGCGCTGGAGCGACAGCGCGGAGCCGATCGCCACTCCACACTTTGTGTACCACTTCTGCCGGACGCTTGCCGCCGATTCGGATGCGATTGTCTGGCAACAGCATCGTCCTTTGTCCGTTCCCGTTGCGCCGGATTTACCCGCCTGGCAGCCTGCCAGCGGCGCACCGCAGCGCGAGCAGGCGGAGATCCTCGACGCGCTTCTGACCATGCCTGCGGGCATCGCTGCCGTAACGGCACCGCGCGGGCGAGGAAAGTCAGCGCTGGCGGGGATGCTGCTCAATAGCATTCAGGGGAGTGCGGTGGTCACGGCACCGGCTAAAGGGGCAACGGATGTCATTGCGCGCTTTGCGGGCGAGCATTTCCACTTTATGGCCCCGGATGCGCTGCTGGCCTCCACGCTGCAGGCCGACTGGCTGATTGTCGATGAAGCGGCTGCCATCCCGGGCCCGCTGCTGGAGAAGCTGGTGACGCGCTTTTCGCGCGTATTATTAACCACCACGGTGCAGGGTTATGAAGGGACGGGCAGGGGGTTCCTGCTGAAGTTTTGCGCCCGTTTCAGCGGACTGCGGCATTATGCCTTATCGACCCCTATTCGCTGGGCCGCCGGATGTCCGCTTGAGCGGTTCGTGGCAAATGCTCTGTTATTTGATGATGCGCTTATCGATCGCAAACCGGAAGGTGAGGTTCGTATAACGCCGCTGGCGCCGCGGATGTGGGAGAGCGACCCGGCACGCGCGGCAAGCGTATATGAACTGCTGTGTGCTGCTCATTACCGCACGTCACCGCTCGATTTACGCCGGATGATGGACGCGCCCGGCCAGCACTTTGCTGTTGCAGAGACGGGGGCTGATATTGCAGGCGCGCTCTGGCTGGTGGAAGAGGGTGGGTTGTCACCGGAGCTTAGCCGCGCCGTGTGGGCGGGATACCGGCGTCCACGCGGGAATCTCGTGGCGCAGTCGCTGGCGGCGCACGGCGGCTCTCCGCTCGCGGCGACGCTGAAAGGGCGACGGGTTAGCCGCATTGCGGTTCACCCCCTGCGCCAGCGGGAAGGCATCGGGCAACGGCTTATCCGTAGCGCCAGCGGGGAAGATTATCTGTCGGTGAGTTTTGGTTATACCGACGAGCTGTGGCGTTTCTGGCAGCGGTGCGGGTTTGTGCTGGTGCGGATGGGGAGCCATCGGGAAGCCAGCAGCGGCTGCTACACGGCGATGGCGCTGCTGCCGCTGAGCGAGGCCGGGCGTCGGCTGTGCGCGCAGGAACATCACCGTTTATGCCGGGATATGCGCGTCCTGTCGGCCTGGAACGGTGAAAAGATCCCGGTGGACGACGGCTGGGAAGCTACCCTTAATAGTGATGACTGGCGGGAGCTGGCGGGGTTTGCTTTTGCCCATCGCGCGTTTTCAACCTCGGTTGCTGCGCTGACGCGGTTGTTGCTCACCGTTGATATGCCGCTTCCGGCCCTGCGGGGGAAACTAGCAGGGAAAACGGATGAGCTCGGGCGAAAAGCGTTGCTGGCAAAGCTGCGCTCTGAAACCGCGCAAGCGCTTGAAAGCCTTGATTATCCCCGCTGCCAGCAGTTGAAGGAAGCCATTTTGCAATGGCAATTTTTTCAATGACTTCTTCAGTAAAGTGGCATGGTCATTCCCGCCGGGAGGCGTAGAATCCAGGTCATCTATTAAGGAGACCACCATGAAACATGACCATTTTGTTGTTCAAAGCCCTGACAAACCGGCTAAACAGTTACTGCTTCTGTTTCATGGGGTTGGCGATAATGCCGTCAATATGGGGCAGATTGGCAGCTGGTTTGCGCCCGTTTTCCCGGAAGCGCTGATTGTCAGCATCGGCGGCGTAGAGCCATGCGGCCCGAACGGGCGCCAGTGGTTCTCGGTTCAGGGCGTGACGGAAGAGAACCGTCAGGCGCGTATCGACGCCATCATGCCGGCCTTTATCGACGTCATCCGTTACTGGCAGCAGCAGAGCGGCGTAGGAGCCGAAGCGACCGCGCTGATTGGCTTCTCGCAGGGGTCAATCATGTCGCTGGAAAGCGTAAAGGCTCATCCGGGTCTGGTGTCACGGGTGATTGCGTTTAACGGCCGTTTTGCGACGTTACCGACAAGCGCAACCACGCAAACCACGATCCACTTAATCCACGGCGGTGAAGACCGGGTGATTGAGCTCTCGCATGCGGTTGCTGCCCAGGAAGCGCTGATTCGTGAGGGTGGGGATGTGACGCTGGATATCGTTGACGATCTGGGCCACGCCATTGACGACCGCAGCATGCAGTTTGCGCTTGACCATCTGCGCTATACCGTACCGAAGCACTACTTTGATGAAGCGCTCAGCGGCGGTAAGCCGGATAACGATGATATTGTTGAGTTTATGTGAGGTTATCCCCTCTCCACAGGAGAGGGGATACAGACCGGTTACTTCTTTTGGTCTTTCTTCGGCCAGTCGTCGTCATCGTCCCACTTGTCGTTGAAATCACGGTGCGGGGGAAGATCCGGCTTGTTGGCGAGAAATTTTTTATGGTCCACGCGCTTAAGGTCTTTAATCACGTTAAGCAGTACGCCGACCAGAAAAACCAACACCAGAACCCACCAGTACTTTGAAAGCCAATCCATTCGCTATTCCTCTCAGAGCGTTCGTCAGGCGACGATTTGCTCCATAATACGTTGATACATACGGGCCAGCAGTTGTAAATCTGCCGCATTGACACACTCATTGATTTTATGAATGGTTGCGTTCACTGGCCCCAGTTCGACAACCTGAGCACCCATGCGGGCGATAAAGCGTCCGTCTGAGGTGCCACCCGTTGTCAGCAGCTGTGGCTTAATTTCATTATAGTGCTCGATGGCGTTCACCACCGCATCCACCAGTTTGCCGCGCTGCGTCAGGAACGGCTGGCCGGAAAGCCACCACTCCACGGTGTAGCGCAGCTGATATTTTTCCAGCAGGGCGATAACGCGCGCCTTGATCATCTCATCGGTCAGTTCCGTGCTGAAGCGGAAGTTGAACTGGACGACGTAATCCCCCGGGATCACGTTATTGCTGCCGGTCCCGGCCTTGACGTTCGCAATCTGCATGCTGGTCGGCGGGAAGAACTCGTTGCCCTTATCCCACTCAATCGCCACCAGTTCGCTCAGCATTGGCGCGGCGCGGTGGACCGGGTTATCGGCCAGATGCGGATAAGCGACGTGGCCCTGCACACCGTGAATGGTCAGGTTACAGGTCAGCGAGCCACGGCGTCCGTTTTTGACGACGTCACCCACCACTTCGGTGCTGGACGGCTCACCGACCAGGCAGTAGTCGAGACGCTCGTTGCGTGCCATCAGCGCTTCGACGACCTTCACGGTGCCGTTGTGCGCGCTGGCTTCTTCGTCGGAGGTGATCAAAAACGCGAGACGGTTTTTGTGGTTCGGATGCTGCGCCACAAAGCGCTCTGCCGCCACGACCATCGCCGCCAGAGAACCTTTCATGTCTGCCGCGCCGCGGCCAAACAGCATGCCATCGCGAATGGTCGGCTCAAACGGCGGGTTAATCCAGCGATCCGCGTCACCGGCGGGAACGACGTCAGTATGCCCGGCGAAGGCCAGCGTTTCGCCCTGTCCGCGCCACGCCCAGAAGTTCTGGGTATCGCCAAAGTCCATGCGTTCAACGGTAAAACCGATGGCACGCAGGCGTTCAATCATAAGAGCCTGACAACCTGCGTCGTCCGGGCTAAGGGAAGGACGGCGAATAAGCTGCTGAGTCAGCTCAATGACCGGGCATGACATAAACTACACCTCAACGAAAAAAGTCGGAATAAAGGGTTTCACTGAAACCCAGCAGCATAGGCTGCCCTGGCGCGCAGAGCAATGGGCGTTTGATAATTGCCGGCATCTCGAGCATCAGTTTTGCCGCGCTGTCGGCATCGGTGATGCTGGCGCGCAGAGAGTCGTCCAGTTTACGCCAGGTGGTGCCGCGGGTGTTCAGCAGGGCTTCCCAACCCAGTTCGCGAATAGCGCTATGCAGAAATTCTGCATCGAGCCCGTCGGCACGGTAATCGTGGAAGCGGTACTCCACGCTGTTAGCGTCCAGCCAGCGGCGGGCTTTTTTGATGGTGTCGCAATTTTTAATGCCGTACATCACAACCATGGTGAATCCTTTTGATGTTCTGATAATTAAATGTTCAGTAAATTCGAAGATATATCCTTAAGTGGAATATAACACATTCAGGAATTGTCTGGATTAATACGTCTTCTTAATTCGACTCACAACTGTACGCTGAATATTCTTTCATCATTTAAGCATAGATGTCCATTAACTTTAAAAATCCAATAAACTCAGCCAATAAAATAAAACTCACCCGTTCGTAGGGTTATTTCAAAATATTGCTGGCCGTCACAAAAAATTGAGGGCTCTCCGTTCATATTTATCATAAATCCCCGCAGGACGTAGGGTACAATCACAGCAATTGGTTAAATAGTCTTCACAATGATGGTACGTTTTTGTAGAATGCGCATAATAATAAGAGAGGTTGTTATGATTGAACGTGAACTGGGGAACTGGAAAGATTTTATCGAAGGCATGCTTCGTAAATGACATTCAGTAAGAATTGCAAGAGCACTAAAATAAGTAAAATAACCATAGTGTGAATTAATCACACAGTAAAAAGGCGGCCGATAAAGCCGCCTTTTTTTATTTCAACCACTTACTCAGGACGTTCCTTTAGCGGGAAGCGGCGACGCACCAGCACAAAGAACAACGGAACGAAGTAAATGGCCAGGATGGTGGCCGAAATCATGCCGCCCATCACCCCCGTGCCGACGGCATGCTGGCTGCTGGAACCTGCACCGGTGCTGGTCGCCATCGGCAGTACACCAAAAATAAACGCCAGCGAGGTCATCAGGATCGGACGCAGGCGCTGACGGCAGGCGTGCAGCGTGGCGGCCATCAGCTCGTGGCCTTTGGCATTCATCTCGTTAGCAAACTCAACGATCAGAATGGCGTTTTTCGCCGACAGCCCAATGACGGTGAGCAGGCCCACCTGGAAGTAGACATCGTTCTCCAGGCCGCGCATCCACGTTGCGAGCAGCGCACCGATAACCCCAAGGGGCACGACCAGCATGACCGAGAACGGGACCGACCAGCTCTCATACAGGGCGGCAAGGCAGAGGAAGACCACCAGCAGCGAGAGCGCGTAAAGGGCGGGGGCCTGCGCCCCTGAGAGACGCTCCTGGTAAGACATGGCCGTCCACTCGAGACCAAAACCGGCGGGCAGCTGTTGCACCAGTTTTTCCATGGTGTCCATGGCGGTACCGGTGCTGACGCCCGGCGCGGCTTCCCCGACGATTTCAACCGCAGAGTAGCCGTTATAGCGTTCCAGGCGTGGCGATCCGCTCTCCCAGTGCGAACTGGCAAAGGCGGAGAACGGCACCATGCCGCCAGCATTATTTCTGACAAACCAGCGGTTAATATCATCCGGCAGCATGCGGAACGGCGCGGCGGACTGGACATACACTTTTTTCACGCGGCCGCGATCCATAAAGTCATTCACATAGCTCGACCCCCACGCCGTTTGCAGGGTGTCGTTGATATCGTTGATCGACACACCCAGCGCCTGCGCCTTACGCTGATCGATATCCACCTGAAGCTGCGGGCTGTCGTCGAGGCCGTTATGGCGAACGCGGGTCAGGCCGGGATCGTTGCCTGCCAGTGCTAACAGCTTATCGCGTGCCGCCATCAGCGCCGTGTGGCCCGCACCGGCGTGATCCTGCAGCTCCATATCAAACCCGGCTGAACTGCCCAGGCCGCTTATCGCCGGTGGGCTGCTGGCAAAGACGCGCGCTTCTTTGATGTGCGCAAAGGCTTTTGTCGCACGTTCAATGATGGCAAACGAGGTGCCCGTCCGGGTATCGCGTTCGTCCCAGTCCTTCAGGCGGACAAACATGCGGGCAACGTTCTGCCCGTTTCCGCCCGGGCCGGAACCGACGGTGGAGAAGACCGAGACAACGTTATCTTTCTCTTTGGTGAAGAAGTACTGCTCCACTTTCTGCACCACTTTAAGCGTCTGCTGCTGCGTTGCGCCGCTCGGAAGCTGCACCGAGGTGGTGAACATCCCCCGGTCTTCCATCGGCAGGAACGAGGTGGGCAGGTGCAGGAACAGCCACACCATCCCGCCCAGCAGCACAACGTAAATCATCATCCAGCGCAGGCTGCGGTGCAGTACGCGACCCACGGCAGATTCATAGCGCGCGGCGTTGCGGTTGAACATCCGGTTAAACCAGCCGAAGAACCCTTTCTGCCCGTGATGCTCCCCTTTGTGCAGCGGTTTCAGAATGGTGGCGCACAGCGCGGGGGTGAGGATCAGCGCGACCAGCACGGAGAGCACCATCGCCGAGACGATGGTGATCGAGAACTGGCGATAAATCGCCCCGGTGGTGCCGCCAAAGAAGGCCATTGGGATAAAGACGGCCGACAGCACCATCGCAATCCCGACCAGCGCCCCCTGAATTTGCCCCATGGACTTGCGCGTCGCCTGGCGCGGAGAGAGCCCTTCTTCGCTCATGATGCGCTCGACGTTTTCAACCACCACGATGGCATCATCCACCAGAAGGCCGATTGCCAGCACCATCGCAAACATCGTCAGGGTATTAATGCTGTACCCGAAGGCGTAAAGCACCGCAAAGGTCCCCAGCAACACCACGGGGACGGCAATGGTGGGGATCAGCGTCGCGCGGAAATTTTGCAGGAACAGGTACATGACCAGGAACACCAGCGCGATGGCTTCCAGCAGGGTTTTCACCACGTCCTCAATCGACGCTTTAACGAAGGAGGTGGTTTCATAGGCGACTTTGTACTCCAGCCCGTGCGGGAAATACTGCGACAGCTCGTCCAGACGGTCTAACACCAGTTTTGCCGTCGCCATTTCGTTCGCGCCGGAGGCCAGCTTAATCCCCAGACCGGAGGCCTGATTGCCGTTAAAGCGGCTCAGGTAGTCGTATTTCTCCGCCCCCATTTCCACCGTGGCGACATCGCCCAGACGCACTTCCGACCCGTCCTGATTCACGCGCAGGGTGATATTGCGGAACTGGTCCGGCGTCTGCAGCAGGGATTGCGAATTAATGGTGGCGTTCAGGGCTTGCTTATCAACGGAAGGCGTTCCCCCCAGTTGTCCCACGGCAATCTGGGCGTTCTGGGCTTTAATGGCATCCGTCACGTCGGTTGCCGTCATCTGGTAGCTGTTCAGCTTGTTGGGATCGAGCCAGATACGCATGGAGTACTGTGAGCCGTAGGCGTCGATATCCCCGACGCCGTTGATACGGCTGATGGGATCCTGAATATTACTGGCGACGTAGTCCGCGATGTCCTGTTTATCCATCGAGCCATCTGTCGAGACAAACGCGATGGTCAATATGTTGGTATCGCCGGTTTTACGCACGGTCACGCCCTGGTTTTGCACCGCCTGGGGCAGCTTGCGCATCGCCGACTGCAGCTGGTTTTGGACCTGCTGCACCGCTTCGTCCGGGTCGGTGCCCGCCTTAAAGCTCAGGGTCACCGTCGCCTGTCCCGTGGCGCTGCTTTGCGAGGACATGTACATCAGGTTATCCAGACCCGTCATGTTCTGCTCGATAACCTGCGTCACGGTATTTTCCAGCGTCTGTGCCGATGCGCCGGGGTAGTTTGCGGTGACGCGCACGTTCGGCGGTGCCAGGTCGGGGTATTGCTCAACGGGAAGTGACGTAATCGCCAGGACACCTGTTAGACACAACAGGATGGCAAGCACCCAGGCAAAAATGGGGCGATCGATGAAAAAATTCGCCATGAAAGTGTGACCTCGTTTTGCTGCACGTCATTATTGTTTATTGCCCGCATAACTTTAGCGGTAAGGCCCAGGTCAAACGTGGAGAAATAAAGGAGATAGTGTAAATTATCATGCGCTTTTCCCTGCGCTTCCCTCTTTACCGTTATTTACCCGTTAACGGCGTGGGCGCCGGAAACGTCACGCTGACCAGCGTGCCGCCGTTTTGCGGCTGTGAAAAGTGCAGCACTCCTCCAAGCCGCTGCGCGCGTTCGCGCATAATGTTAAGACCGTAGTGTCCCGGCGGCTCGCTGGCCTCGCCAATCCCGATGCCGTTGTCGCGAATGCTGACGCTGTGCGTACCGTCCGCTGCGGTCACGCAACTGACGGTGATTTCGCTCGCCTGCGCGTGCTTAATGGCGTTCAGCACCGCCTCACGCACGATTTGCAGCAAATGCACCTGCTTTTGCGCGTCGAGCGCCAGCGAGGAGAGGCGGCAGTCGAGATGCAGTTTCGCCTGCGTCTGGCTCTGCAGCCCGTCGAGGGACTCCTGCAGCGCCGCGGGTAAATTCGCGTGGTTCAACGTCAGGCGGAAGGTGGTCAGCAGCTCGCGCAGCTGCTGCCAGGCGTTGTTCAGCTCGCGGGAGAAGTCGGTGATAATGGCCTGCGCTTGGGTATTTTCTTCCGGCACGGCGCGTTTGAGCAGCGCAAGCTGAATGCGCAGATACGACAGCACCTGCGCCAGCGAATCGTGCAGCTCGCGGGCAATAGTGGCGCGCTCTTCCATCAGCAGCAGCTGCTGGTAATGCTTTTGCGCCTGGTTAAAGTACAGCCCGCGCCCGAGCATGGTCGCCACGCTTCTCATCAGCGGAAGGGGGACGCTGTCCGTCTCGCTTTGCCAGCGCAGCTCGCCGTAGAGCGTGTCCTGCATCAGTACCGGCAGGTTTTGCAGAGGGATACCCTCAGCCTCCGTCCCTTCGCACAGCCGCCAGTCGTCGCTGGTGCGCAGTTCCAGATAATTCATCTGCGTATAGTCATGGACAATCTGCAGGATATGCCGGAAACAGTGGCTGTCAATCTGGCCGGTATTGAGCGCCTGCGAGCACTTGAACAGCATGTCGAGCTGCTGGTGGGCTTCGTGCAGGTACCGCGTCTTTTCCGCAACCGAGGCTTCGAGCGAACGGTAGAGCGTATCAAGCTCGGCTGACATGTGGTTAAAGGCGCGCGAAAGCTGGCCCAGCTCGTTCGGCAGGGCGCTATCCGGCGCAGGAGTGGCAAATTCGCCGCGCTCAATGCGTTCGCTGGCCGCCACCAGGTTATTCAGCGGCAGCACCACCTGACGACGGATGCGTCGCAGGGTAAACAGCGTCATCAGCAGGATCCCGAGTGCGCCAGCCAGCGAGAGCAGGGTGACCGTTTGAATTTTATGTTCGGAGTAGTGCTGGAGGGCGAGCACAAAAGCATCAATGCGGCCCACAAAATCCTCAATATTGCGTTGGTACCACGCGCTGTCGCCGCGGGCGATATGCGCATCCATCTCCTGCCAGGCCACATGCAGCTGCTGATAGCGTGCTTTCACATTGTCCGGGACGTACCAGCGATCCAGCTTCTGCAGGGCAGGCGCACCGAGCGTCTGTTGCCAGCTCTCGCGATGTGCCGCAAGGGACGGGCTGTTGCGCTGCATCTCGTAGCCCAGACGATAGCTCTGCATGCGCAGTGAGCCAGCGATGTTGATGGCTTCGGCATCGCGCTGGCTGCTGGCCAGCGTCAGCAACGCGACGGTGCTGCTGAGTACGGATAGGGCAATGATCGAAAAGAAAGCCCAGGCAAGGCTTCCGGAAACGGGTCGTTTAACGGTCACAGAACGGCTCTCTGAATAAAATTGATCTGCCACAGGTTCACTGGAAATAATTGGGCGCTTCAGGCATTTGAACATTGCCCGAACGCACCGTGATGCGTAAATACCATACTCTTATAAAGAGAAAGGTTATTGAACCAAAAACAGGTGTGGTTATGAATCGTTTTATTATGGCTAACAGCCAGCAGTGCATTGGGTGTCGCGCCTGCGAAGTCGCCTGCGTGATGGCGCACAACGGTGAGCAGCATGCCCTGAGCGAGCGCCATTTTCATCCCCGTATCACGGTCCTGAGATCCGGCGAGAAGAGCCACCCCGTGACCTGTCATCATTGCGAAAATGCACCCTGCGCGCAAAGCTGCCCGAACGGCGCCATCAGCAAATGCGATGACAGCGTACAGGTGAATCAACAAAAATGCATCGGCTGTAAGGCCTGCGTGGTGGCCTGCCCGTTTGGCACGATGGAGATTATCGTCACTCCGCTCGACAATGGCAGCGTGAAGGCCTCGGCGAATAAATGCGATCTCTGTCTGACGCGTCCACACGGCCCGGCCTGTATCGAACATTGCCCGGCGGATGTCCTCTCCCTGGCGACGCCCGCCGCGCTGGAAAACCTGGCGAAATCGCGCCGACAGCGCACGGCCTGCCTGGAGGCGCAGCCCTGGCATGGTGCCGAGGCCGTCAGCGTGGACGCGCCGCGTACCAAACTGCAGCAGATGCAAACGACCCCGCCCCGCGGCGAGCCCGACAAGCTGGCTGGCGCAGAGCGCGTGGGCCATTTTAACGAAATTTACCTGCCGTTCCGGGCCGAACAGGCCGCCCGCGAGGTGTCGCGCTGCCTGAAGTGCGGAGAGCACAGCATTTGCGAATGGACCTGCCCGCTGCACAACCACATCCCGCAGTGGATTGAGCGCCTCAACGCGGGGGATATCACCGGCGCGGCCGAGCTTTCTCATCAGACCAACTGTTTACCTGAAATTACCGGTCGCGTCTGCCCGCAGGACCGGTTATGCGAGGGAGCCTGCACGCTTCGTGACGCGGCGGGGGCCGTTACGATCGGCAACATCGAGCGCTACATCTCCGATCGGGCGCTGGCGATGGGCTGGCGGCCGGATATGTCCGCCGTCACGCCGTCAGGTAAACGTGTCGCGATTGTCGGCGCGGGGCCCGCCGGGCTGGCGTGCGCCGACGTGCTGGCGCGCCGCGGCGTGAGCGTGACGGTCTATGACCGGCATCCGGAGATCGGCGGTTTGCTGACCTTTGGCATCCCGGCATTTAAGCTCGATAAATCGCTGCTCGCGCGGCGCAGAGAGATCTTTACCGCGATGGGGATCCGCTTCGAGCTGAACTGCGAGGTGGGCCAGGACGTGTCGATGTCGCAGCTCAAGAGCGATTACGACGCCCTGTTTATTGGCGTGGGTACCTATCGTTCGATGAAGGCGGGTATCCCGAACGAGGATGCGCCAGGGGTCTACGACGCGCTGCCTTTCCTGGTGGGCAACACGCGGCATGTTATGGGGCTGGAGGCGACGGCCAGCGAGCCGTTCATCGACACCCGTGGCCTGAACGTGGTGGTGCTGGGTGGAGGCGATACCGCGATGGACTGCGTCCGCACGGCGTTACGTCACGGCGCGGCGACGGTCACCTGCGCCTATCGTCGGGATGAGGCCAACATGCCGGGCTCGAAGAAAGAGGTGCAGAACGCCAGAGAAGAGGGGGCGTCATTTGAGTTTAACGTCCAGCCGGTTGAGCTGACGCTGGATCCGAACGGTAAGGTCAACGGTATCCGGATGCTGCGTACCGCGCTCGGTGAGCCGGATGCGCAGGGGCGTCGTCGGCCCGTTCCGGTGGCGGGCAGCGAGTTTGTGATGGCCGCGGATGCAGTCATCATGGCGTTTGGCTTTAATCCGCACGCGATGCCGTGGCTGCAGGCGCAGGGTGTCGAAACGGATGACTGGGGGCGGATCGTGGCCTCGGTCGAGAGCCGCTACCGTTATCAAACAACCAACCCGCAGATCTTCGCCGGGGGCGATGCGGTACGCGGCGCGGATCTGGTCGTCACCGCGATGGCGGAAGGGCGTCATGCCGCGCAGGGGATACTCGACTGGCTGGGAGTGGATGTACCACAACATCATTAATCCGGCGGACGACAAAGCGGGATTCACGGCGTAGTATAGGACGACTCATTGTGCCGTGGAGCCCGTATGACCCTGAAAATTGACGTTATCAAAGACAAAATTCTCTCTGAAAACTACTTTGTCCTGCGTAACATCACCTATGATCTTACACGTAACAACGGTGAAGTGATCCGCCACAAGCGCGAGGTCTATGACCGTGGTAACGGAGCAACCATCCTGCTCTATAACCGTGAAAAGCAGAGCGTGGTGCTGATCCGTCAGTTCAGGGTGGCAACATGGGTCAATGGCAATCCTGACGGACGTCTGATTGAAACCTGCGCGGGCCTGCTCGATGACGATGAGCCGGAAGTCTGCATCCGCAAAGAGGCCGTCGAAGAGACCGGCTTTGAAGTGGGCGAGGTCAAAAAGGTCTTCGAGCTGTACATGTCCCCGGGCGGCGTGACGGAAATTGTCCATTTCTTCATTGCTGAATACAGCGACGCACAGCGCACGCACCGGGGCGGTGGCGTAGAGGATGAAGATATCGACGTGCTGGAGCTTCCTTTTGCCCAAGCGCTGGAGATGGTGCGTTCAGGCGAAATCAGGGATGGTAAAGCGGTGATATTGCTGCAGTATTTACAGACAACCGGGCTGATGAACACCCCTTTCGAACGGATATAGCCTGTTTTTCAGGTATATCTGATAAATCCGATTGAGCAACCCCGGCGGGAACACGAAGATACTGCCCTGTTATGCGTTTTCGTTCCGGGATTGTGTCATTCATGCGCTACAGCGTCTTTTTATTTTCCCTGTTTTGTGTGCTCCTCGCGCCGCAGGTGCGGGCTGCACCTGCGCAGCAAGCCTTCTCTGACTGGCAGGTGACCTGCAATAACCAGAACTTTTGCCTTGCCCGCAACACGGGCGAACACCGCGGTCTGGTCATGACGCTCACCCGGAGCGCCGGGGCAAAAACGGATGCCACGCTGCGTATCGATCTCGGCGGTCTTGATACGCCTTCCGTGAAAGAGCCGGATATTGCCCCGCGGCTGCTGCTGGATAATGTTCCCCTGAAGCTCGACAAACAGCGCTGGCAGCTCACCCCCTGGCATCTGAAAACGGACGATGCGGCCACCATCACCGCCTTTCTGAAAAACATCCAGGAAGGAAAAGCCCTGACTCTGCGAGGCGGTAAGCAGGTGATTTCACTGGCCGGTCTGAAAGCCGCGCTGCTGTTCATTGATGCCCAGCAAAAGCGCGTTGGCAGCGAAACCGCGTGGATCAAGAAAGGTGACGATCCGCCGTTAAGCGTGCCGCCCGCACCTGCCCTGAAAAAGGTGGCGATCGTTAATCCTACCCCAACACCGCTTTCCCACGCTGAACTGAACGATCTGCTGGATTATGGTACCGGCAGGATGAACAGCAGCCAGTGCTCGCTGGATCCTAACCGTCGCGAAGTGCGCGTCACCGCGTTAACCGATGACAAAGCGCTGCTGATCGTCAGCTGCGAGGCGGGGGCCTATAACACGGTCGATCTGGCGTGGCTGGTGTCACGTAAAAAACCGTTCTCTGCCCGCAGCGTGAGGCTGCGTCTGCCGTTTACGCCGTCAAGCGACAGCAGCGAAATCGAGTTGATGAACGCCAGCTTTGATGAAAAGACGCGTGAGCTGACCACGCTCTCGCTGGGGCGCGGTATGGGGGATTGTGGGATCCAGACGCGCTGGCGGTTTGACGGCCAGCGTTTCCGCCTGGTGCGCTATGCCGAGGAACCCAGCTGTGATAACTGGAATGGGCCAGACGCCTGGCCCACGCTGTGGATCACGCGGTAGCTTTTTGCCGGGTGGCGCTGTCGCTTACCCGGCCTACGGTTTGGTGGTTTTGTAGGCCGGGTAAGGCGTAGCCGCCACCCGGCAACGCAGACCGCACTAAATCACGCTCAGCGCCTTCTCTACCACGTTCTCAACGGTAAAACCAAAGTACGGGAACAGCTTGTCGGCAGGGGCGGACTCACCGTAGCCCCGCATCCCAACAATCGCCCCTTTGAGCCCGACATACTTGTACCAGTAGTCGGCAATACCGGCCTCCACCGCCACGCGCGCCGCGACGTTAGAGGGCAGCACCGATTCCCGGTACGCCTCGTCCTGGGCGTCAAAGATATCCGTTGAGGGCAGGGACACCACGCGCACCGCGTGGCCTTCGGCGGTCAGTTTTTCCGCCGCTTTCACCGTGATTTCCACCTCGGAACCGGTCGCAATCAGGATCACGTCCGGCTTGCCGCCGCTGTCTTTCAGGATGTAGCCGCCGCGGGCAATGTTTTTCACCTGCTCCGGCGTGCGCTCAATCTGCGTCAGGTTCTGGCGTGACAGGATCAGCGCCGTCGGGCCGTTATGGCGTTCTACCGCCAGCTTCCAGCCCACTGCCGCTTCGACCTGATCGCAGGGGCGCCAGGTGCTGAAGTTGGGCGTTAAACGCAGGCTCGCCAGCTGTTCAACCGCCTGGTGGGTGGGGCCGTCTTCTCCCAGACCGATGGAGTCGTGGGTATAGACCATAATCTGCCGCGCCTTCATCAGCGCTGCCATGCGCGCCGCGTTACGGGCGTACTCGACGAACATCAGGAAGGTGGCGGTGTAGGGCACGAAGCCGCCGTGGTGGGCGATGCCGTTGGCGATCGCGGTCATCCCGAACTCGCGCACGCCGTAGTGGATATAGTTCCCGGCAATATCCTCTTTCAGCGATTTCGAGCCCGACCAGATGGTCAGGTTACTCGGTGCCAGGTCCGCCGAGCCGCCCAGCAGCTCAGGAAGGAGAGGGCCAATCGCATTCAGGGTGTTTTGCGACGCCTTACGGGTGGCGATTTTTGCCGGGTTGGACTGCAGGTTTTCAATCAGCGCCTGGGTTTTATCGTCCCAGTCCTCCGGCAGACCGCCGCTCATGCGCCGGGAAAACTCGGCGGCCAGTTCCGGGTACGCTTTTTTGTAGGCGGCAAATTTCTCGTTCCAGGCCTGCTGGGCTTTCTCACCGTCTTCACGGGCATCCCACGCCCGGTAGATCTCTTTCGGGATTTCAAACGGCGGGTACTTCCAGCCCAGCTTCTGCCGGGTCAGCGCCACTTCTTCGTCACCCAGCGCCGCGCCGTGCGCCTCTTCTTTACCCGCCTTGTTCGGCGAGCCGAAGCCGATAACCGTGCGGCAGATAATCAGGGACGGTTTGTCCTTCACGCTCTGCGCTTCCTGAATCGCTTTTTTCACCGCCTCAGGATCGTGGCCGTCGATCTCGTGCACCACGTGCCAGTGGTAGGCCTCGAAGCGTTTTGCCGTGTCGTCGGTGAACCAGCCCTCGGTTTCCCCGTCGATGGAGATGCCGTTGTGATCGTAGAAGCCAATCAGCTTGCCGAGCCCCAGGGTGCCCGCCAGGGAACAGACCTCATGGGAGATCCCCTCCATCAGACAGCCGTCACCCATAAACACGTAGGTGTAGTGATCGACAATCTCGTGGTCCGGCTGGTTGAACTGTGCCGCCAGCGTACGCTCGGCAATCGCCAGCCCGACCGCATTTGCCAGCCCCTGACCGAGCGGCCCGGTGGTGGTCTCCACGCCCGGCGTATAGCCGATCTCCGGGTGACCCGGGGTTTTGGAGTGCAGCTGGCGGAAGTTTTTCAGCTCCTCAAGCGGCAGATCGTAACCGGACAGGTGCAGCAGGCTGTAGAGCAGCATCGAGGCGTGGCCGTTGGAGAGAATAAAGCGGTCTCGGTCGTACCAGGTGGGATCGTTGGGGTTGTGTTTCAGGAAGTCGTTCCACAGCACTTCGGCAATATCGGCCATGCCCATCGGTGCGCCGGGATGGCCAGAATTGGCTTTCTGCACGGCATCCATGCTGAGGGCGCGGATGGCATTGGCGAGCTCTTTACGGGACATAGTTCACTCCGTGGCAAGGTTAAAGTTTGGCAGCGAGAAGATCTTCAAGTTTGCGCTGGTCGACAGCGAACAGGCGGATACCTTCCGCCAGTTTTTCCACGGCCATGGCGTCCTGATTGTGCTCCCAGCGGAATTCGGCTTCGGTCATGGCTTTCGGTTTTGGCAGAACGGTAGAGGTGGGGATCAGCTTGCGGATGACCGTCTCTTCTTTATCCTGTAGCTCCTGGAGCAGGTTAGGGGAGATGGTCAGGCGGTCGCAGCCCGCCAGGGCGAGGATCTGCTCGGTACGGCGGAAGCTGGCCCCCATCACGATGGTTTCGTAGCGATGCTGTTTGTAGTAGTCGTAGATATTGCGCACCGATTTCACGCCCGGGTCCTCATCCACCACGTACGGATCCATCGGCTGTTTCGCCTGGTACCAGTCGTAGATGCGGCCAACAAACGGTGACACCAGGAACACGCCCGCTTCGGCACAGGCGCGCGCCTGGGCAAAGGAGAACAGCAGCGTCAGGTTGCAGTGAATTCCCTCTTTTTCCAGCACCTCTGCCGCGCGGATGCCTTCCCACGTCGACGCCAGCTTGATCAGAATGCGTGATTTATCGATCCCCTGCTCCTGGTAGAGTTCCACCAGGCGGCGAGCCTTGTTGATGCTCTTTTCTTTATCGAACGAAAGGCGGGCGTCAACTTCGGTCGAGACGCGCCCCGGAATGCTTTTAAGAATTTCCGCACCAAAATTAACTGCCAGCTTGTCGCTGGCTTCGGCGACCTGCTGCTCCTGCGTCTTCCCGCGCTGTTTTCCGTAGGCAATGGCGTCATCAATCAGATGACTAAAATGGGTAAGCCCGGCTGCCTTGAGCAGTAGCGAAGGGTTGGTGGTCGCATCCTCCGGCTGATAGTGGCGAATCGACTCGATATCGCCGCTGTCTGCCACCACCGTGGTGAATTGTTTGATGCCGTCTAGCTGGTTCATAAATGATTACTCCTTGGAAATAAAAGCGTTAGCTGAGTGCGTTAGTTCACACTTCTGAGAAAATCATGATGGACTTAACAAAAAAGCATAGCAGACGGGGGAGGCATTGCTTTTGAGACGGGTAACATGGCTGTTATAAATTGATAACAATTTTTAATGTGTGATGGTGAGAGTTTGGCAGCCTTCAAAGTTTAGGAGGCGGCCTGAGGCGATACTAGGCGGCACACCAGGGTGTGCAACCGGATCGTTTTCGTCACCCTTTTGACCGATACGTGAAAGGAAAAATAAGATGGATGAGCAGTTGAAACAGAGTGCCCTCGATTTTCACGAGTTCCCTGTCCCGGGCAAAATTCAGGTCTCCCCAACCAAGCCGCTGGCGACCCAGCGCGATCTGGCGCTGGCCTACTCGCCGGGCGTGGCGGCCCCGTGTCTGGAGATCGAAAAAGATCCGCTGGCGGCCTATAAATACACCGCGCGCGGCAACCTTGTTGCCGTGATCTCTAACGGCACGGCGGTACTGGGGCTCGGTAACATCGGCGCGCTGGCCGGTAAGCCGGTGATGGAAGGCAAGGGGGTGCTGTTCAAGAAATTCGCCGGTATCGACGTGTTTGATATCGAGGTGGACGAGCTCGATCCTGACAAATTCATCAACGTGGTGGCCGCGCTGGAGCCGACCTTCGGCGGGATCAACCTGGAAGACATCAAAGCGCCGGAATGTTTCTATATCGAGCAGAAGCTGCGCGAGCGTATGAACATTCCCGTGTTCCATGACGACCAGCACGGAACGGCCATTATCAGCACCGCCGCCATTCTCAACGGCCTGCGCGTGGTAGAGAAAAATCTCTCCGACGTGCGCATGGTGGTCTCCGGCGCTGGCGCGGCGGCGATTGCCTGTATGAACCTGCTGGTGGCGCTGGGTATGCAGAAACACAACATTGTGGTCTGCGACTCAAAAGGGGTGATTTACAAAGATCGTGAGCCGAACATGGCGGAAACCAAAGCGGCGTATGCGGTAGAAGACGACGGCAAGCGCACGCTTGAGGACGTGATTGACGGCGCGGATATCTTCCTCGGCTGCTCGGGTCCGAAAGTGCTGACCCAGGAGATGGTGAAGAAGATGGCGCGCGCGCCGATGATCCTGGCCCTGGCGAACCCTGAGCCGGAAATTCTGCCGCCGCTGGCGAAAGCGGTGCGTGAAGACGCCATTATCTGCACCGGGCGTTCCGACTACCCGAACCAGGTGAACAACGTGCTCTGCTTCCCGTTCATCTTCCGCGGCGCGCTGGACGTCGGCGCGACGGCGATCAACGAAGAGATGAAGCTGGCCGCGGTGCACGCCATTGCGGAGCTGGCCCACGCCGAGCAGAGTGAAGTGGTTGCCTCAGCCTATGGCGATCAGGATCTGAGCTTTGGCCCGGACTACATCATTCCAAAACCGTTCGACCCGCGTCTGATTGTCAAAATTGCCCCTGCGGTGGCAAAAGCGGCGATGGATTCCGGCGTGGCGACGCGTCCGATTGAAGACTTCGACGCTTACGTCGATAAGCTCACCGAGTTTGTCTATAAAACCAACCTGTTCATGAAGCCGATCTTCTCTCAGGCGCGCGCCGACGCGAAGCGCGTGGTGCTGGCGGAAGGGGAAGAGGCGCGCGTGCTGCACGCCACCCAGGAGCTGATCACCTTAGGCCTGGCGAAACCGATCCTGATTGGTCGTCCGAGCGTGATTGAAATGCGTATCCAGAAGCTGGGCCTGCAGATTAAGCCGGGCGTCGACTTCGAGATCGTCAACAACGAATCCGATCCGCGCTTCAAAGAGTACTGGAGCGAATACTACGCGATCATGAAGCGCCGGGGGATCACCCAGGAGCAGGCGCAGAAAGCCGTCATCAGCAACACGACGGTGATCGGCGCGATCATGGTCCATCGCGGCGAGGCGGATGCGCTGATCTGCGGCACCATCGGCGACTACCACGAGCACTTTAGCGTGGTGCAGGAGATCTTCGGCTATCGCGACGGCGTCCATACCGCCGGGGCGATGAACGCCCTGCTGCTGCCGAGCGGGAACACCTTTATCGCTGACACCTATGTTAACGACGATCCGAGCCCGGACGAGCTGGCGGAGATCACCGTGATGGCCGCCGAGACCGTGCGCCGCTTCGGTATCGAGCCGAAGGTGGCGCTGCTGTCGCACTCTAACTTCGGTTCGTCCAAATCAGCGGCGGCCTGCAAAATGCGTGAGACGCTGGCGCTGGTGCGCGAGCGTGCGCCGGAGCTGATGATTGACGGGGAAATGCACGGCGATGCGGCGCTGGTGGAGAGCATCCGCAACGAACGTATGCCGGACAGCCCGCTGAAGGGATCGGCGAACATCCTGATTATGCCGAACGTGGAGGCGGCGCGTATCAGCTACAACCTGCTGCGCGTCTCCAGCTCTGAAGGGGTGACCGTAGGACCGGTGCTGATGGGCGTGGCGAAGCCGGTGCATGTGTTAACGCCGATTGCCTCCGTGCGCCGTATCGTGAATATGGTGGCGCTGGCGGTGGTTGAGGCGCAGACGCAGCCGCTGTAAGCCTTGTGAGTCGGGTGGCGCGTTCGCTTACCCGACCTACAGGTTGAGCAGGTCGGATAAGCGCAGCGCCATCCGGCAGTTAAACCCAGTCGCGTACTTTAAGGAACTCACTCAAGGCAGCCTCCGGGCTGCCTTCTTTTGGCTCGTAGCAGTACTCCCAGCGCACCAGCGGCGGCATCGACATCAGAATCGACTCCGTGCGCCCGCCGGTCTGCAGGCCAAACAGCGTCCCGCGATCCCATACCAGATTGAACTCCACGTAGCGCCCGCGACGGTAGAGCTGGAACTCGCGCTCGCGCACGCCATAGCTGGTGTCTTTACGGCATTCGACGATGGGCAGGTACGCGTCGGTATAGCCTTCGCCTACCGCGCGCATAAAGCTGAATGCGGTATCAAAATCAGGCGTGTTGAGATCGTCAAAGAACAGCCCGCCGATGCCGCGCTGCTCGTCGCGGTGCTTCAGGTAAAAGTAGTCATCGCACCACTTTTTAAATTTCGGGTAAATGTCTTCGCCAAACGGCAGGCAAAGATCCCGTGCGGTGGTGTGCCAGTGCACGGCATCCTCTTCGAAGCCGTAGTAGGGCGTCATGTCGAAACCGCCGCCAAACCACCAGACCGGATCGGCCCCCGCTTTTTCCGCAATGAAAAAGCGCACGTTGGCGTGGCTGGTCGGCACAAACGGATTGTGCGGATGCACCACCAGCGAAACGCCCATCGCTTCGAAGCTGCGGCCCGCAAGTTCAGGACGGTGTGCCGTCGCAGACGCGGGCATCGCGTCGCCATGAACGTGGGAAAAATTCACGCCCGCCTGTTCGAAGATGCCGCCGTTACGCAGCACGCGGCTACGCCCGCCGCCGCCGGCTTCGCGCTGCCAGTTGTCTTCCTGAAATTCTCCGCCGTCAGCGGCGGCCAGTTTCTGGCAAATTTCGTCCTGCAGCTGCAGCAGGAAGGTTTTGACCAGTTGAGCATTGGGTTTCATCAACGTTTCCTGGAGTGCGCTTTTTGGTTATCAAACCAGTTGAAGTAACTGATAATGCCGGAGGCGATGGCGTTGGCGATCTTCTGACGAAACGCCGTGGTGCCGAGGAGTCGCTCCTCTTCCGGGTTGGTAATGAACGAGGTTTCCACCAGCACGGACGGGATAGACGGTGATTTCAACACCACAAACGCCGCCTGTTCGGTGCTCCTGCTGTGCAGGCGATGCACTGGCTTAATCTTCTTCAGGATGTGCGAGCCGAGCGTCAGGCTGTTTTTGATCGTATCCGTCTGCACGAGGTCGAACAGCACCTGCTGTAGCAGGTGGTCTTTGTCGGTGGCTTTTTTCCCGGCGACTTCATCCGCCCGGTTTTCGCGGTCGGAGAGGTATTTTGCCATGGCGCTACTGGCGCCGCGGTTGGACAGCGCAAACACCGAGGCACCGGCGGCAGACGGGTTGGTAAAGCCGTCCGCGTGAATCGACATAAACAGATCCGCCCCGTGCTGGTGGGCGATCTCTACGCGATCGTACAGCGGAATAAAGGTGTCGCCAGAGCGCGTCAGACGCGCGTCAATGCCGTTGCTGCGTAAAATCGCCCGCACATTTTTTGCAATCGCCAGCACGACGTGTTTTTCTTTCGACCCGTTTTTGCCGATGGCGCCGGTATCAATACCGCCGTGGCCCGGGTCGAGCATCACCAGGCGCTTTGCGCCCGGCTTTTTGGTTTTCGGTTTGCTGTGTCCGTTACTGGTTTTAAGCGTGCTCTCGTCTTTTGCCTGAGCCTGCTTTGCGATGCCCGTTAACGTTAAGGCCGCCAGCCCCGCTTTGAGAACCTGACGACGCGATGTGAGTGCTTTTAATGGTTTGAATGTGCTCATGCGGCCTGAATACTAAAAAATGGGGTCCTGGTGTTATATCGTATCGCGTTTAGCGTTACGACAGTCCTTATTGAGAATTGTTTTACTTTTCATTTCAATACGTGACAAAGTGACATTATGCCAAATTTTGGCGAGATTTTCCCCGGTTATTGGCTAAAGGCGTGGTTCGCGCCATAATCACTGTTTTTAAACCCGAAAAGGCGGTTAATACCATGGAGATACGCGTTTTTCGCCAGGAAGATTTCGAAGAGGTGATCACCCTTTGGGAGCGCTGCGATCTGCTGCGTCCGTGGAACGATCCGGAAATGGATATCGAACGTAAGGTGAATCACGACGTCAGTCTGTTTCTGGTTGCGGAAGTCAATGGCGAGGTTGTGGGGACGGTGATGGGCGGTTATGACGGCCATCGCGGCTCGGCCTATTATCTGGGCGTCCATCCGGAATACCGTGGTCGCGGTATTGCCAATGCGCTGCTCAACCGGCTCGAGAAGAAGCTGATCGCCCGCGGCTGTCCGAAAATCCAGATCATGGTGCGGGAAGATAACGACGTGGTGCTGGGCATGTATGAACGCCTGGGCTACGTACACGCTGACGTGCTGAATTTAGGAAAGCGTCTCATCGAAGATGAAGAGTACTGAGATCCATCCGGCAGATTATGACGCGCAGGGTCGCATCAGGCTGCCCTTTTTATTCTGGTGCGTTCTGCTGCTTCAGGCCCGCACCTGGGTGCTGTTTGTGATGGCCGCCGCGTCGCGCGGGCAGGGCGACACGCTGCTGACGCTCTTCTATCCCGATCACGATGCCTTCTGGCTCGGCTTGCTGCCGGGCGTACCGGCGGTGGTGGCTTTCTTGTGCAGCGGTCGGCGGCACGTAATCCCGCGCTTGTGGCGCGCGCTTCGCGGGCTGCTGATCCTTGCCCAAATTGCGCTGCTCTTCTGGCAGCCGGTACTCTGGTGGTACGGTGAACCGCTGACGGGCATCGGCGTTGCGCTGGTGGTTGCCGATATCGTGGCGCTGCTGTGGCTGCTGACCAACCCGCGCCTTCGCGCCTGTTTTGTGCCTCAGGATGATTAATCCGGCACTTTTTGCCGATGTCGCACTCCAACAAGCGTTGATTTAACACGTAAGGACGTTTCAATGAAATCGCTGCGTTTAGTTTTATGCGCTCTTCCGCTGGCATTGACCGGCTGTTCGACGCTCTCCTCCATTAACTGGTCTGCCGCGTATCCGTGGAACTGGTTTGGTTCATCAACGGAAGTGACCGAGCAGGGCGTGGGTAAAATTACCGCCGCGACGGCGCTGGATCAGAATGCTATTCAGGATGCGCTCAGCAGTGACTACCGCCTGCGCAGCGGCATGAAAACAGAGAATGGCAATATTGTTCGCTATTACGAGGCGCTGAAGGGCGACAAGCTGGCGCTGGCGATCAACGGTGACAAAGGCACGGTAAACCGGATCGCGGTGATAGATGAAGATATTCCGACCGCCAGCGGCGTGAAGGTCGGAACGCCGTTTAGCGATCTTTATAAGCAGGCCTTTGGCAACTGCACCAGCGTGCCATCCGACGATGAAGTGGCGGTGGAGTGTAAGGCGGAAGGCAGCCAGCACATCAGCTATGTTTTTACCGGCACCTGGAGCGGCCCGGAAGGGCTGATGCCGTCTGACGACACCCTGAAGAGCTGGAAGGTGAGCAAAATACTCTGGAAGGAGTAATTTGCGCCTGAACAAACCGCCTCGCTGAAATCCGGGTATAATAGCCGCCATCAATGCCACGCTGACGTGGCATCTTTATTTCAGGAGGAGCGATGTCTCAGGTTCAGAGTGGCATTTTGCCAGAACATTGCCGCGCGGCGATTTGGATTGAAGCCAATGTCAAAGGGGACGTGGATGCCCTGCGTGCGGCCAGCAAAGCGTTTATTGATAAACTGGCGACCTTCCAGGCCAAATTCCCGGAAGCCCACCTCGGCGCCGTTGTTGCGTTTGGCAATAACGTCTGGCGTCAGCTGAGCGGCGGTGAAGGGGCAGAAGAGCTGAAGGACTTCATTCCTTACGGCAAAGGCCTTGCACCTGCGACCCAGTACGACGTGCTGATCCATATCCTTTCTCTGCGTCACGACGTGAACTTCTCGGTTGCGCAGGCGGCGGTGGCGGCCTTTGGCGACAGCATCGAGGTGCAGGAAGAAGTTCACGGTTTCCGCTGGGTAGAAGAGCGCGATCTGAGCGGCTTTGTCGACGGAACCGAAAACCCGGCGGGTGAAGAGACGCGTCGTGAAGTCGCGGTAATCAAAGACGGCGTGGACGCGGGCGGCAGCTACGTGTTCGTGCAGCGCTGGGAGCATAACCTCAAGCAGCTTAACCGCATGAGCGTGCATGACCAGGAGATGATGATTGGCCGCACCAAAGAAGCTAACGAAGAGATCGACGGCGATGATCGTCCGGTCACCTCGCACCTGAGCCGCGTTGACCTCAAAGAAGACGGCAAAGGGCTGAAGATTGTCCGCCAGAGTCTGCCGTACGGTACCGCAAGCGGTACGCACGGCCTCTACTTCTGCGCCTACTGCGCGCGCCTGCATAACATTGAACAGCAGCTGCTGAGCATGTTCGGCGATACCGACGGCAAGCGCGACGCCATGCTGCGCTTCACCAAACCGGTGACCGGCGGCTACTACTTCGCGCCGTCCGTCGAGCGTCTGCTGGCGCTGTAAAACCGCTTTCCATACGTAGGCCGGGTAAGCGTTAGCGCCACCCGGCAATTTTCCCCGCGCCTTATTCCCTTTTCTGCTTCTAAATCACCAAACGGTATATAAAACCGTTACTGCTTTCATCACCGTTATAAATATTATGACTATAAGATAGTCATCACATTTATAAGGGTGCGCAATGGCCGTTACTGTACTGAAAAAAGGAACTCTGGCGCTGGCAGGTTTACTGCTGGTGGCACAGGCGCAGGCGACTGAACTGTTGAACAGTTCGTATGACGTCTCCCGCGAGCTGTTTGCCGCCCTTAATCCCCCGTTCGAACAGCAGTGGGCGAAAGACAATAACGGCGACAAGCTGACCATCAAGCAGTCTCACGCCGGTTCGTCCAAGCAGGCGCTGGCCATTCTCCAGGGACTGAAAGCGGATGTGGTGACCTACAACCAGGTCACTGACGTGCAGATCCTGCATGACAAAGGCAAGCTCATCCCGGCGGACTGGCAGAGCCGTCTGCCGAACAACAGCTCGCCGTTCTACTCCACCATGGGCTTCCTGGTGCGCAAGGGCAATCCGAAGAATATCCACGACTGGAGCGATCTGGTGCGTTCCGACGTGAAGCTGATCTTCCCGAACCCAAAAACCTCCGGTAACGCGCGTTACACCTATTTAGCGGCGTGGGGCGCGGCGGACAAGGCTGACGGCAACGATAAAGCCAAAACCGAGCAGTTCATGACCCAGTTCCTGAAAAACGTCGAAGTGTTCGATACCGGCGGCCGCGGGGCGACCACGACCTTCGCAGAGCGCGGCCTGGGCGATGTGCTGATCAGCTTTGAGTCGGAAGTGAACAACATCCGCAAGCAGTATGAAGCGCAGGGCTTTGAGGTGGTTATCCCGAAAACCAACATCCTGGCCGAGTTCCCGGTCGCATGGGTGGATAAAAACGTGCAGGCGAACGGTACCGAGAAAGCGGCAAAAGCCTATCTCAACTACCTGTACAGCCCTCAGGCGCAGGCCATCATTACCGATTACTACTACCGCGTAAACAATCCGGACGTGATGAACAAGCTGAAAGATAAGTTCCCGCAGACCGCGCTGTTCCGCGTGGAAGATCATTTTGGCTCCTGGCCAGACGTGATGAAAACGCATTTTGCCAGCGGCGGTGAGTTAGACAAACTGCTGGCGGCGGGGCATAAGTAATGTTTGCAGTCTCGACCAAACGCGTGCTGCCGGGCTTTACCTTAAGCCTCGGGACCAGCCTGCTGTTCGTCTGCCTGATTCTGCTGTTGCCGCTCAGCGCGCTGGTAATGCAGCTTGCGCAGATGAGCTGGGCCCAGTACTGGGACGTGATCACCAACCCGCAGGTGGTGGCGGCCTATAAGGTGACGCTGCTGTCGGCGTTTGTCGCCTCCATTTTTAACGGCGTGTTTGGCCTGCTGATGGCGTGGATTTTGACCCGCTATCGCTTCCCGGGCCGCACGCTGCTTGACGCCCTGATGGATCTGCCATTTGCGCTGCCGACGGCGGTCGCGGGCTTAACCCTCGCGTCGCTCTTCTCCGTGAACGGGCTGTACGGTGAGTGGCTGGCGAAATTTGACATCAAGGTGACCTATACCTGGCTCGGTATCGCGGTGGCGATGGCCTTTACCAGCATCCCGTTTGTGGTGCGTACCGTGCAGCCGGTGCTGGAAGAGTTAGGTCCGGAATACGAAGAAGCGGCGGAAACGCTGGGCGCCACGCGCTGGCAGAGCTTCCGCAAGGTGGTGCTGCCGGAGCTGTCTCCGGCGCTGATGGCGGGCGTCGCGCTGTCGTTTACCCGCAGCCTCGGCGAGTTCGGTGCGGTGATATTTATCGCCGGGAACATCGCCTGGAAAACGGAAGTGACCTCGCTGATGATTTTCATTCGCCTGCAGGAGTTTGATTATCCGGCGGCGAGCGCGATCGCTTCGGTGATCCTCGCGGCATCGCTGCTGCTGCTGTACTCGATTAACACTCTGCAAAGTCGCTTTGGTCGACGTGTGGTAGGTCACTGATGGCGGAAGTTACGCAATTGAAGCGATACGATGCGCCCCGCATCAACTGGGGTAAATGGTTTCTGATTGGGGCGGGCGTGCTGGTTTCCGCCCTCATTCTCGTCGTGCCGACGATTTATATCTTCGTTCAGGCGTTCAGCAAAGGCCTGATGCCCGCGCTGGAAAACCTGGCGAACCCGGATATGCTGCACGCCATCTGGCTGACCGTGCTGATTGCCCTGATCACCGTTCCGGTGAACCTGGTGTTCGGTACCCTGCTGGCGTGGCTGGTGACGCGCTTTAATTTCCCGGGACGTCAGCTGCTGCTGACCCTGCTGGATATTCCGTTTGCCGTGTCGCCGGTGGTGGCGGGCCTGGTGTATCTGCTCTTTTACGGCTCCAACGGCCCGCTTGGCGGCTGGCTGGATGCGCATAACCTGCAGATCATGTTCGCCTGGCCGGGCATGGTGCTGGTGACCATCTTCGTGACCTGTCCGTTTGTGGTGCGCGAGCTGGTGCCGGTGATGTTAAGCCAGGGGAGCAACGAAGACGAAGCGGCGGTGCTGCTGGGGGCGTCGGGCTGGCAGATGTTCCGCCGCGTGACGCTGCCGAACATCCGCTGGGCGCTGCTTTATGGCGTGGTGCTGACCAACGCCCGCGCGATTGGCGAGTTCGGTGCCGTTTCCGTCGTCTCTGGCTCCATTCGGGGTGAAACCCTGTCGCTGCCGCTGCAGATTGAACTCCTGCAGCAGGACTACAACACCATCGGCGCCTTTACTGCCGCAGCGTTGCTGACGCTGATGGCTATTTTGACCCTGTTTTTGAAGAGTGTGGTGCAGTGGCGTTTAGAAAATCAGGAAAAACGTCAGCATCAGGAGGGAAATCATGAGCATTGAGATTGCCAATATTAAGAAGTCTTTTGGTCGCACCCAGGTGCTGAATGATATCTCGCTGGATATCCCTTCCGGACAAATGGTGGCGCTGCTGGGGCCGTCTGGCTCGGGCAAAACCACGCTGCTGCGCATTATCGCCGGGCTTGAGCACCAGACCAGCGGGCACATCCGCTTCCACGGCACCGACGTGAGCCGCCTGCACGCCCGCGATCGTAAGGTGGGCTTTGTGTTCCAGCACTACGCGCTGTTCCGCCACATGACCGTGTTTGACAACATCGCCTTTGGCCTGACCGTGCTGCCGCGTCGTGAGCGTCCGGATGCGGCGACCATTAAGGCGAAGGTCACTAAACTGCTTGAGATGGTGCAGCTGGCCCATTTGGCGGACCGTTTCCCGGCCCAGCTGTCCGGCGGGCAGAAACAGCGCGTGGCGCTGGCGCGCGCGCTGGCCGTTGAGCCGCAAATTCTGCTGCTGGACGAACCCTTCGGCGCGCTGGATGCACAGGTGCGTAAAGAGCTGCGCCGCTGGCTGCGTCAGCTGCATGAAGAGCTGAAATTCACCAGCGTCTTCGTGACCCACGACCAGGAAGAGGCCATGGAAGTTGCGGATCGCGTGGTGGTGATGAGCCAGGGCAACATTGAGCAGGTTGACGAGCCGGAGCAGCTCTGGCGTGAACCGGCGACCCGCTTCGTGCTGGAGTTTATGGGCGAGGTGAACCGCCTGCAGGGCACCATTCGCGGTGGTCAGTTCCACGTGGGCGCGCACCGCTGGCCGCTGGGCTATACCTCCGCGCATCAGGGCCCGGTCGATCTGTTCCTGCGTCCGTGGGAAGTGGACGTGAGCCGTCGAACCAGCCTGGACTCACCGCTGCCGGTACAGGTGCTGGAAGCGAGCCCTAAAGGGCATTACACCCAACTGGTGGTTCAGCCGCTGGGCTGGTACACCGAGCCGCTGACCGTGGTCATGCGTGACGACGTCCCGCCGCATCGGGGAGAGCGCCTGTTTGTCGGTCTTCAGCATGCCCGTATTTATCACGGCAAGGAACGCATCGAGACGCGCGAGGATATTGCTCTGGCGGAGTCAGCCTGATAGGTTATTAGGATGTTTATCGCCCGGTGGCGCTGCGCTGACCGGGCCTACAGCTAAAACTGCGTCTTGTAGGCCGGGATCGCTGCGCGCAACCCGGCTTTTTTATTGAGTAAAAATCGTGAATACACTCGAACACACCATCGGCAATACCCCTCTGGTCAAGCTTCAGCGCATGGGGCCGGATAACGGCAGCGAAATCTGGGTCAAACTCGAAGGCAATAACCCGGCGGGGTCGGTGAAAGACCGTGCCGCACTGTCGATGATCGTCCAGGCCGAAAAGCGCGGCGAGATTAAGCCGGGCGACGTGCTGATTGAAGCCACCAGCGGCAACACCGGTATCGCCCTGGCGATGATTGCGGCGCTGAAAGGCTACCGCATGAAGCTGCTGATGCCGGACAATATGAGTCAGGAGCGTCGCGCCGCGATGCGTGCCTACGGAGCCGAGCTGATTCTGGTGACCAAAGAGCAGGGGATGGAAGGCGCGCGCGACCTGGCGTTAGAAATGGCCGAGCGCGGCGAAGGTAAACTGCTCGATCAGTTTAACAACCCGGACAACCCTTACGCGCACTACACCACCACCGGCCCGGAAATCTGGCAGCAAACCGACGGGCGCATTACCCATTTTGTCTCCAGCATGGGCACCACGGGGACCATTACCGGCGTATCCCGTTTTCTGCGCGAGCAGGCGAAAGCCGTCACCATCGTTGGCCTGCAGCCGGAAGAGGGGAGCAGCATTCCGGGCATTCGCCGCTGGCCGGCGGAGTATATGCCCGGCATCTTTAATGCGCAGCTTGTGGACCAGGTGCTGGATCTTCACCAGCGCGAGGCGGAAAATACCATGCGTGAGCTGGCCGTGCGCGAAGGTATCTTCTGCGGCGTCAGCTCGGGCGGAGCGGTAGCGGGTGCGATTCGGGTGGCGCAGGCAAACCCGGGTGCAGTAGTGGTGGCGATTATTTGCGATCGCGGCGATCGCTATCTCTCTACCGGCGTCTTTGGTGAAGAGAGTTATTCGCAGGGGGCGGGGATTTAAGCGTCATGGAGATGATTCTATTCCGGGATAATACCCGGGCGCAGCAAACCGATATTGTCGCCGTGCAGTCGCAGGTGGTGTACGGCAGCGTGGGGAACAGCATTGCGGTACCGAATATTCGTACCCACAGGCTGAACGTTACCGCCGTGCCGACGGTACTGTTCAGCAACACGCCGCACTATGACACCTTCTACGGCGGCGTGATCCCCGACGAGTGGTTCAGCGGCTACCTTAAGGCGCTGGAAGAGCGAGAGATCCTGCGCGAGCTTAAGGCGGTCACCACCGGCTATATGGGCAGTGCCAGCCAGATCGTCCTGCTGGCGCAGTGGTTGAAGGCGGTCAAAGCGCAGCATCCTGACCTGCTGGTGCTGGTCGATCCGGTTATCGGCGATATCGACAGCGGGATGTACGTGAAGCCTGAGATCCCCGAAGCGTATCGGGAGCACCTGCTGCCGCTGGCGCAGGGGATCACGCCCAATGTCTACGAGCTGGAAGTGTTAAGCGGCAAGCCGTGCCGCACGCCGGAAAGCGCCATCGCGGCGGCACAGGGACTGCTCTCCGACAGCCTGAAATGGGTGGCGATCACCAGTGCGCCGGTTGCCGACGATCCGCAAAACATCCACGTGGTGCTGGTCTCACGCGAGGGCGTCACCGTCAGCGCGCATCCGCGCGTAGAGACCGATCTGAAAGGGACGGGCGATCTGTTCTGTTCAGAGCTGGTGAGCGGCATTGTAGAGGGGAAAACCGTTGCCGATGCCATTCGCATGGCCGGCGATCGGGTGACTGACGTCATGCTGTATACCCAGTCAAAAGGCTACGACGAGCTTATCCTCCCGGCATAAACAAAAATGGCGCCCGAAGGCGCCATTTTTCTGTGCGGCAAGAATTACTTCTTGATGCGGATAACCGGGGTTTCACCCACGGTGACGCTGCCAGACAGTTTGATCAGTTCTTTGATTTCGTCCATGTTGGAGATAACAACCGGCGTCAGGGTAGACTTGGCTTTTTCTTCCAGCAGTGGCAGATCGAATTCAATCACCGGGTCGCCAACTTTCACACGCTGGCCTTCTTCCGCGATACGTTTGAAGCCTTCGCCTTTCAGTTCAACGGTGTCGATACCGAAGTGAACGAACAGTTCGATACCGCTATCAGATTCGATAGAGAACGCATGGTTGGTTTCAAAAATTTTACCGATGGTGCCGTCAACTGGAGCAACCATTTTGTTGCCAGTTGGTTTGATAGCAATGCCATCACCAACGATTTTCTCAGCAAACACTACATCCGGCACGTCTTCGATGTTGACGATCTCGCCGGAGAGCGGAGCAACAATCTCAATAGTTCCGGAGTCTTTCTTATCATCAGAAACCAGAGATTTCAGTTTATCGAACAAACCCATGATCTTCTCCTAAGCAGTAATTTGGGCCGCATCTCGTGGATTAGCAGATTGTTTTTTCTTCAATGAACTTGTTAACCAGCGTCATTAACTCGTCCGTTGTCGGTTGAGCAAGAGCCTGCTCTGCTAACACCTTCGCATCTTCGAAGTTCGTGTTACGGATAATCTTCTTAATGCGCGGGATGGAAATGGCGCTCATAGAGAATTCGTCCAGACCCATACCCAGCAACAGAAGTGTAGCACGTTCGTCGCCTGCAAGCTCACCACACATGCCAGTCCATTTACCTTCTGCATGAGAAGCATCAATAACTTGCTTGATCAAGTTCAGTACGGACGGTGACATTGGCTGGTAGAGATGTGAAATCATATCATTACCACGGTCAACTGCCAGGGTGTACTGCGTTAAATCATTGGTGCCGATACTAAAGAAATCAACTTCTTTGGCTAAATGACGCGCAATGGTCGCCGCCGCTGGTGTTTCCACCATCACGCCGATCTCGATTGACTCGTCAAACGCTTTACCTTCGTCACGCAGTTCCTGTTTGTAGATTTCGATCTCTTTCTTCAGTGCACGCACTTCTTCAACAGAGATGATCATCGGGAACATGATGCGCAGCTTACCGAAAGCGGACGCACGCAGGATTGCGCGAACCTGGTCACGCAGGATCTCTTTACGATCCATCGCAATACGCACGGCACGCCAGCCCAGGAACGGGTTCTCTTCTTTCGGGAAGTTCATGTACGGCAGCTCTTTGTCGCCACCGATGTCCATGGTACGGACGATAACCGCCTGAGAGCCACAGGCTTCAGCAACGGCTTTATACGCAGCAAACTGCTCTTCTTCCGTTGGCAGCGCGTCGCGGTCCATGAACAGGAATTCTGTACGATAGAGACCAACGCCTTCCGCACCGTTGCGCTCAGCGCCATCAACGTCGCGGACGGTACCGATGTTTGCGCACACTTCTACCTGATGGCCGTCCAGAGTGATGGCTGGCAGGTCTTTCAGCTTAGCGAGTTCCGCTTTTTCAGTCGCAACCTGCTCCTGAACCGCGCGCAGTTTTTCGATCTCTTCGTTAGTTGGGTTGACGTAAACCAGATTGTTTACAGCATCCAGAATCAGATAATCGCCGTTTTTCACCTGAGAGGTGACGCTACCGGTACCCACGATGGCAGGCAGTTCAAGAGAACGCGCCATGATAGAGGTGTGGGAGGTACGGCCGCCCGCATCGGTGATGAAACCGAGGACCTTTTTCAGGTTCAGCTGTGCGGTTTCAGACGGGGTGAGGTCAGCGGCAACCAGGATCACTTCATCCTGAATCGCGCTCAGGTCGATAATGGCCAGACCCAGGATGTTGCGCAGCAGGCGCTTACCGATGTCACGTACGTCAGCCGCACGCTCTTTCAGGTATTCATCATCCAGTTCTTCCAGGGCAGTTGCCTGACCTTCGATAACTTCATGCGCAGCCGCGTCGGCCGTCATGCCTTTATCTTTAATCAGGGCTATGATTTCCTGCTCCAGCTCCTCATCTTCGAGCAGCATGATGTGCCCTTCGAAGATGGCTTCTTTTTCTTCACCGAAAGTTTCGCCAGCTTTAGTTTTGATTGCTTCCAGTTGCGCAGATGCCTTGGCACGACCGCTCAGAAAACGTTCAACTTCCTGATCAACCTTGTCGGCAGAAATTTTTTTCCGGTCGATGACGATCTCGTCTTCTTTCAGCAGCAGTGCTTTGCCGAAAGCGATACCCGGGGATGCTAAAATGCCTGAAATCATAACCCTACCTTACTTGTGACTGATATTTAAAAGAACCCGGAAACTTACTCGAGCTCAGCCATCAGTTTTACCAGATGCTCAACTGCTTTCTGCTCGTCTTCACCTTCCGCAGAGATGGTGACTACGGTGCCCTGAGTCAGGCCCAGAGTCTGCAGTTTGAACAGGCTTTTTGCGCTGGCGCTTTTGCCGTTGGAAGTCACAGTGATTTCAGAAGTGAAGCCTTTCGCTTCTTTAACAAACTGAGCAGCAGGGCGGGTGTGCAGACCGTTCGGAGCGGTAATGGTAACTTCTTGCTGGAACATTGTATTTCCCCAACTTATAGGTTTAGTGTTGTGGAACTAAAGTCTAGCCTGGCGACTGAACTTTAGCCTGTATTGTTAGCGCTGACGTTTCGATCGTCATTAAACATTATGCAGCGAAAGCAAGACTTGAACCAAATCATAAAATCGATTCAGCAAGGCTATTTCGTTCGCTGATTAATTTCACGCATCAAAATAATTGCTGGTTTAAATACCAGACCCAACGGGGTGAAGCAATGCCAGGAGGGGCAAAAGTTTGAAGCAGGCCACAAAAAAGCACCTGAAAAGGTGCTTTTTTACGCGTTATTAACATAGTGGCACTACTGTTGCAGCTCTTTTTCAGTGAACAGATCGGCAAACAGTGCGGTGCTCAAGTAACGCTCACCCGAGGAAGGAAGGATAACCACAATATTCTTATTGGTAAAGGCCTCATCTTCCTGAAGTTTAAGCGCTGCCGCAACGGCCGCACCGGAAGAGATACCTGCCAGAATGCCTTCTTCGTCCATCAGGCGACGCGCGGTAGAGATGGCTTCTTCGTTCGTGATAGTGACTACTTTATCAATCAGCTTCAGATCCAGGTTGCCCGGAATGAAGCCTGCGCCAATCCCCTGAATTTTGTGCGGGCCGGGTTTGAGCTCTTCCCCCGCCAGGGCCTGGGTGATAACCGGTGAATCAGTCGGCTCAACGGCAACGGTGATCAGCTCTTTTTTACCTTTGGTGCCTTTAATATAGCGTGACACGCCGGTCAGCGTGCCGCCGGTACCTACGCCGGAGATAAAGACGTCAACCTGGCCGTCGGTATCTTCCCAGATTTCCGGGCCGGTAGTCTTCTCGTGAATTTCCGGGTTAGCCGGGTTGCTGAACTGCTGCAGCAGCAGGTATTTCGCCGGATCGCTGGCCACAATCTCTTCGGCTTTCTGAATGGCACCCTTCATGCCCTTCGCGCCTTCGGTCAGCACCAGGTTCGCGCCCAGCGCTTTAAGCAGCTTACGACGCTCGATGCTCATGGTTTCAGGCATGGTCAGCGTCAGCTTGTAGCCGCGCGCGGCAGCAACATAGGCCAGAGCGATCCCGGTATTGCCGCTGGTCGGTTCCACCAGCTCAACGCCCGGCTTCAGTACGCCACGTTTTTCAGCATCCCAAATCATGTTTGCACCGATACGGCATTTTACGCTGAAGCTCGGGTTACGTGATTCGACCTTCGCCAGAATGCGTCCATTACCGATACGGTTCAGTCGAACCAGGGGCGTATGACCGATAGTCAGCGAGTTGTCTTCATAAATCTTACTCATGGCCTGTCCTTAACTGTATGAAATTGGGATACCGACCCAGCATACCTGCTAAGCAGGTAGGGGGAAGTAAGGAATTCGCATATCTATATACTGCAAGGAAATAATGGGGATCAGTATGGAATAAGGGGCGGCATAAGCCACCCCAGCTTTACACATTTTTGCATTATTTCCATAACGCGTGCTTAGCACGGTAGCAGTCGACCCACATGGCGGTCGCGCCGCAAACGGCAACCGGCATGATGAACAGATTCAGGAACGGAATCATAGTGAACAGGCTGGTCAGCGCGCCAAACTGCATATTGGCGATCTTCTGGCTGCGCAGGGCGGTGCGCATCTCTTTAAACGGCACCTTGTGGTTATCGAACGGATAGTCGCAGTACTGGATGGCCAGCATCCAGGCGCTGAACAGGAACCACAGCACCGGTGCCACCGTCTGGCCAATGCCGGGCACAAAATAGAGGATAAGCAGCACAACCGCGCGGGGCAGGTACCAGGCAAACTTCTGCCATTCACGCTTCATAATGCGAGGGAGGTCTTTCATGATCCCCAGGATGCCCGTGTCCGGCGGTGTTGCGCCGGTAAGGCGCGCTTCCAGCTGTTCCGCCAGCAAACCGTTAAACGGCGCGGCTATCCAGTTGGCAATCGTCGAGAAGAAGTAGCCAAATACCAGCAAAACGGAGATCACCGCCACCGGCCAGAGCAGGTAGTTAAGCCACTGCAGCCAGTCCGGCACGTAGCTCATCAGCGATGGGATCCAGCTTTCCAGTTTTGTGAACAGCCACCAGAACGCGCCGCCCATCAGAATAATGTTGATCAACAGCGGCAGAATGACGAAGCGTCGAATACCCGGCAGAGAGACCAGTTTCCAGCCCTGAGAAAAATACCAGACGCCGCTGCGCGGGGGAGAAGAAGATGTTGAAACCATAGCCAGGCTGTACTCCTTTTTACACAACCAGTGGAATTGCCCGCCTATATTATCCACTTACGGACCAATGACCAGTTCGGAAATGTTCGAAAAACCAGCAAAAAGCACGATTTCCTTCATCTTTATGCTGTGAATGCTCTGCACACACTTGCACTTGACGTAAACGGCAAATACTCTTAGTGAGTAAATGTTTGCCGTGGTGGCAAGGTGTTAGAACAACAGAGAATATAATGATGCAGGATTTGCGTCTGATATTAATCATTGTTGGCGCGATCGCCATAATCGCTTTACTGGTACATGGTTTCTGGACCAGCCGTAAAGAGCGTTCCTCGATGTTTCGCGATCGCCCACTGAAGCGCATGAAGTCCAGTCGTGACGACGATGACAGTGAAGATGACATCGATGGAAGCGACGATGACGGCGTGGGTGAAGTTCGTGTTCATCGGGTCAATACTGCGCCCGGCGTAGGCCATGGGGAGCATGAAGCACCTCGTCCTTCGCAGCACCAGTATCAACCGCCGTATGCTTCTGCACAGCCGCGCCAGCCAGCGCCACAGCCAGTGGAAGAACCGGTGCGCCAGCCGCCGCAACAGCCTGTGTATCAGCAGCCTGCTGCGCCACAGCCGGTTCAACAGCAACCCGTGCAGCAGCCTGTGCAACAGCAGCCTGTGCAACCGGTACATCAACCGCAGCAGCCTGTTCATGTTCAACCTGCGCCGCAGCCCGCTCCGGCCCCGCACGTTGAGCCTGAGCCCGTTGTAGAGCCAGAGCCGGTTGTTGAAAAACCGCAGCGTAAAGAAGCGGTGATCATCATGAACGTGGCCGCCCATCACGGCAGCCATCTGAACGGTGACGTACTGCTGAACAGTATTCAACAGGCCGGCTTCAAGTTTGGTGATATGAATATCTTCCATCGTCACCTGAGCCCGGACGGTAGCGGCCCGGCGCTATTTAGCCTGGCCAATATGGTTAACCCTGGCACATTCGACCCAGAAATGACGGGCGATTTCGTGACGCCGGGTGTCACTATCTTTATGCAGGTGCCGTCCTACGGCGACGAACTGCAAAACTTTAAGCTGATGCTGCAATCCGCTCAGCACATCGCTGACGAAGTGGGTGGTGTGGTGCTCGACGATCAGCGTCGCATGATGACCCCGCAGAAGCTGCGTGAGTATCAGGACCGCATCCGCGAAGTTAAGGAAGCCAACGCATAACCGACGCGTTATCTTCAACTCCTCCTCAACCCCCGCATGTCGGGGGTTTTTTCTCATTGATGGTGTGATATGGACTCAATCGAACAACAACTCACTGAACTGCGAACCACGCTTCGCCATCATGAATATCTCTATCATGTTATGGACGCGCCGGAAGTCCCGGATGCGGAGTATGATCGCCTGATGCGCGAGCTGCGCGAATTAGAGGCGCAGCATCCTGAACTCATTACACCGGATTCCCCCACCCAGCGCGTCGGCGCTGAGCCGCTGGGCGCTTTCAGCCAGGTGCGTCATGAAGTACCGATGCTGTCGCTGGATAACGTCTTCGATGAAGAGAGCTTTCTCGCGTTTAACAAGCGCGTGCAGGATCGCCTGAAAAGCAGCGACGCTCTCACCTGGTGCTGCGAACTGAAGCTGGATGGCCTGGCGGTCAGTCTTCTCTATGAAAACGGCGTGCTGGTGCGTGCCGCGACGCGTGGCGACGGTACGACGGGCGAAGACATCACTACCAACGTGCGTACCATTCGCGCGATCCCGCTGAAGCTGCAGGGTGACAATATTCCTGCACGTCTGGAAGTGCGCGGCGAGGTGTTTCTGCCCCAGGCGGGCTTCGAGAAAATTAACGAAGAGGCACGTCGCACCGGCGGGAAAGTGTTTGCTAACCCGCGTAACGCGGCGGCGGGCTCGCTGCGCCAGCTTGATCCGCGCATCACCGCGAAGCGACCGCTTACGTTCTTCTGCTACGGCGTCGGTATTCTGGAGGGCGGCGAGCTGCCGGATACCCATCTCGGGCGTCTGCTGCAGTTTAAGGCGTGGGGCCTGCCGGTGAGCAACCGCGTTCAGCTCTGCGACTCGCCGGAAGCGGTGCTGGCGTTCTACCACAAGGTGGAAGCGGACCGTCCGACGCTCGGCTTTGATATTGATGGCGTGGTCATCAAGGTGAACTCGCTGGCGCTGCAGGAGCAGCTGGGCTTTGTGGCGCGCGCGCCGCGCTGGGCGGTGGCGTTTAAGTTCCCGGCTCAGGAGCAGATGACCTTCGTCCGCGACGTGGAGTTCCAGGTGGGACGTACGGGGGCCATTACCCCGGTCGCTCGTCTGGAGCCCGTGCAGGTGGCGGGTGTGTTGGTGAGTAATGCCACGCTGCATAATGCCGATGAGATCGAACGCCTGGGCCTGCGTATCGGTGACAAAGTGGTGATCCGCCGCGCGGGTGATGTGATCCCGCAGGTGGTTAACGTCGTTGAGTCAGAACGTCCTGACGATACGCGCGAGGTTGTCTTCCCGACCCATTGCCCGGTGTGCGGCTCGGACGTCGAGCGCGTAGAAGGTGAAGCGGTGGCGCGCTGTACGGGCGGCTTAATCTGTGGCGCGCAGCGTAAAGAGTCACTGAAGCACTTCGTCTCCCGTCGCGCAATGGACGTTGACGGTATGGGCGACAAGATTATCGATCAGTTGGTTGAGAAAGAGTACGTCCACACGCCAGCGGATCTCTTCAGGCTGACCGCAGGTAAACTAACCGGTCTGGATCGCATGGGGCCAAAGTCAGCCCAGAACGTGGTTAACGCGCTGGAAGCGGCAAAAGAGACCACCTTCGCCCGTTTTCTTTATGCGCTGGGCATTCGTGAAGTGGGTGAAGCGACGGCAGCAGGGCTGGCGGTGTACTTTGGTACGCTGGAGGCGCTGGAAAAGGCAAGCATCGAGGAGCTACAGAAAGTCCCGGATGTCGGCATCGTCGTCGCTACGCACGTCTTTAACTTCTTTGCCGAAGAGAGCAACCGCGAGGTCATCGGCCAACTGCTGGCAGAGGGCATCAAATGGCCTGCGCCGGTCGTCGTCAACGCCGAAGAGATCGACAGCCCGTTCGCCGGTAAAACGGTGGTGCTGACCGGCAGCCTGAGCCAGCTATCCCGTGATGATGCAAAGGCACGTCTGGTCGCGCTGGGAGCTAAAGTGGCGGGCAGCGTGTCGAAGAAAACCGACCTGGTGATCGCCGGGGAAGCCGCCGGTTCCAAGCTGGCGAAAGCCCAGGAGCTGGGCATTGAGGTTATCGACGAAGCAGAAATGATGCGTCTGTTAGGAGAGTAACGTGGAGAAAGAGCAGCTCGTTGAGATCGCCAATACGGAGATGCCGTTCGGTAAATACAAGGGCCGCAGGCTGATTGATTTGCCGGAGGAGTATCTGCTGTGGTTTGCCCGTAAGGATGAATTCCCGGCAGGGCGACTGGGCGAGCTGATGGCGATTGCGTTACTGATCAAAACCGAGGGGCTGACCCAGCTGGTGCAGCCCCTGAAACGTCCTTAAGCCTTTGCGGCGCGGGTCCCTTCCTGCGCCAGTTTTTCCGTCTGGCGCTTGTAGCGACGCGCCAGCACCGCGCAGACCATCAGCTGGATCTGATGGAAAATCATTAGCGGCAGTACCATCATTCCAATCACCGAGGTCGGGAACAGAATGTTGGCCATCGGGATACCGTTTGCCAGACTCTTCTTCGAACCGCAGAACACAATCGTAATTTCATCCGCTTTGTTGAAGCCGCACTTGCGTGCCACAAAGACGTTTACTGCAATGACAATTGCCAGCAGGATGAGGCTGACCACCACGATAAAGAGCAGCGAACCAGCGCCCACCTTATGCCAGATCCCGTTCACGACCGCTTCGCTGAAGGCGGAATAGACCACCAGCAGGATCGACGACTGGTCGGTTTTTGAAATCCATTTCTTGTGCTTTGCCACAAATGCGCCCGTCCACGGACGCGAGAGATGCCCCAGCACAAACGGCAGCAGCAGCTGCAAACAGATTTTGCCGACTTGCTCAAGGTTACCTTCCGCGCCGTGCATGTTCATCAGCAGGCCCACCAGCAGCGGGGAGACGAAAATCCCCAGCAGGCTGGATGCGGATGCCGAGCAGACGGCGGCCGCAACGTTCCCTCCCGCCAGAGAGGTAAAGGCAATGGCGGATTGCACGGTAGCCGGCAGAATGCAGAGATACAGAAAACCGGTATAGAGCGCCGGGTCGACGTTAACCGGTGCCCACCAGGCAAACAGCACGCCGAGGATCGGGAAGAGAATGAACGTGCTGCACATTACCCAGAGATGCAGCCGCCAGTGGCTCCCCCCTGCGATAATCGCTTCACGGGACAGCTTCGCGCCGTGCATAAAAAACAGCAGTGCAATGGCGGCCGTCGTCAGCCCTTCAAAGAACGGAACGAACCCGCCGCGAGCGGGAAAGAACGAGGCCAGTAAAACGGTAACGACCAGGGTGAGCGTAAACGGATCAACAATACGAAATAGTTTCATAATGACTCCTGAAAACAGATGTCGCTATTGTGCTTTTTTCCATTTGAGAAATAAAATTGATTTATTGCATCCATTCATGAATTAAACAGATGAATTATTCCTTACGCCAGCTCCGCATTTTCGTTACCGTCGCCAATGCCCGCAGCTTTAGCCGGGCAGGGGAGATGATTGGCCTGAGCCAGTCGGCGGTCAGCCACAGCGTGAAAGAACTGGAAAATCAGACCGGCGTCCGGTTGCTTGACCGCACCACGCGCGAAGTGGTGTTGACCGAAGCCGGGCAGCAGCTTGCTCTGCGCCTTGAACGGCTGCTGGATGAGCTGAACAGCACGCTCAGAGACGTGGGGAGGCTGGGGCAGCAGCTTTCGGGTACCGTGCGGGTCGCGGCCAGCCAGACGATATCTGCACACCTTATCCCGCAGTGTATTGCCGAGGGGAACCATCGCTACCCGGACATTGACTTTGTCCTGCATGACCGGCCACAGCAGTGGGTACTGGAGAGCATCCGCCAGGGGGATGTCGATTTTGGTATTGTTATCGATCCCGGCCAGGTGAGCGATCTGGAGTGCGAAAGCGTACTTTCGGAGCCCTTTTTGCTGCTCTGCCGTGACGACGATCCGCTGGCCGCGTTGCCTGACGTCAGGTGGCAGTCACTGCAGGGCGCAAACCTGGTTTTACAAGATTATGCCTCGGGCAGCCGCCCGCTGATTGATTCCGCGCTGATGAATCAGGGGGTAAAGGCAGCGATCGTGCAGGAGATTGGCCACCCGGCAACGCTGTTTCCCATGGTGGAAGCCGGGATCGGCATCAGCGTGTTGCCCGCCCTGGCGCTTCCCCTGCCTCAGGGAAGTCGACTGGCCGTGAAGCGGTTGACGCCCGTTGTCGAACGAAAGCTAATGCTGGTGCGGCGAAAAAATCGTTCACTCTCGGGGGCGGCGCAGGCTATCTGGGAAGTGGTGCGTATCCAGGCACAGCGATTGACCGAGGCCCGCATACGCGATCCACTGTTTAACGCTTCAGAAGATCAGATGTAGATATCAATCTGGTTATTGTCTGATGGGCTATTCACACCTTCCACTTTGCCCAGTTTTTGATCCTGCTTTTTCTGGGCCTCTTCGGCCTGCTGGCGCTGCAGTGCGGCGAGCTGCGCCTGCAGCACTTTGATCTGGGTCTGAATCAGTTCCTGCTGCTTTTTCTTATCTTCCGTGCTGCCGGGACTGTTCGCCAGCTCTTTTAGCTGCTGAGTTAGCTTTTTGATCTTATCGAGAATGCGGCTGATTTGCGCGGCGATATCGTTACTGCTGGAAGTACCGCTCCCGCCGCTGGTTTGAATAGGTTGGGTTGATGCCTGAATGGTCGTCATACTTTTTCCTCGCGTTATAAAACAGAGGTATCGGCACCGACGGGATTAGCTTGAGGAAAATGCGGCAGGTTCACATTTTTTATATCGCAGATAGCAAAAAAGCGCCTTTAGGGCGCTTTTTTACATTGGTGGGTCGTGCAGGATTCGAACCTGCGACCAATTGATTAAAAGTCAACTGCTCTACCAACTGAGCTAACGACCCGAAATGGTGGGCGATGACGGGCTCGAACCGCCGACCCCCTCCGTGTAAAGGAGATGCTCTACCAACTGAGCTAATCGCCCATTTCGGAACTGCTGCGATAAGATGAGAATGGTGGGCGATGACGGGCTCGAACCGCCGACCCCCTCCGTGTAAAGGAGATGCTCTACCAACTGAGCTAATCGCCCAATCTCAATCCTTATCTACACTGCGAGTCTACCGAAGTAGATGGTGGGTGATGACGGGCTCGAACCGCCGACCCCCTCCGTGTAAAGGAGATGCTCTACCAACTGAGCTAATCACCCCCGCTGTGTGGAGTCGCATTATAGGGAGAGTTGAAAATGAGTCAACGCATTTTCTAAAGTTTTTATTCGTTCGTCGTAAAATTAAGCAAAACGATCGCGAAACGGGCAGTGGCGCATGATTTCTAAACAAAAATCGCAAACTCGGGCCCGATTCAGGGAACAACATTGAGGAATCGCCGCACAGTGATAGAATATTGCCCATTGTTTTTTCCCCAGGATTTGCCGATTGCCGGCATCTTTATAACGTAAGGCCATTTCATGAAAATCAAAACTCGCTTCGCGCCGAGCCCGACAGGCTATCTGCACGTCGGTGGTGCACGTACCGCTCTCTATTCCTGGCTTTTCGCACGCCACAACAAAGGTGAGTTCGTGCTGCGTATTGAAGACACCGATCTTGAGCGCTCCACGCCAGAAGCAATTGAAGCCATTATGGATGGGATGAACTGGCTGAACCTGGAATGGGATGAAGGTCCCTACTTCCAGACCAAACGCTTTGACCGCTATAACGCCGTCATTGATGAGATGCTGGTCGCGGGCACGGCGTATAAGTGCTACTGCTCCAAAGAGCGTCTGGATGCGCTGCGTGAAGAGCAGATGGCGAACGGTGAAAAGCCGCGTTATGACGGCCGCTGCCGCCACGACCACAGCGAGCATGCTGCAGATGAGCCTTGCGTTGTGCGTTTTGCTAACCCGCAAGAGGGGTCTGTGATCTTTGACGATCAGATCCGTGGCCCGATCGAATTCAGCAACCAGGAGCTCGACGATCTGATCATCCGTCGTACCGATGGTTCTCCAACCTACAACTTCTGCGTGGTGGTGGACGACTGGGATATGGAAATTACCCACGTTGTGCGCGGTGAAGACCATATCAACAACACGCCACGTCAGATCAACATCCTGAAGGCGCTGAACGCCCCTGTGCCTGTTTATGCGCACGTCTCCATGATCAACGGCGACGACGGGAAAAAGCTGTCTAAACGTCACGGTGCGGTGAGCGTGATGCAGTATCGCGACGACGGCTATCTGCCAGAAGCGCTGCTGAACTATCTGGTGCGTCTGGGCTGGGCTCACGGTGACCAGGAGATCTTCAGCCGCGAAGAGATGATCGAACTGTTCTCTCTGAGCTCTGTCAGCAAATCCGCCAGCGCGTTCAACACCGACAAGCTCCAGTGGCTGAACCATCACTACATCAATACCATGCCGCCAGAATATGTGGCGACGTATCTGCAGTGGCACATTGAGCAGGCAAATATTGATACCCGCACAGGCCCTGAGCTGGCGGATCTGGTGAAACTGCTCGGCGAGCGCTGCAAAACGCTGAAAGAGATTGCTGAAAGCTGCCGCTACTTCTATGAAGAGTTTGATGCGTTTGATGCGGACGCCGCGAAGAAACACCTTCGCCCGGTTGCGCGTCAGCCGCTGGAAGTGGTGCGTGACAAGCTGGCTGCTATTACCGAGTGGACCGCAGAGAATGTGCATCACGCCATTCAGGCGACGGCGGACGAGCTGGAAGTCGGCATGGGTAAAGTCGGTATGCCACTGCGCGTTGCGGTGACCGGTGCGGGTCAGTCTCCGGCGCTGGACGTAACGGTTCATGCTATCGGCAAATCACGCAGCGTAGCGCGCATTAACAAGGCTCTGGACTTTATCGCTGAACGAGAAAATCAGCAGTAATAACGTCTCAGATAAAACAAACGGCAGGGGAACCTGCCGTTTTTTTTTATGCTTCTTCTTCTGCAATACCCAGACGCTTAAGAAAGCCGTGAATGCCTTCGCGCTTCAGGAAGGTGTCCAGACGCTTCTGCTCTGCTGCAGTCATACTCTCCAGCGTCTCAATTATGCCCGGAAACAGGTTTGCAGAGGGGGCATTGTAGGCGGAAGTGGCCTCCGCGAGATGGTAAACCGCCTGACGGTTGCGAATCGCCGGGAGACTCATGATATGTTCCTTCACGCGCGCATCGATATGAATGAGCCTCGCGCGACCGCCTTTCACGCCATTGAGTCCTTCTGTTTTCCAGCCCTGCTGGCGAATCCAGCGATTAACCGTTTGCCTGGCAACGCCCAAACTCTCCGCCAGCTCTTCCGTGGTCATTTTGCTCCGTAATTTTTTCATATCAGTCCCGATCGCGAATCCCTAAACGTTGCAACAATCCGGTGATCCCTTCCCGCAGTAACAGCGATGTCATCTGTTTCTGCTCTTCCGGCGTCATTTCATCAGCCAGCGTCAGGAGTAGGGTGTGAAGCGAACTGTTATGGCTGGTACCTTCTGCCATATCGGACGTTTCGCTTGCCCGACGTGCGCTGCGGATAAAGTCGCGAACTTTTTCGTTCACATGTACCAGTCGCGCTTTCCCGCCCTGAACGCCAGGTTTTGGTGACGTAATCCAACCCTCTTTGCGTACCCATTTATTGATGGTCTGTCGGCTATAGCCAGTGAGCAGGGCTAACTCTTCTGGCGTCATTCGTTCCTTGATCATGCAATTTCCTGAATATCAGTGGGGTTAATTAACGGCTCATTTTATAGCACCGTTTTACATGAAAACGTGACAGGCTTAACTCCTGATTACGAGCACGCTCGCAAAGTGATTCATTTGCATGATTTTTCGGCGATCGAACGGCGGTCATTGATTTTGCCGTTGACACTCCGCAGCGGAATTCATATTATGCCGCCCGTCAACATGACAGCTTTACGATGGGGCTATAGCTCAGCTGGGAGAGCGCCTGCTTTGCACGCAGGAGGTCTGCGGTTCGATCCCGCATAGCTCCACCAAACTCTGAACCCAACAGAGTGCGGTCAGTAAAGTCACATGTGGGGCTATAGCTCAGCTGGGAGAGCGCTTGCATGGCATGCAAGAGGTCAGCGGTTCGATCCCGCTTAGCTCCACCAAAATTGTAAACCCTCGTCAAATGACGAGGGTTTTTTTTATCTGTTTGTAACGCCCGCCACTGGTTTTTGTTATCAAAAAGAAGGTATTCCCATACCTCACCTCAATCGAAATCAATAAACGTGTCTATAAATAGACTTGAACTTGATTCGTGCAATTAATAAACCTATTATCCATCCGGTCAATGATTCAGACGGATAATATACTCATCAGCTTAATGAATAGAAAAACGTACAATAATGTAAAGATATTTATAATTGCCCTGACACTTTGTCTGATTGCGGTACCTGTCTCCCGTTATCTCTCTCCACGCGCAATTGTTAATGGTCATGACGTTTATTTAGCATGGCTGCCGCTCAGCGTGATGCTGGCGGTAATTCTGCTATTTGGGCGCAGGGCTATTCTTCCCATTTTGTTAGGTTTTACTGTCACTAATTTATTCTATATTAATTTAGCGCCGCTACAATATTCAGTTTTGCTGTTCTGTCAGACCTTTGCGTTGTTCGCGGCCTGCGGTCTGCTACGCCTCATGCTGGGCAAGCGCTGGCGCCACTCCATCCCTAACAAGCACATCGGGTTACGTATATTCTGGCTCGGTTTTATTGTGCCATTTGGTATTAAGCTGTCGATGTATATGGCAGGCTATTTGTTTGATTTTCCGGTGACTATATCAACCTATTTCGGCGAAGGGACGGTAATTTATAATGTTGTGGATATTCAAAGCCTGATATGCGCGGGGCTGATTTTTACCATGATGTTCTATTACCCATTAAGAATGATAATTAATCCTCGTTATGCCGTCACCTTCTGGCGGCGAAGCGTGAAGCCCGTGTTTTATCACAAGAATCCATTATATATTTTTGTCTGGCTGATGCTTTTAGGCGCCATTCTCATCATTTTATGTGGTCCTTTTGAATCACCGGTCATTGCGGGCTATTTGATGCCGCTGATTTTTATTCTATTTACCCTGGCAATAAGCCGCCTGACCTATGCGTTGATTTCTCTGCTGTGGGCCACCTCAGCGCTCCTGCTGTTGACCTACAACTACAACTTCCTGAACGGGGTCGAATCGGGCCATTCTCTCTCCTTTATCCTCTCAGTGCTGATCTCTTTCGCTATCTGCTTGCTTTACATGTCGCGCATTTACCAGCGCAGCGAGTGGCTGAAGCGGGGCTGGCAGGGCAGGGCGCTTACCGATCCCCTTACCGGTTTGCCCAATATTCGTGCGCTGGAAGATTATCTTGAGATTCACCCGGATGCCAAAGTGTGCATTCTGCGCATGGATAACCTGGAGTTTTTGAGCCGCCACTACGGGATTATCATGCGGGTCCATTGCAAACGTACGATCGCCACGTCGCTACAGCCACTTCTGCAGAAAGATGAGACGCTCTTCCAGCTTCCGGGAAGCGAACTGGTGCTGGTATTACTGGGGCCGGGAACCGCCGAGCGTCTCCAGCATATGGTCGATCGGCTGAACAGCCGTAAGATTTTCTGGAACAACACCGGGCTGGATATTGAATTTGGCGCATCGTGGGGAATGGTCGAAAACGGCGAAAAGCTGCATCACACCCTGGGACAGCTGAGCTGGCTGGCAGAGCAGGCCTGCGGAGAGCAAAACGTTCTCGCGCTCACGAATAGCCTTGAGGCGGCATCAGGACAAACGACAGAGCGTGTCCTGATGCTGGCGCGGATTAAGCATGCCCTTGAGGCGGGGCAGTTCCATTTATACGCGCAACCGATCCAGAAGGCGGACGGGAGCGGGTATTACGAAATCCTGGCGCGTATGGAGAGCGAGGGCGAGATCTTCACCCCTGACCGCTTTATTCCGCTGATTGCCCAGTTCAACCTCAGTCATCGGTTTGATATGTGCATTATGGAGAAATTACTGCTGTGGCTGCGCGATCACCCTGCAACACAGGCTGGCGCCCGTTTCTCCGTCAATCTGATGCCGCTCACGCTGATGCAAAAAGAGGTGGCGACCGAGATTTGCGCGCTGTTTGAACGGTACGGCGTGGCATCTCAGGCCGTCGTGATTGAGATCACCGAGGAGCAGGCTTTTTCAAATTCAGGCACAAGTATCAACAATATTCAGCAGCTGCGGGATTACGGTTTCCGAATCGCCATAGATGATTTTGGTACTGGCTACGCCAACTACGAGCGCCTCAGACGCCTGCAGGCGGACATCATTAAAATTGACGGCTGCTTTGTGAAAGACATTTGTACAGACGACATGGATGCAATGATCGTCCAGTCGATGTGTAATCTGGCGAAGGCAAAATCGCTGTGCGTCGTCGCGGAATACGTCGAAACGCCGGCCCAGCGGGAGATGCTGCTTCGCTTTGGTGTGGATTACCTGCAGGGATACCTGATAGGCAAACCCAAACCGCTGGAAGAATTGCGGGCATAAAAAAACCGGGAGCCAGGCTCCCGGTTTTTGTTTAACGGTAAACGTTACAGAACCAGTGCCGCGATGGATGCGGACAGGACGCTCACCAGCGTAGAGCCGTAAACCAGCTTCAGGCCAAAGCGAGAAACCACGTTACCCTGCTCTTCGTTCAGACCCTTAATCGCACCGGCGATGATACCGATAGACGAGAAGTTCGCGAAGGAGACCAGGAACACGGAGAGAATACCTTCCGCGCGCGGAGAAAGCGTGCTGGCAATTTTCTGCAGATCCATCATCGCAACGAATTCGTTAGAAACCAGTTTGGTTGCCATGATACTGCCCACCTGCAGCGCTTCGTGAGCCGGAACACCCATCACCCATGCAACAGGGTAGAAGATGTAGCCCAGAATGCCCTGGAAGGAGATACCCAGCACCGCGGCGAACAGGGCATTCAGTGCAGAAATCAGCGCAATGAAGCCGATCAGCATGGCGGCAACGATAATCGCGACTTTGAAACCGGCCAGGATGTATTCACCCAGCATTTCGAAGAAGCTCTGGCCTTCGTGCAGGTTAGACATCTGGATGTTCTCTTCGCTGGCGTCAACGCGGTACGGGTTGATCAGCGACAGAACGATAAAGGTGCTGAACATGTTCAGTACCAGCGCAGCCACCACGTATTTTGGTTCCAGCATGGTCATATACGCGCCCACGATAGACATGGAAACGGTAGACATTGCGGTTGCCGCCATGGTGTACATGCGGTTGCGGGACATCTTGCCGAGAATATCTTTATACGCGATGAAGTTCTCAGATTGACCGAGGATCAGGGAACTGACGGCGTTAAAGGATTCCAGCTTACCCATGCCGTTCACTTTGGATAACAGGAAACCAATTCCACGAATCACGAACGGCAGAACGCGAATGTGCTGCAGAATACCGATCAGCGCGGAGATGAAGACGATAGGGCAGAGAACCTTCAGGAAGAAGAACGCCAGACCTTCGTCGTTCATTTTACCGAAGACAAAGTTGGTCCCTTCATTGGCGAATCCGAGCAGTTTTTCGAACATTTCGGAGAAGCCTTTCACGAAGCCGAGGCCTACGTTGGAGTTCAGGAAGAACCACGCAAGTAAAACTTCAATGACCAGCAGTTGGACAACATAACGAATACGAATTTTTTTGCGGTCTGTGCTGACCAGCAATGCGAGTGCAGTAACGACAACAAGTGCCAGGACAAAATGAAGGACGCGGTCCATATTTGCTCCAAATATGAGGCAGGTTTAATTTTCGTGCACATTCTATGTAACAAGCGAAAAGAAAACGAGATCGAGGACACACTATAGTTACATCCTGTGACGAGTCTCAAAAATAGTGATCCACAATACATTTTTGTTATGTTAGGTAAATGAGTGAAAAGTTAAGTTTGTGTGCTAGTCTTCACAAAAGCATGCGCGATTTCAGTTTCGGTTAGATCGCCCCACTTACCCGCCCGTCTATCGTTCAAAGCTATCAGAGAAATCACTGCAAACTTCATAAATGATCTTGATAATCATTCTCATTTTGATAGCATTAAACATAGCAAAGGCTATATTTCAGAGGCAGAAATGACAAACAGTCGCGTAGAGGGTAGCAGTGGCAGAGCAGCGCGCAAGTTGCGGTTCGCATTAATGGGACCTGCGTTCATCGCTGCCATTGGTTATATCGATCCAGGTAACTTTGCGACCAATATTCAGGCCGGGGCCAGCTTCGGTTATAAGCTGCTCTGGGTGGTCGTCTGGGCAAACCTGATGGCAATGCTGATTCAGATGCTCTCCGCAAAGCTGGGGATTGCGACGGGCAAAAACCTGGCGGAGCAAATTCGCGACCATTATCCGCGTCCCGCGGTCTGGCTCTACTGGGTTCAGGCTGAAATCATCGCCATGGCCACTGACCTTGCTGAATTTATCGGCGCAGCGATCGGCTTTAAGCTGATTCTGGGTGTGTCGCTGTTGCAGGGGGCGGTCCTCACCGGGATTGCCACGTTCCTGATCCTGATGCTGCAGCGTCGGGGTCAAAAGCCGCTGGAGAAGGTCATTGGCGGTCTGCTGCTGTTTGTCGCGGCGGCCTATATCGTTGAGCTAATCTTCTCACAGCCGAATCTGGCGCAGCTCGGTAAAGGAATGGCGATCCCAAGCCTGCCGACCTCGGAAGCGGTGTTCCTGGCCGCCGGGGTGCTGGGGGCGACCATCATGCCGCATGTGATCTATCTCCACTCCTCGCTGACTCAGCATCTCCACGGTGGGACGCGTAAAGAACGTTACTCCGCCACCAAGTGGGACGTGGCGATCGCCATGACCATCGCGGGGTTTGTCAATCTGGCGATGATGGCTACTGCAGCCGCAGCTTTCCACTTTAACGGTCATACCGGTATTGCCGATCTCGACCAGGCATATCTCACGCTGGAGCCGTTGCTGAGCCATGCTGCCGCCACGATATTTGGCCTTAGCCTGGTGGCTGCTGGTCTCTCTTCTACGGTGGTGGGCACGCTGGCAGGCCAGGTGGTGATGCAGGGGTTTGTCCGGTTCCATATTCCGCTGTGGGTTCGTCGTTCCGTCACCATGCTGCCGTCATTTGTGGTGATTCTGATGGGACTCGACCCAACGCGAATTCTGGTCATGAGCCAGGTGCTGCTGAGTTTTGGTATTGCGCTGGCGCTGGTGCCGCTGCTGATCTTTACCAGCAACAAAACCCTGATGGGCGAGCTGGTCAACTCAACGCTGGTGAAACGAACCGGGTGGGCCATCGTGGTGGTGGTCGTTGCGCTGAACCTGTGGTTGTTAGTGGGAACCGCGCTGGGTCTTTAACAAAAAAAGGAGCCGTGGAGGCTCCTTTTTGATTTTTGATTAGTGATGATGGCCGTGACCATGACCTTTGCCGCGACCCCAGCCGCCGCGACGGTCGTCACGATCGTTCCAGCCTTCACGGTAACCGCGCTCATAGGCGCTGTCTTTATACCAGCCGCGGTGTCTGCCGTTATCATGTTTCCACCAGCGATCGCCGCGCCACTCATAGTGACGATGCCAGTAATCACGGTCGCGCCAGTAGCCGCCGTCCCAGTATCTGCCGTAGTCGTCACGATCGCCAATTTGTAATTTTACTGATGGCAACAGGGTGATTTCGCCCGCAGTGGCGATCAGCGGCGCCGAAGCCAGTAATACCGCTGCAAGAATCAGTGACCTGAACATACTCTTTCTCCTTCACGATCGGGGCCTTTGTTGGGCCTGTTAACGCAATTTTACGAGTTGGTAAAGCGTCGTATCATCGCCTCAACTCCGAATTCCTGGGTGAGAGCACTTTTTGCTAAAAGTGATGTTATATTGAGCTGCTCAGGATCGCGTCTATACGGGCCAACTCTTCTGCAGAGAAATGGCGGTTTGCCAGCATCCCCACGGCGTCATCAATCTGAGCCGCTTTACTTGCCCCAATCAGCACCGACGTCACTTCCTCATGGCGTAATACCCAGGCCAGCGCCATCTGGGACAGCTTCTGGCCGCGACTTTCTGCCAGGGCATTCAGCTTCCTGACTTTCTCCAGCTTCTCTTCGGTGAGCTGATCGGGTTTAAGGAACTGACTGCCGCTAGCCGCGCGTGAGTCTGCGGGGATGCCGTTCAGATAGCGATTGGTCAGTTGCCCGCCGGCCAGCGGCGAGAAGGGAATACAGCCGACTCCTTTTTTCTGCAACACGTCCAGCAGCCCCGCTTCCGGCGCACGTTCAAAGAGGGAGTACTTCGGTTGGTGGATCAGGCAGGGCGTCCCGAGGTCATTAAGGATATCAATCGCCTGGCGAGCCAGAACAGCCGGGTAGTTGGATAATCCGACATACAAAGCCTTCCCCTGACGCACCACATGGTCAAGCGCTTTCATGGTTTCCTGCAGCGGCGTTTGAGGATCTGGCCGGTGATGATAGAAGATATCCACATACTCCAGCCCCGTGCGCTTCAGGCTTTGATCGAGGCTTGCCAGCAGATATTTACGTGACCCCCAGTCGCCGTAAGGCCCCTCCCACATGGTATAACCCGCTTTGGTGGAGATGATTAGCTCGTCGCGCCAGGGGAGGAAATCCTCCTGCAAAATACGTCCGAAATTACGTTCGGCCGATCCGGGGGGCGGGCCATAGTTGTTGGCAAGGTCGAAATGCGTAATGCCCAGATCAAACGCACGCTGTAAAAGTTGACGGCTGTTTTCGATAAGGGTGGCGTCACCAAAGTTATGCCACAGCCCAAGCGAGATGGCAGGCAACCTGAGTCCGCTTCGCCCGCAGCGGCGATACTCCATTGTCCTGTAACGATTTTTGTCCGGCTGATAACCCATTTTCGTGACCTCTGGCGCTGAAGTGATAAATCAGTGTATGCGTTTACATTTTCGTGAAAAAAAGCAGCATAGCGCAGCCTTTTTTGTAAAGCATTCTTTCCATGCCCTTCTTATCGCCAATTCTGGACAGCCATCACGCTTATTTAATACTCAAGGTGAGGTCAACATTAGAAGGATACCTGTTCATGCGTACCCCATACTGCGTCGCCGATTACCTGCTGGACCGTCTTACTGATTGTGGAGCCGATCATCTGTTTGGCGTGCCGGGCGACTATAACCTGCAGTTTCTCGACCATGTGATAGACAGCCCGGATATCTGCTGGGTGGGCTGTGCCAACGAGTTAAACGCTTCTTATGCCGCTGACGGATACGCCCGATGTAAGGGCTTTGCCGCGCTGCTGACGACATTTGGCGTAGGAGAGTTAAGCGCCATGAACGGCATTGCGGGCAGCTTCGCCGAGCACGTTCCGGTCTTGCATATTGTGGGGGCACCGGGTACGGCATCACAGCAAAGAGGGGAGCTGCTGCACCACACGCTTGGCGACGGTGAGTTTCGTCATTTTTATCATATGAGCGAGCCGATCACTGCTGCACAGGCGATCCTGACCGAACAAAACGCCTGTTATGAAATCGACCGGGTGTTAACGACAATGCTCCGGGAGCGTCGCCCCGGCTATCTGATGTTGCCTGCCGACGTGGCAAAAAAGGCCGCCACTCCCCCTGTAAACGCTCTCACGCTCAGGCATCCACACGCCGATAGTGCCTGCCTGAAAGCGTTCCGGGACGCCGCAGAAAACAAGCTTGCCAGGAGCAAGCGTACTGCGCTGCTGGCCGATTTCCTTGTCCTGCGCCACGGCCTGAAGCATGCGCTACAAAAATGGGTCAAAGACGTGCCGATGGCACACGCCACCATGCTGATGGGCAAAGGTATCTTTGACGAACGTCACGCCGGATTTTATGGCACCTACAGCGGTTCAGCGAGCGCCGGTGCGGTAAAAGAGGCGATTGAAGGGGCGGATACCGTACTGTGCATCGGCACGCGATTTACCGATACCCTGACCGCCGGCTTCACGCATCAGCTCACCCCGGCACAAACGATAGAAGTTCAGCCTCATGCCTCACGCGTAGGTGATCTTTGGTTTACCGGCATCCCTATGCTTCAGGCAATCGAAACGCTGGTGGAACTGTGCAAACAGCACGTGCACGAGACACCCGCGCAGTCTTCTCAAAGCGCGATGGCCTACCTGCAGCCGGATGGCTCGCTGACGCAGGCGAATTTCTGGCAAACGTTGCAGACATTTATTCGTCCGGGAGACATCATTCTTGCGGATCAGGGCACCTCGGCCTTCGGCGCGATCGACCTTCGTCTGCCGGCTGACGTGAATTTTATCGTCCAGCCGCTGTGGGGATCGATTGGCTATACGCTGGCGGCAGCATTTGGCGCGCAAACGGCCTGCCCGAACCGGCGCGTGATTGTCCTGACGGGGGATGGCGCTGCGCAACTTACTATTCAGGAGCTTGGCTCGATGCTGCGGGATAAACAACACCCCATTATTCTGGTCCTGAACAACGAAGGGTACACGGTGGAAAGAGCGATCCACGGGCCTGAGCAGCGTTACAACGACATTGCGCTATGGAACTGGACGCAAATCCCGCAGGCCCTGAGCCTTGATCCTCAGGCCCAGTGCTGGCGGGTCAGTGAAGCGGAGCAGCTGGCGGACGTCCTTGAGAAAGTGGCACACCACGAGCGGCTTTCGCTGATTGAGGTGATGCTGCCGAAAGCCGATATCCCTCCGCTGCTGGGGGCAATCACCAAAGCGCTGGAAGCGCGCAACAGCGCCTGATCATTTGTCGTTTCGCCAGGCCATCATCATCGGTTTGCCCGCCAGCAGGAGCCAGGCGGGCAACATCACGATGCAAAGTAACGGGATGAGGGTGGTATCCGGTACCACCACGGCGGCCATAAAGAGGCTCAGCCAGGCATCGCGCGTGACCACCAGCACCAGCCCCAGAATCGAGCAGGAAACGGTAATCGCAGCCGGGACCGCATCGACATGCTCGTGCAGCATCAGCCCCAGCGCGACGCCGACAAAGACCGCCGGGAAGATGCGTCCACCACGGAAACCGCAGGCGGCCGCCACCACCAGCGCTGCCAGCTTGATCACGGCAAACAGCAGATAGTCGGAGACGCTAAACACCTGGCTGAAGGCCAGCTGCTGCATCTCGTCCAGTCCTTTAAACAGCGTCACCGGCCCGCCGATCGTACCTAAAATACCCAGAATCAAACCGCCAGCCCCCAGAATCAGCACCGGGTGTTTGAGTCTGTGCATCAGCCGGTGAAGGCGTGGAAGACACCATACTGCCACCATGCCCAGCGCAATGGCGATGGCGGCGACGATGGCACCGCTGAAAATATCGGCGATTTGCATCTGGCCGTAGTGGGGGAGAGAGAGTGAAAAATGGGGATGGAAAAACAGGCTGGTCGTCAACGCTCCGGCGGCTGCGGCCATCAGTGGGGCAAAGAGCTTGTCCCACAGCGGGACGTCGTTGTTACTGCTGAGCGTCTGAGAAAAGATCAGTGCCGCCGCAACGGGCGTGCCGAAGAGCGCCCCGATGGTGCCTGCGGAGGCGAGAATAGTCCAGTCCAGCGCGCCAACGCGGGGCAAAATGCGTGAACCAAGAAAAACCGCCAGGCCAATGTTCACGGCCATAATCGGATGCTCAGGTCCCAGACTAACGCCGCCGGCCAGACCGATAATCAGCGCAATAATTAGCCCTGGCAACGCCGAGGGGGCTACCGGGGCACCAATCAACGGTTCCAGTGCCGGATCGGGGCCAGCATGGCCGGGACTAAAACGGATCACCAGGCCCACCGCAATACCGGTTAACGTCAGCATCCCAACGATCCACGCAGGAGAGTCAGCGGTGACGCCCAGCCCTGCAGGAAGCGCGTTCCATAATAGTGTTTGCAGCACCGACGCGACTTTCATCACGACAATAAGGACCAGACTTGAAACCACGCCAATGATGAGCGCCGGAATTGCCAGCAACAGCATGGTTCTGGCTCGCGGGTGAAGCATGATGATTTCCTTGTACAAAACGGTATTACGTTACTTTGCACATTAAGCCTTATGGCAATAGTGCAAAAGGTGCTGAAACGGTAAAGTTATTCTGTGACGAAGATCGATAATCCATGGGCATTCACCTTCCGGTCGTTGTTGTTATCACGCCTTGAATTTACAGTGTCCCAAAGATTTATTCTGACTTTAGCGGAGCAGTAGAAGAATGACAAAGTATGCTTTGGTAGGCGATGTGGGCGGCACGAATGCGCGCCTTGCATTATGCGATGTAAATAGCGGTGAAATTTCCCGGGCGAAAACCTATTCCGGTCTCGATTATCCAAGCCTTGAGGCCGTTGTCCGCGTCTATCTGGAGGAGCATCAGATAAGCGTCGAAGATGGCTGCATCGCCATTGCCTGCCCGATAACCGGCGACTGGGTCGCCATGACCAACCATACCTGGGCATTCTCCATCGCCGAGATGAAAAAAAACCTCGGCTTTGCGCATCTTGAAATCATCAATGACTTTACCGCGGTGTCCATGGCGATCCCGATGCTGAAGCCTGAGCATCTGATCCAGTTTGGCGGCGCTGAACCGGTCGAAGGTAAGCCGATTGCGGTTTACGGGGCCGGTACCGGGCTGGGCGTTTCACATCTGGTGCATGTCGCTCAGCGCTGGGTGAGCCTGCCGGGTGAAGGTGGTCACGTGGACTTTGCGCCAAACAGCGAAGAAGAGGGCATTATCCTCGAAGAATTACGCGCGGAGATCGGCCACGTCTCCGCCGAGCGCGTGCTGTCAGGACCGGGGCTGGTGAACCTGTACCGGGCGATTGTGAAATCGGACGGTCGTCTGCCGGAAAATCTGCAGCCGAAAGACGTCACCGAACGCGCGCTGGCGGACAGCTGCATTGACTGCCGTCGTGCCCTGTCGCTGTTCTGCGTGATCATGGGGCGCTTCGGCGGCAATCTGGCGCTGACGCTGGGTACCTTCGGAGGCGTTTATATTGCAGGTGGTATTGTGCCGCGTTTCCTGGAGTTCTTTAAAGCCTCCGGCTTCCGCGGCGGGTTTGAGGATAAAGGGCGCTTCAGAAGCTACGTGCAGGACATTCCGGTTTATCTGATCGTGCATGATAACCCAGGCCTGCTGGGGTCGGGTGCCCACCTGCGTCAGGTTCTCGGTCAAATCCTCTGACGCATAGCCCTCTCCCGCAGGAGAGGGCTTTTTTGTTACAGGTGCATGAGCTGGCGGAACTCTTTCACCTTGCTGCGGCTTACCGGCACCTGAAAATCCAGATCCTTCAGACGCAAGATATAGGTGTTGTTAAACCACGGTTCGATCTCGCGGATCTTGTTTAAATTGACGCAGAACGAGCGGTGGCAGCGGAAAAAGTGCGACGCAGGCAGCTTGCTGCAAAACTCGGTGATGTTCATCGCCATCACGTAAGATTCCCGTCGCGTATAGACAAACGTCATCTTTTCATGGGCTTCGGCATAGTAGATATCACTGACCGGCGTCACGATGATGCGCTCATCTTTGACCAAATTAATGGTGTCGTTTTCCCGTACCGTTGGGCTGGCGTTTGCAGGGGCGGTCTGCTGCTGCCACGCGGCCTCCAGCTTTTGCAGCATGCTGACAATCCGCGACTCCTGGTAAGGCTTAAGGATATAGTCAAATGCCTCCAGCTCGAAGGCCTCTACGGCGTGCTCTTTCCAGGCGGTAACGAAAACAATAAACGGCTTATGGGCAAACTGATTGATGTTTTGCGCCAGCAATACGCCATCCAGCGACGGAATATTGATGTCCAGGAAGATGGCATCGACCCGGTTATGCTGCAGAAACTTCAGCACGTCCAGACCGTCATCAAAGGTACCCACAATTTCCATCTGGCTGTGGGTGTTGATAAGCCAGGTTAGCTCCTGTTGAGCCAGAATTTCATCTTCTACGATGATGACTTTCATGGGTTACTCCACCTGGGGCAACAGTGATGTTGCCGAATGAACGGGAGAGCGCTCGTTCGGGACGTAAAACGCAATTTCGGTGCCCGGTTCAAGACGCTGAATATGCAGCCCGTCGCCGTAAAGCAGCTTGACCCGGTGGTGCACGTTCAGCAGGCCGATTTTATTTCCAGGCATCTCGTTAGACTCCACCCGCTCAATGACTTTTGGATCAATGCCGTGGCCGGTATCGCGCACGGCAATACGCACGCGGTTGCCGCTTTCGGTGACGCTGATGGTGACGACGCCTTTGCCTTTACACGGCTGAATGCCGTGAACAATCGCGTTTTCGACCAGCGGCTGGATAAGCAGGCTTGGGATCACGCAGTTGACCTCTTCATCAATATCGTAAATGACCGTGAGCTTGTCACCAAAGCGCGCCTGCTCAATCGCGATGTAGTCTTTAATCTGATACAGCTCTTTTTTGATGTCGATCTGCTCGTCATCTTTCAGCTCGATGTTGTAGCGTAGATAGCGCGACAGGTTAAAAATCAGCTGGCGCGCGGTGTCCGGATTAAGACGAATGGACGAGGAGATCGCGTTCAGCGCGTTAAACAGGAAATGGGGATTGATTTTGCTCTGCAGCGCGCGCAGCTCTGCCTTATTTGCCATCTCACGCAGTTGTTCCGCCCGGGATACTTCCAGCTGGGTGGAGATAATCTGCGACAGGCCGATGGCCATCTCCTGCAGCGTGGAGGTGATCTGATGCGCGTGGCAGTAATAAATTTTCAGCGTGCCCGTCACGACGCCTTTCTCCCACAGCGGAATCACCAGCATGGAGTGGATTTCCGGCGTTCGGTGGGCTTCATCATTGTTTTTAATAATGATTTTACCGTAGTTAATCGCCTGTCGGGTGGTTGGGCTGATGGTGTCATCATTATCGCGATAGTTGTGCTCCCCGACGCCAACGTAGGCCAGCACGTGGTCAATATTGGTGATGGCGACAGCGTCAGCGTGGATGTCATGGCGAATGATTTCGCAGACCTGACGCAACGACTCCGCGTTAACGTGGCGGAAGAGCGGTAGCGTTTTGTTGGCGATATCCAGCGCCAGCTTGGCCTGACGGGCGGCGCTGGCCTCTTTTTCCCCTTCAACGCTTTGCACCAGCAGCACGATAAAGCCGATGCACACGCTGCCCAGGATCATCGGAATACCGATTTTCGAGACGATATCCAGCCCAAGTTCGGTGGTCGGGGCCCAGACGACGACCAGGATCATGGTCAGCGTTTCGCACACCATGCCCGCCACGATCCCGGCGCGCCAGCGCTGTTTTTTCGTGATTTTGCGGCTGATCCAGCCGGAGAGCACCCCGGCGATAATGCTGGTAATAAAGCATGGCACCGCCGTGACGCCGCCGATATCAATCAGGTAGCGATGGGTTCCGGCAATCACGCCGGTGATGACACCCACCCACGGGCCAAACAAAATTCCGCCAGACATCACGGCGATAATGCGCACGTTAACCAGCGAACCCTCTACCGGCACTCCAGACCAGGTGCTGAACAGGGCGAACAGCGAAAAGATGGCGGTAACGGCCAGCAGCTCTTTTGGCGAGTGTGCGGATTTGTGCAATAGCTCGCGAAACAGGCGAATGCGAATGAGGAAAAACAGGCAAATCAGCATTAATGCCGCACGGTCAAAAACCGCCAGCAGCATAGTGAATATTTCGTGCACGAGTAGACCTGGGAAAACGGGAAAGAACCATGATAAAAAACCTGACGCGTGTTGACCAGCTATCCGTCAGGTTTATCAAATGAGGAAAAACCATAATTTCTAAAGGGGATTGTCTGTGGGTAACGGACACATCCTGATTTTTTATAGCCTGCGTATCGTCAGGTAACTGTTTTGATATCATCCTGTTAAATAACAGCTATCAGAAAGCCAACCCTGAAACAGGGACTTCCGCTTTTCGGCACAGCCGGGTTCCGGTTTTCAGGCGATCGCTTTTTTTTCACTTCCCTCTCGACAGGGTGATTTTTTTCAGGTTATTTTCTAAGCACGCCACATCGGTGGCAGCGTCGCTCGGACGGTCCGGGCGCTAACGTTAATCTGAGGAATCTATGGCTGAATTCAGTCCTGAACGCCGTTTTACGCGTATCGATCGTCTCCCCCCTTATGTTTTCAATATCACCGCTGAACTGAAGATGGCTGCGCGTCGGCGCGGCGAAGATATTATTGATTTCAGCATGGGTAACCCTGACGGCCCAACACCACCGCATATCGTTGAAAAACTCTGCACGGTTGCCCAGCGTCCGGATACGCACGGCTACTCGACCTCCCGCGGTATTCCCAGATTACGTCGCGCGATCTCGCGCTGGTATCAGGATCGCTATCAGGTTGATATCGATCCGGAAAGTGAAGCGATTGTCACCATCGGCTCGAAAGAGGGGCTGGCACACCTGATGCTGGCTACGCTGGATCATGGCGATACGGTGCTGGTACCGAATCCCAGCTACCCAATCCACATCTACGGTGCGGTGATTGCCGGGGCGCAGGTCCGTTCGGTTCCGCTGGTGGAAGGGGTCGATTTCTTTAACGAACTGGAACGTGCGATTCGCGAAAGCTATCCGAAACCGAAGATGATGATCCTCGGTTTCCCGTCGAACCCAACGGCCCAGTGCGTGGAGCTCGATTTCTTCGAGAAAGTGGTCGCGCTGGCGAAGCGTTATGACGTGCTGGTGGTTCACGATTTAGCCTATGCCGACATCGTGTATGATGGCTGGAAAGCGCCATCTATTATGCAGGTCCCGGGCGCGCGTGACGTGGCGGTAGAGTTCTTCACCCTGTCGAAAAGCTACAACATGGCGGGCTGGCGTATTGGCTTTATGGTGGGTAACAAAACGCTGGTGAGTGCACTGGCGCGAATTAAGAGTTATCACGACTACGGCACCTTCACGCCGCTGCAGGTTGCGGCTATCGCTGCTCTTGAGGGTGACCAGCAGTGCGTCCACGAGATTGCCGCTCAGTATAAGCGCCGCCGTGACGTGCTGGTAAAAGGCTTGCATGAAGCCGGCTGGATGGTGGAAATGCCGAAGGCGTCCATGTACGTCTGGGCGAAAATTCCGGAACCGTACGCGGCGATGGGATCGCTGGAGTTTGCCAAAAAGCTGCTCCAGGATGCGAAGGTGTGCGTATCACCGGGCATTGGCTTTGGTGATTATGGCGACACCCATGTGCGATTTGCCCTGATTGAAAACAGCGACCGCATTCGTCAGGCGGTGAGGGGCATCAAGAGTATGTTCCGGGCCGACGGGCTTCTCTCCTCGAAGAGCGTGGCTGAAAATCCCGCGTCATCATGACATAAAAAAACAGGAGCCAATGGCTCCTGTTTTTTTGACTGCATGTTCTTCACTAGATCATCAGGGCAAAGGTTCCGGCCCAGACTAAAACAATCACAGAAATGCCCATAAAGAAATATTTCACGTTTCATCGCTCCGCGTATCTTGTGGTACGCATTTAAAAACAGAGTCCACCTGATTATAGAGAACTGAAATCCGGTCAAAGCGGAAATGAGAATTTTCCCGTTTCGCCGCTGACTCCAGCTCAGAATTCTGTGCTTTCCTGTTGCCAGACGGCGCTAATGTACGCCTAAAAATGAGGGGTGACAAGAGGGATTTTTTTAAATAATTTCCGTCACTTACGAGTGTCGTGGAACGGCGACAGTTTGATTTCGCATCGCAATAAATTCACTTTGGGCGACGCAATGAAAAACGGTTTCTTAACGGATGACAGGTGATTGAAAAGGTTAGTTTCTTAGCGAAACTAACCTTTCTGAAGAGCTTAAATATAGAGCGAGGCTTCGCCAATAGGGCGGGTTTTGAAACGACGATGCATCCACAGATACTGCTCTGGCGCACGCATGATTTCAGTTTCGATGACTTTATTGATAAACGCCGCGGCTTCGCACTCGTTTTCAGGATAGTTAGCCATCTCAGGAGAGATGTGCAGACGATAGCCTGATTTATCTGCTTTTCTCACCATCGTCACGGTCAGCATGGAAGCGCCCGACAAACGAGAAATGACAAAGGTGCCGTTGGTCGTCGCAACATCTTTAACCGCAAAGAAAGGCGCAAAGCTGCTGCCTTTACGTCCATAATCCTGATCGGGGGCAAACCAGACGGCTTCACCTTTCTTCAGAGCCCCGACCATACCGCGCAGGTTATTACGGCTGATCATCGCCTTATTCGAACGCATGCGGCCACGCGTTTGTACCCACTCCATCAGCGGACTGTTGTGTGGTCGATAGGTCGCCATCATTGGCTGGCACAGACCCATCACGCGGCCACCCAGTTCCAGCGACATAAAGTGAACGCCGACGACCATCACGCCGCGTTTTTGCATCTGCGCGCGTTTAAGGTTATCCAGCCCTTCCACGTCAAACCACTTGCGGACGCGCTCATCCGGCCAGAACCAGGCCATGCCGGTTTCAAGCAGTGCCATGCCGATAGACTTGAAGTTTTCAGCAATGAGTTTCTCGCGCTCTTCGGCATTGTAATGCGGAAAGCAAAGCTCAATATTTTTACGCGCGATGGATTCGCGGCGTTTCAGGAAGAAGCGGGAAGCGCTGCCCAGTTTCGACCCCAGCAAACGCAGGACAGGGTACGGAAGTTGAACCAGCAGCCAGAGAACGCCAAGACCAAACCATGTAAACCAGTAACGCGGGTGTAAAAACGCGCGTTGAAATTTGGATTGAGACAAAATAGTAAAACCTATGTGAAGCCTGTAAAGGTAGCGCAGAGTTTGCGATACGACGTGCCGATAAGACCGTTCTTCAAGGTGATGGTTGCAGGCTTTACCGAACTTTACGGCGTTGCCTGGCCACTGCTGATTTGGGCGGGCGGCGTAATGTAGCACCGTTATACGATATGTGCTATTACTCGTTTTTGATTAAAAAAGCGGCAGTTAAGGAGGTGCTTGATTTTACAGATTTTATAGAAAGTCGCATTGAAAGCGTTTTTCCTGACTGAGCGGAGAGCAGAAGCCCTGGCGATCGGATGGAAGACGTAACGAAAAAGAATGGCATTGTTGAGTTACGGCAAATTAATTATTTCTCGTTTATTTCTTCCTTACCTAATAAATAAGAATTTTCTTTGTGAAAAATCTTATTTATTATTCATATCCTCAATGGAATAGTCGTCTTTTATCACCCACTTTTCTCTTCTTTTAATCGTACTGCAATAAAATATTGCAGTTCTTTCTTGTTTTTTGACATAGTGCCGTGATGCAAATCAAAATAAGAGGTTTTTATTAATATCTCTCTGGCTGCAATCCCTTCGGCGATACAAATATTCGATTTGTGAGAAAAGAGTAGTTTCTTTTTCTGAGTTGATTGAGCAATTTGCGATAATGTCTTAGTGGAAAATTCTTAAGAAAATTCTTGTATCGGATAAATGATCTGTGTATTTGATTTTGTTCCGATCATTATTCTATTATTGCGCATCAAGAACGATACCGTGAAGTTGGCATAGCAAAACAAAGAGGGATGATTAGATGGCTGACAGTTTTCAGAACGAGGTGCCTAAGGCACGTATTAACCTGAAGCTTGACCTGCATACTGGCGGAGCAAGCAAGAAAATGGAATTACCCTTGAAATTGCTTGTTACGGGTGATTTCAGCAACGGGCAGGAATCTGCGACAATATCTGAGCGTGAAAAGATTAACATCACCAAAAATAATTTTGATAGCGTTCTTTCCGAATATTCCCCAAAAGTTAACCTGGCCGTAAAAAATACACTGTCTGACGATGGTGGTGAAGACAACATTCAGCTGACTTTCCAGAGCATGAAAGATTTCACGCCAGAGCAGGTGGCTGCCCAAATTCCGCAGCTGAAGGCGATGCTGGCGATGCGCAACTTGCTTCGCGATCTCAAAGCTAACCTGTTGGATAACCAGACTTTCCGAAAAGAGCTGGAAAAAATCGTTGTTGACCAGTCGCTTAGTGCTGAGTTGCGAAATGAACTGTCCGCACTGGCTTCAAAACAACCTTAACCATCATGCTGTTTTAACGGATTAATCAAGGAATGCTCATGTCTGTACAAAATCATATTGCTGGCGGGGAAAGCGTGGTGCTGGAACGTCCTGCTGTGGGTGGTGTATACGCCTCACTGTTTGAGAAAATCAATCTGAATCCTGTCTCCGAGCTGAGTGCGCTGGACATCTGGCAAGATGCACAGGCGATGAAGGCGGACGTTGACAGC